>JBEKLP010000090.1:0-8903 GCA_050010135.1 Anaerolineales bacterium
GGAGGGAAAACACTTCTGGGTCAGCACAAGCAAAATCCCCTTGCGCGATCCGGAAGGGGGCATCCGCGGAGTGTTGGGAACCTACGAGGATATTACGGAACGCAAGCAGGCCGAGGAGGAAATCCGGCTAATGAACGCGGACCTCGAGCAGCGGGTGGCCGTGCGCACCCGGCAGTTGGAAGCGGCCAACAAGGAATTGGAAGCGTTCGGTTTCTCCATCTCCCACGACCTGCGCGCACCGCTCCGGGCCATCGATGGTTTCACCCGAATCCTGGAAGAGGATTACGGAAAATCGTTGGATCAGGAGGGGCGGAGGGTGTGCGCAGTCGTCCGCGAAAACATCCGCCACATGAACGAACTCATTGACGGCCTGTTAGCCCTCTCCCGCCTCGCCCGATCCGAGATGGAATTCCTCTCCAACGACATCGAGACGATGGCCCGATCGGTCTTCCAGGAGTTGACCACGCCCGAGAGCCGCACCCGGATCGATTTAATCATCCACCCCCTGCCGCGCGCCATAGGCGACCCCATCCTTCTCCGGCAGGCCTTGACGAATTTAATTTCGAACGCGATCAAGTTCAGCGCGAAGCGGGAACGGGCGAGGATCGAAATCGGGTGCCAAAGTTCTGCAGAGGAGGATGTTTTTTTGGTTTGCGACAACGGCGCGGGGTTCGAAATGCACAATATCAACCGGCTGTTCGGCGTCTTTCAACGCCTGCACAGCGCCGCGGAGTTCGAAGGCACCGGCGTCGGGTTGGCGATCGTCCAGCGCGTGATCCGCCGCCACGGCGGAAGGGTCTGGGCCGAGGGCGCGGTCGACAAGGGTGCGACGTTCTATTTCACCCTGCCGAAAAAATAAACAGGGCGGATTTAGGACACGATGGTCTTCCTGCAAATGCATTGTCCGCTAAATGCAAAAGCCACCCATCCCGTGTGTCCGCCCGGAATGAAATCTCTAGGTAACAGGATGAAAACGACGAAGAATTCACCGCGCGTGTTCGCCCGGCGATAAATCGCCGTGCTCTCAACAGCGCCGACTAAAGCCGGCTTCCGACTCAATGCATCCGGACTGTTTTTCCAATCCTTACAAAAATAACATGGCCGTTATCGGCGTATTATCCAACCGAGGGATATTGGTTTACAGCCCGGCTTTAGCCGGGCGTAGTTAATAGCCCGGGGCTGAAGCCCCGGGGAGTTTTCAAGGGATGCACGGTTTGTCAAGCCCAATAAGGAAATCCATGCAGGTCACCATGCTCCCTCCGACCTGCCTACCTTTTCCCGGATGGATTTTGTACGGCCACCGAGTACAACAATGTTCCCGTGTAATTGTTTACGGACGGAATTTGATAATGACAAAAACCAACGCGGCGGAAAGCACCATGGTCGCCAGACCAAGAATGATCATGGAACGCAGAAAATGCGGCGGGAGGGTTTTATGCCGCGCCTGGTAGATCGTCGATGCAAAACCGCTGATGACGACCAGTGCGAACAAATCCCAAACGCTCTCGTTCGGATACAGCACGCTTCGGAAAAAAAGATCGACCAGCAAACCGAAACAAAGGATGCTAAACCCCACTCTATAACTCGCGTCCTCAATTGTCCGGGTTCTTTCATCTTTGATGATTGGCGGATTGTTCATGGTTCGTCTCCTTCAAGGAAAAAGAGATCTTCCACCTTTTTATCCAGTCGCTTGGCTAAGAGGAAAGCCAGCTGCGCCGAAGGGCAATACTCGCCGCTCTCGATCGAACCGATGGTCTGGCGGGTGACACCCGCTAATTTGGCGAGCTCCTCTTGGGAGATGTCTTTTTCCGCCCGAGCCACTCTCAGGCGATTTCGGAGAATTATTTTCTTCATACGCCCCTCTTCAAAAATAGAATATCACACTCTGAATAAAATGTCAGGTATACTTGTCATTATGTGTAATTATAATTACATTATGTATGCTGTATTTTACAAATCCCCAGCGATTCGGCCCATATCTCAAAGTTTTGGCTCGACTATCACGGTTGTCCGGCAGCCTTTCCCGTCGATGGATTTGGTATCTGTCGAAGGTCATAGGGCGTATTTTCATAGACGTGGTAGTTCAGCCAGTTTGCGAAAAAGAGTGTGGCATGGCCTTTCCAGCGGACCACAGGCGGCCGGGAAGGGTCGTCGTCCGGGAAATAATTGACCGGAATGCGGATGGGCAATCCCTTGCCCATGTCGCGGTCGTATTCGTCCTTCAAGGTCAGCGCATCGTATTCCGAATGCCCGGTGACGAAGGTCTTCTGCTCATCGCGCGTGGTGACGATGTGGATTCCAGCCTGGTCGGATTCCGCCAGGATGGCGAGTTGCGGCACCCGGTCGATATCCGCACGGCGGATCTCCGTATAGCGGGAATGCGGGGCGTAGAACACATCGTCGAACCCCCGGAGTAATTCGTGGTGAGGTTCCAGGATCCGGTGCGGAAAAACGCCGAACATCTTCTCGGACAGCGGATACTTGGGAATTCCAAAATAATGATGCAACCCGGCCTGGGCTGCCCAACAAATGAACAGCGAGGCGAACACGTTGGTTTCCGCCCAATCCATGACATCCACAAGCTCCGGCCAGTAATCCACGTCCTCGAACGGGAGCTCCTCCACCGGCGCGCCGGTGATAATCAGGCCGTCGAACTTCTGGCGCCGCACCTGGGCAAAGGATTTGTAATGGTTGATCAGGTGCTCCTCGGATACGTTCTTCGAACGGTGCGAGGCCGTGTGGAGCAGGGTCACATCCACCTGCAGCGGGGAATTCCCCAGCAGCCGCAGGAATTGCGTCTCGGTGACGATCTTGGTCGGCATCAGGTTGAGGAGCGCCACCCGCAGCGGGCGGATATCCTGGTGGCGGGCGCGTTCCTCGCCCATCACGAAGATATTTTCGCTCTCCAGGATGGCGCGCGCGGGCAGGGTTTCCGGGATTCGAACGGGCATACCGCCTCCAATTTTCCATTATAGGCTGTGGAAAAATCAGATGGTTGTCATTGCGAGCGACCGTAGGGAGCGAAGCCCCGGCCTCGCCCCGGCAAATGTAACACTTGCAGGGAAAGGGTCGGGGCGGGGCAATCTGGTTTTTACATCAGAAACACCAGATTGCTTCGCCCGCCCCGGTTGGGGTGGGCCGGGGTCGCTTCGCTCCCCCGGCCTCGCCCGGCGAAGCCGGGGCGGGGCTCGCAATGACAAAGTCTGACTTTTTCCGTAGCCTGTTAAGCAGCTATCAACGATTCGTCGTTGCGATTCAGTTTTTTTGGATTTCCGTCAATTCACCCGTCTCGCCGAAACAAAAACCCCTTCCGGTTGAGAAGGGGTGAATGAAAAAACATCACTGGTCCTCTCATCTTCCAGAAAAATCTGCCGGATTTGGCACCTTGGCGTCCGCCAGGTTGTCGAGGCTTCATCGGGCCGGTCCCTCCGCCTCTCTGGATAAGAGCATGCGCAGTATCGAATTGTGAATGGCCGGTTTTATACTACTCGCCCCTACCGGTGTCAAGGGGAAATAGCGGGATCCGGAATGCGCAATCCATCCGGTGCGCCCCAGCATGTCCGCCTGCTCTGCGCCCAACGATCGGGAGAGGACGGCTAGGCGGGTTTTCCGACGAACTCGTCCAGCCGCAGGCTGATCACCTGCGAGGCGGAGTCGGATCCCATCGAGACGCCGTAGATCACCTGCGCGGCCTGCACGGTGTTGCGGTTGTGGGTGACGACCACGAACTGGGTCTCGCGGCTGAGTTCCTGGAGCAGTTCGCGGAACCGGCCGACGTTGGATTCGTCGAGCATCGCGTCCACCTCGTCCAGCACGCAGAATGGCGTGGGCGAAACCTTGAGCAGGGAGAAGATCAGCGCCGTCGCGGTCAGGCTGCGTTCGCCGCCAGAAAGCAGCGCCAACCCCTGCGACCGGCGCCCGGGAAGACGCGCGGTGATCTCGATCCCCTCCTCCCCCTCCGCGTCGCCGTCGGCCAGGGCGAGCTTGGCGCTCCCGCCGCCGAACAGGCGCATGAAAATTTTCGGGAATTCCTCGGCCACGGCGTGGAAGGTGTGCTGGAAGGCTTCGCGCATCATGGTGTCCAGCTCGGCGATCACCTCGCGCAGCTGCGCTTCCGCTTTTTGCAGGTCCGCCACTTGGGCGTGAAGGAAGTCGAAGCGCTCTTTCACCTCGTTGTATTCCTTGACGGCCTCCGGGTTGATCGCGCCCATCCGCCGGAGTTGGGCCCGGCGCCGGTTGACCAAATCCTCCACTTCCGGCGCGAGCGATTCCACATGCGGCAAGCGCTCCGCCAAATGCTCGAGCGGAAGTGGGTTCGGACCGGTCACGTCGCTGGCGTATTCGAACTCCACCAGGCCGAAATCATCCTCGATCCTGCGGCGCAGTCCTTCCAGTTCCTCCTGCCGCCGGGCCAGGTCCACCTGGGCCTGCGTGTATTGCCGCTCGGCCGAATGCAGCCGCAGCCGGTTCTCCGCTTCGCCCGCCTCCAGGAGCCCCTGTTCGCTTTCCGCCTGGGCCAGTTGCTTTTCGGCCGGATCGATCAAGCCTTGGGTTTCATGAATGGAGGCGGAGAGCCGCGCTTCGTCCTCGCGCAAAGAGCGCAGCGAGGTTTCGATCGACGCCTGTTCCTCCTCGAGGGATTGCGCCCGGCGCCGGCGTTCCTCGACCGCGGTTCGGGCGTGAGTCAGGGCCGCTTCCGCGTCCTCCCGCCGCGCTTCCAGCGTATGCACGGCCTGTTCGGCCAGCGCCAATTGAGTCTTCCAGTGCGGGATGTCCTCTCCCGTTTCGGCCCCCGATTCCTGCGCCGTCTCCGCCAGGGATAACCGCAGTTCTTCGCGCGCCTGTTTCATCTTTTCGGAGAGCGCCTCCGTCTCTTTCGTCAGACGCTCTTCCTCCAGGGCGATTGCCTGACGCTCGGAATCCAATTCGGCGCGGCGCGCCTCCTGCCAGCGGGTTTCTTCCTCTTTGGCGGCGTGCGCCCGGCGGGCTTCTTCCATCGCCTGCCGCCGTTCCTGTTCCGACTGTTGCAGCTGAGCAACCGCTCCGGCGGCTGCCTCCGCCTTTTCAACGGCGCGCGCGTGCCCTTCCCCGGCCTCGGCCAATTGGCGCTCCGCTTCCGCGGAAGCTTTTTGGGCCGCATGCAGCGCCTGCCCGATCTCGCGGATTTCGCGCGCGCGCGAAAGCGACGTGGATCCTTCCCCGCGCCCGGCCAGCACCATGCCGGCGGGATGGAATACCTCGCCCGCGAGCGTCACGGCCTTGGCATGGGCGGGCAATTGCGCGGCAATCCGGCGCGCGGCCGATCGGGTGCGAACAACCACCGTGCTTCCCAGAAGAGAATCCAATGCCGGCCGAAGCGCGGCCGGAGCGCGCACCAGTTCGCTTGCGCGGCCGATCACGTCGCTGTCGGCGGGCGGGGAAATCGGCTTGGGCGGCGTCAGTCCGGGAAGCGCGAGCAGGCCGGTCCGGCCCGCCGCCGTTCCCGCCAGTTCCTCCAGCGCCGCTTCCAAAGTATCGGATTCCTGCAGAAGGACGGAATCCTGAAATTCGCCCAGGGCGGCGGCGATCGCCGCCTCGTGTTCGGCTCTTACTTCCAATTGCGCGGCCAGCGCGCCGAGCACGCCGCCGAGCGAACCTTGCTGCGAGCGCCCGATGAGGTGGCGCAACCCGCCGCCGTATCCGAGCAGTTCTTTTTCCGCCTGCGCCAGCAATTCGCTGCGGGTCTGCAGCCGGATTTCTTCCTCGCGCTTCCGGGAAAGCGCCTCCCGCGCGCGCTCGACGGCGGCTTGCGCTTCGGAAACGGCTTCGGCCGCGCGGACCTGATCCGCTAGCGCATTTTCCAGGCGCGCCTTCCCCTGCTCCCACGCCTTGGCGCTATCCGCTGCAACGACCGCATGGGCTTCCGCGGCCGCGCGCATCTTGTCATAGACCTCCGCTGAGGCGGCTTCGCGTGCCGCAAGATCCGTGCGGCGCTCGACGGATTGCGCAGAGCGCGCCTCGCAGCGCACCAGTTCGGATTCCAAATCGCGCAGCGCCGACCGAAGCGTCTCGCGCCGTTCCTCGAACGCGGCCCGTTCGGCCGCACGTATCGCCCGCGCCGATTCGGCGCTTTGCAGCTGCCGGGCGACCTCCCCCCGCTCCGCGAGCGACCGCTCCAGCTCGCGGCCGGTTTCCGCCGACCGTTCCTCGAGCGCGGCCCGTTCCGCCTCGGAGGCGGTCAGCGCGGCGGCGGCTTCCTCCTGCGAACGCTCGAGGGCGCGCAGCCGTTCCTCGTTCACCGCCAGTTCGCGGCTGAGAGATTCGCGGTTGCGGTGCAGTTCGGACGCCTGGCGGTGCCACGAGTTCAATTGCGCCCGCAGCGCGCCGAGCGCATTGCGTACGTCGATGAACCGCCCGTCGCTTTGCTCCTGCGTTTGGCGCAGCGCAGTCAGCGCCTGCTCGGCGGCATCCGCCGCAGTGCGGGCGGCGCCTGCATCTTCCTGCGCGATCCTCCAGTGATAACCGTGCCATTGCAGCAGGACGTCCTTCAGCTCGCTGCGCACCGTCTCGAATTCGCCGGCGCGTTTGGCCTGGCGGCGCAGGCTTTCCACGCGCGGTTGCAGTTCGGCCAGAATGTCGAGCACGCGCTCGAGGTTGTGCTTGGTGGCTTCCAGCCTGCGCAGGCTTTCTTCGCGCCGCGAACGGAACAGGCCGATCCCCGCCGCTTCCTCGAACAGCCGCCGGCGCTCCTCGGGCTTGAGCGAGAGCGCCGAATCCACCAGCCCCTGGCCGATGATGGTGTACGTCCGCTCCGAAAGCCCGCAGCGGGCGAGCAGTTCGTCGATATCCTTGAGCCGCACGCGCGAGTCGTTGAGCAGGTATTCGGTGGCGCCTTCGCGGTAGGCCGAGCGGCCGATCGACACCTCGGAAAATTCGATCGGCAATCCGCCGTCGGAATTGTCGAAGGTGATCAGCGCCGAGGCCATGCCCGCGCGTGGCCGTTGTTCGCTGCCGGCGAAAATCATATCCTCGGTCTTCTTCCCGCGCAGCAGGCTATAGGACTGTTCTCCCAGCACCCAGCGGATGGCATCGGCGATGTTGGATTTGCCGCTGCCGTTTGGACCGACGATGGCGGTGATGCCCTCGGCGAATTCAAACCGGGTTTTGGAAGCGAATGTTTTATATCCGTGGAGTTCGAGTGATTTCAGACGTGGCATGAGGAGGCGAACCGCACCGCACAAGATGCCCCATCCAGTACGGATGGGGCAATGTCATTATAGCATATCTTTTCGTGACACTCAGCAGGGTTGGCAAAGGGGGGCAACCCGGATATGATTATTCCATGAGATTGCCGGAATCTTCGGCGTCATTAGAACGGACCACGATCACCCTGCGCTGGGGAATGCTCCTCGCGCTGGCAATCTTGGCTCCGCTGAAAAGCACGCTGGCGCTGCCGTCGCTGTTCGCGCTGATCTGCCTCTTCCTTCTGCAGTTGACGCTCGCGATCGGGAGTTACATCAACCTGCGCCTGCCGCGCGTCGCCTGGGCCGGGATCGCGCTGCTCGACGGAATCCTCATCCTGCCGATCTATTTACAGACCGGCGGTTCGATGGGAGCGGTTTTCTGGATCGGTCTGCTCCCGACAGCCACTTTTTCCATCTACTTCGGCGCGATCTGGGGCGTGCTCACCGGCTGCCTGCTCACCGTCCTTCAATATTTCCTTTTAATCTCGACTGTGGACGTCACCCCGGCCGCTCTGGTGCTCATCGAGAGCATCCCGCTGATGATCATCGCCGGCGGCGCCGGCAACCTGTCCGGACGGTTGGACCACAGCCTGACACTCGAACGCCGCAAGCGCGACGAAGTATTCACCCAGGAACTCGACCGGCTCAAGACGCTGGTGCGCTCGGTCTACCGCATGGCCAGCGCCATCACCGGAAGCCTCGAGCCGCTGCGCATCCTGGATACGGCGCTCGACCTTGCCGCAGAGGGCAGCGGCGAAAAGGGCGCCACCGGCCGTCTGGTGAGCGCGGCTCTTCTGCGCGATCAAAGCGGATTCTTCATCGCCACGGCGCGGCGCCTGACGCGCGCCGACCTGCGCGCCATCCTGCCCGGCGAAGCCGGCTCCCTCTCGCGCATTCTGCATTCGCATATGCCCACCCGGGCCGATGCCCCGCTTCAGGATCCGGAACTATCCCAGATGGTGGCGTTGCATGCCTGCCACTGCGGGATTCTCCTGCCAATGGTGGTGGAGGAGGAAGTCCGCGGCGCGCTCCTCTTCGCCCACCCCAACCCGCACTTCCTCGAAGGCGACTTTCTGGAACTGATCGAAGGCCTGACTAAGCAGACCGCCTCGACTCTGCGCAACGCGGAATTGTTCCAGGCGTTGCGCGAGGAACGCGACCGGCTGGTGGAGGTGGAGGAACAGGCGCGCAAGAAGCTCGCCAGCGACCTGCACGACGGGCCGATCCAGGCCACCGCGGCGATCGCCATGCGGGTGAATTACGCGCGGCGCCTGTTGCAGCGCAAGCCGGAGACCACCAGTGAGGAGCTCTTCGAAATCGAGGAGCTCGCGCGGCGCGCCACCAAGGAAATGCGGCACATGCTGTTCACGTTGCGCCCGCTCGTCCTCGAAACCCAGGGGTTGGGCGGCGCGCTCAAACAGCTTGCGGAAAAAACCCGCGATACCTTCAACCAGGATATCCAAATCGATCTGGAAGCCGGCTCCGCCGACAAGCTCGACATCAACCGGCAAGGGGTGCTCTTCAACCTGGTGGACGAGGCGGTCGGCAACGCGCGCAAACACGCCCAGGCCTCGCACGTTTGGATCCGGATGCAGCGCGAAGGCGACTTCCTCTTCCTGGAAGTGGCCGACGACGGCGTCGGGTTCAACCTCGCCGAAGTGGAAAAGCATTACACCGAAC
>JBEKLP010000091.1:0-8725 GCA_050010135.1 Anaerolineales bacterium
GAACTGCCCGGATGCTCGCCGTGGAGGGGTTTGGCGTCTTGGAAGCGGAAAACGGCATAAAGGCCGTGGAGCTGTTTAAAAACGAAAAACCGGATGCGGTGCTCCTGGATCTGATCATGCCGGAAAAGGACGGGGTAACCGCCTTAAAAGAGATCTTGGCGGTAAACCCCGAAGCCAAGGTCATTATGCTGGCTTCCACGGGCCAGGAAACGATGGTGTTGGAGGCGATCCGGGCTGGTGCGAAAGATTACATTGTCAAGCCGTTCGAACGCGAGCGTGCGGTGGGAGCGATTCGTAAAATCCTGGGACTCCTCTAATTCACTCTCCCCGCGACCGGGGAGAGGGTTTCATCCTGTTCCAGCATAGATAAGAACATATTTAAAACCTGCGGGTCGAAATGCTTTCCGGTTTCGCCCCGAAGATATTCCCGCACCTTGCCTTCGGGCCAAGCTTTTCGATACGGCCGTTCCGACCGCAAAGCATCCCAAACATCCACGACGGAGAATATTCGCGCCGAGAGGGGAATGGCTTCCTCGCGCAATCCACGGGGATATCCGCTGCCGTCCCATTTCTCATGGTGGCAGTACGGAATGAGCAGCGCCGGCCGCAGGTAATTTACCAGCGATAGCAACCCGTAGGCATATTCCGGATGGCGCCGCATGGTTTCCCATTCCTCTTCCGAAAGCGGCCCGGGCTTGAGCAGGATACTATCCGGGATTCCCATCTTTCCGATGTCGTGCAACAGCGCCCCGCGCCGGATCTGGACCAATTCGTCCTCGCCCACCCCCATCGTGCGCGCCAGGCGCAGGGTCATCTCCGTCACCCGGATCGTGTGGCCCTCGGTTTCCCGGTCGCGCAAATCCAGCGCGCGGGACCAGCCTTCGATGGTGGCGTCGTAGGCCATGGCGAGATCGAGGTTGGATTTCTGCAAGCCTTCGAATAACGAGGCATTGTCGATGGCGATCGCGGCCTGGACGGCCAGGGTGTCGAGGAATTCCAGCCACTCGTTATCCGGTTCGAGCGGCGCACGGTTGAAGATTTCCAAAACGCCCTTCACCTGACCCTTCGCCACCAGCGGTGCGGCGAAGTAGGAAATAAAACCCTCTTCGGTCAGGAGTGGGGCGCGCCGGAAAGCCTCCTCGGACTTTGCCAGATCCGGGACGCTGATCAGGCGGCGCTCCAATGCGGCGCGGCCGGCCACGCCTTCGCCAAGCCTCAGCTTGGTTTGATGGACCGCCGGACTGTGGAACCCCCGCGCGGCGGCGAATTGCAGGGTCTGGGTGCGCGGATCCAGAAGCAAGACCGAAGCGGCATGGATTCCCAGCCGGATGGTCACCTGATCCAGGAAGAAGTTCAGCGTCACCCGTAAATCCAGACTGGAGGTGATCGCCATATCGATCGCCCGCAACGCGGTGATATGCTGCAACCGGCGCTGGGTCTGTTCGTGCAGCGCGGCCCGGCGCAGGGCATTGGCGGCAATATCCGCCACCGCCGTTAGAATTCGCAACTCCTCTTCGTTGATCTCATTGTTGCATCCAACCCACAGGGCCCCGATCGTCTGTCCCTGGGAGACCATCGGCACGCAGACCACGTCCGCCAGCCCGTTCATCCAGTCTTTGGCGTTGCGAACCGGCTGGTTGATTCCCGCCGAAGTGGGAAAATCCTGTCCGACGCGTTTACCTTTTCGATCCGCCCATACCCCGGTGGCAAGTTCCACTACCATGTCGTCGCTCAGCAGGTCTTTCATGGCCAGGGCGGTGCCTTCCGCCTTGAGCAAGTCCTTCAATTGCTGGAGGAGCACCGGATAGATTTCGCTGCGGGTCGGGGCGGATCGCATCGCGCTTGCCACCGAAACGACGGCTTTTAATTCCCGGTCGCGCTGTTCCCGTTCCGTGATGTCGCGAATGATTCCTTCGACGGTTTGCTTCTCCAAGGACCCGTTCCCGACCTGCACCACGCGCTGCTCCAGCCAGACGGTTTTTCCATCCTTGCGCAGGAAGCGGATTTTTGATCCCGAACGCGAAAGCGAGGATCCCGAACCGTCGGTTCCATTCTCCCGGCCGGGTTCTTCCCTGGCGGAGAGGATTCGCTCCGACCAAAGCTGGGGGCGTGAGTAGAACTCCTCCGGCGTATATCCGGTGATTTTCTTCACCGAAGGGTTGAGGTAGAGAAATTTCTGGTCCTTTCCCCGCCGGTAACGGAAGATGATGTCTTCCGCGTTCTCCGCCAGGCGTAGGAATTGCTCCTCGCTTTCTTGAAGCGCGAGTTCCGTCTTGCGCTTCTCTTCGCCGGCTTCCTTCTCGCGGATCGCCCGGTCCACAGCGGTGCTCAGCCTGGCCAGCCGGTCCTTTAACAGATAATCCGCCGCCCCCTCGCGGATGCATTGCATAGCGGTTTCGTCGTTTACTGTTCCGCTGACCACGATGCATGGAGTATCGGGTGAGTGTTCCTTGAGAATCGAAAGCCCCTTGAGCGCGTCGAAACCCGGGAGGAGGTAGTCCATGAGGACGATCTCCGGCCGGTTTTGCAGGGCGATGAGAAAATGCTCTTCGTCGCGGACGCGCGTAGCCGACAGATCGTACCCGGAACGCCGTAGTTCGCGTTCGAGCAGTTCCGCATCGTCGGAAGAATCTTCCACAATCAGCAAACGAAGGGGTATCGACATCAATATCTCCCCCAGGAATTTCCTGCCGGGGGATCGGTTGTTCCTTTTTGAATTGTCGCGAAGTTGAAAAGTTATAATCAATGTACCGTCCAGCTAAAAAGAACACCGTAAGAAGCCGATAAAAACAGCCTAAACATAGCATTAATCGGCGGTTTATTGGCTGTTTTCGGCGACACCAATCAGTATCTTAATCCGCAGGATACGCTGGAATGGAGATCCGCCCCTTCAATCCCGGCCTCCTTCGGTGGTAGAATTTTTATATCTTCGGAAAGGAGGCGACATCTTTTTCGGGAAGAAAAGCGCATGGGCCGGCACAAGCCGGTTGACGAGGCGAGGGCTCCCGGTTTCACCACCGGGCTAATCCTGGGTGAACGTTCCAGGAGAAAATCGAAGGATCAGCGGATACCCTCCGGGTACGCCATTACCCGAATTCTTCCCCCCAAAGCAGGACGGTTCCTGCAATAAATTCCGGATCAACGCTTCCCGGGCAACCGGGAAGAAAAATCCGGCGACGTGGCGATAAAATCCCATTCCAACAAATCGCATGATCGGCTGCCCGGCAGGACGGCGTTTCTCTATCTCCACGCGGCGAGCGCAGAGTTGCAGTCCTCATTCCGGGATGCGCGCTTTGCCATCGGTCCGCAATTGGGACGCAACCGCCGCCAGCCGGCGGCCTTTCGGAGGTTTTCCGCAATGTGTGGAATAGTCGCTTACATCGGTTCGCAAGACGCCGCCCCGATTTTGCTCGACGGGTTGAAACGCCTGGAATACCGCGGTTACGATTCGGCCGGGATCGCCGTGGTGCAAGACGGAAAAATCGTTCTGCGCCGCGCGGCCGGGAAGCTTTCCAACCTGATCCGCAATGTGCAGCTTCACCCCGTTCACGGAACTGTCGGGATCGGCCACACCCGCTGGGCCACCCACGGCGAACCCAGCGAACGCAATGCCCATCCCCACGCCAGCGCTTCGGGCGCGATCGTGGTGGTGCACAACGGTATCGTCGAGAATTTCCAGGAGCTGAAAAAGGAATTAGTCGCCGCGGGCGTGGTCTTCCGCTCCGACACCGACACCGAAGTGATCGCCCAGTTGATCGAGCGCTATGTAATCGCCGGGGCGGCGCTGTTCGAAGCGGTCCGTCAGGCCGTCGGGCGCCTGCGCGGCGCGCACGGCATCGTGGTGATCTCCTCGCGGGAGCCGGACGGGATCGTAGCTGCGCGGCTCGGCAACGCCGGCGGCGTGACGATCGGCGTGGGCGAGGGCGAAATGTTCGTCGCCTCGGACATGCCCGCGCTGCTGGATCACACCCGCAAAATGGCCTTCCTGGATTCCGGCCAGATTGCATTGGTGAAGGAAAACGGTTTCGTCGTCCAGACGCTGGACGGCGTGCCGCTCGAGATCCCGGTACAAACGGTTGAATGGGACGCGGTGGCCGCGGAAAAGGGGAACTACCGGCACTTCATGCAGAAGGAAATCCACGAGCAGGTGCGCTCGCTGGGCGATACGATGGCCGGGCGGGTGGATTTCGAGCGCGGCGAAATTTTTCTCCCCAGCCTGAACCTCACCCCGGAGCTCGCCCGGCGGATCAATCGCGTAATTCTCACCGGCTGCGGGACCGCAGCCCATGCCGGGATGGTCGGACGGTTGCTGATCGAACGCCTGGCGCGCATCCCGGCTGAATTGGACATCGCCTCGGAATTTCGATACCGTGATCCGATCCTAGACAAAGACACGGTGGTCATTTCCATCTCGCAATCCGGCGAAACGGCGGATACGCTGGCGGCGATGGAGGAGGCGCGGCGGAAAGGAGCGCTGCTGTGGAGCATTGTCAACGTCATCGGCTCGCAGGCGATGCGCATGGCCGACGGGTACCTCTCCATGCAAACCGGACCCGAGATCGGCGTGGCATCCACCAAAGCCTTCACCGCCCCGCTGGTCGACCTGTATATGATTGCCGTGCTGCTGGGGCAATTGCGCGGGACGCTGCCGGACCAGGAGTGGATGCGCCGGGTAGCCGAACTGCGCCGGCTGCCCGGCCTGGCGGGGGAATGCCTTGCGCGAGAAGACGCAGTAGCCAAGGTGGCCGCCGTCCTGAAAGACACAACCCATTGCATCTTTCTCGGCCGCGGAACCAACATGCCGATCGCCTACGAGGGCGCGCTCAAACTTAAGGAGATCTCGTACATCCACGCCGAGGGATACCCGGCCGGCGAGATGAAGCACGGGCCGATCGCGCTGGTGGACAAATCCATGCCGGTGATCGCGCTCGCTCCACGCGACCCGTGGTATGAGAAAATGGTCAGCCAGGTGGAGCAAGCCAAGGCCCGCGGCGGAACGGTCATCGCGGTGTGCACCGACGGCGATGAGCAGATCCCAGCCTTGGCGGATTACACGCTCCCCATTCCCGACGTCTCCTGGATGCTCAGCCCGGTGTTGACCGTCCTCCCGCTGCAGCTTCTGGCCTATCACGTGGCCGTGCTGCGCGGCTGCGATATCGACCAGCCGCGGAATCTCGCCAAGAGCGTGACGGTGGAATAGCGCGCTGGACAAATCAAACCATTCCCGGAATTGCATAAAAAGAAACGGCCGCCCCCAAACCAGAGGGCGGCCGTTTTCGCATTGAAGTCGGGCGGTTTTATATTTGCCAAATCCAAGGCCCGATCAACCCGGAAGTATTCGACGTAGCCGACATCAATAGCCCGAAGATCATGAAGAGACCGTAGCACACGCCGGCAAGAATCACCAAAGCGGTGACTATTCCGCCGAGGATCAATCCCGCCAGCGCCATCCCGCCCCCGCTCTGCCGGCCGCCGCTTTGTTTTATCTGGCTGCGGGCGATGAACCCGGTAATCATCGCCGCGATGGCGAACACAATCCCGCATCCGTAGCAAACCACCATGGGCACAGAGAGGATTCCGAGGATCAGACTGGCGATGGCGAGCCCGTTGGTGGAGGTGGTGGATTGAGATGGAATTACCTGCGGAAGGTCCTGAGGGCAATAAATATTTCCCGCGACGGTGTTGGTGCATTCTCCGCAGATGGGTCTTCCGCAGCTAGAGCAGGTTCCCGTGGCTTCCCGATCGGGATGGATGTAGCAATTCATGTCAACTCCTTTTAGCATTTAGACTGAGACGATTTTGTTCGTGCCTTTTCAGCGCCTCCCGGCTGGTTGCTAGGAGGCGGTGATCCTC
The DNA here is from genome assembly GCA_050010135.1 of Anaerolineales bacterium. GTDB lineage: Bacteria > Chloroflexota > Anaerolineae > Anaerolineales > RBG-16-64-43 > FEN-1073. Next base: position 5,854 of record JBEKLP010000091.1, read on the forward strand.
ATTCTACCCAACCAGCCCGACCAACCCTGATAAGCTTCCCCCGGTTATTTTATATCCACATTACAGGTTTCCATGGTTGGCCAGATCCATTGAAATTCTTATTGCCGTGGTACCCGTCTACGCCGGAAGAAACGCCGTCCCAAGCAAGACCAGGCCACCCACGATGAGCAAGACCGGCCAAAACAAACCGACATTCAGGTTTAGCAGGAATACCAATGCCAGAATCGTCAACAGGATTCCCACGGTGAGAGGGCCGGCCCCACTCCGAGTCAGCCGGCCGGTGTCCTGATAGATGTTCCACGCGGCGGCAAAGGCCCAAAAGGCAGGGATCAAGATAAACAGTGCCCACCAGTTCACCAGGAAAGGAATTCCCATATTTTGCAGCAGGAAGATCACGCCCAATAAAATCAGGATTGTGCCGCCAAGCCATCCGGACGGGCGTCCTGCATGCCTCTGCCAGCGCGCCTCGCGGCGGGCGAAGCGCTCAGCGCGCCGCTGCTCGCGCCAATCGCGGTACACGGGTGGAGGCGTGCCCGGGTTTGGGTTAGGGGTTTGGTTTTGATCGTTCATAATCCTTTGCTCCTTCTGACCTTGAATTCATTCCAAATGCACAGGCTTGCGGCCTTAACACCAATCCGGAAGCATAAGCCGCTTGGCATCCGAGGGAATCATCAGTCTCTCGTTTATCTTTACAAGGATTATACAGCAAGCCTTGGCGGTTTATCCAAACTACACGACGGAAATATGACCATCATCGGAAAAATAAATCCCATCAATCGTTCCATTCAGCGGCTGGAAGCATTGGCGCATTTTTCATGAACCAATGGTATTTGGATATAATAAATTCCTGCGGATACAGATCCAGTTCCGCCGCCCATCACCCAACTCCGTTGCTAGCCTCTTGAGGAGAATTTCCACATGAAGAGAAACGCCCCTGCCAAGGTCCTTCGCAACGCCTACGGCTATTTCGATTCCGCCGCGCGCGAGTACGTGATCACCCGACCCGGCACTCCGACGCCCTGGATCAATTACCTGGGCGAGGGGCGCTACGGCGGGATCATCTCCAACACCGCCGGAGGTTTTTCCTTCGACCGCGATCCGCGCAACCGCCGCGTCACCCGCTACCGCTATAACGGGATCCCCGGCGACCAGCCCGGCCGGTACATCTACCTGCGGGATCAGGACTCGGGCGAGTTCTGGAGCCCGACCGCCCAGCCCACCCCGGGCCGCAAACTGCAGGGGTACGAGTGCCGGCACGGGGCGGGCTACACCCGCATCTCCTCGGGATACAAGGGCATCGCCGCGAGCATTCTCTATTTCGTCCCGACCACCCATCCCGAAGAAAGTTGCCCCTGCGAACTCTGGGTGCTTACGATTCAGAACTTGACGAAACGCAAGCGCACGCTGCGGACTTTTTCCTACGCCGAATATTCCTTCTGGGACGCAACCACCGACCAGACCAATATCGATTGGGGACAGCAAATTTTCTTCTCCACCGAGCAAGACGGAATTCTACGCGCGCAAACCAAATTCCGGCCGACCGTGACGTGGATGGCGAGTTCGGTCAAACCTTCCGGGTTCGACACCGACCGCGAGGAATTCCTCGGGCGGATGCGGGATCTTTCCAACCCGTTGGTTGTGGAAAGCGGCGACTCCCTGGACAGCCTGGCGCCGCGCGGGAACAATATCGGTTCGCTTTCGCACGTCGTAACCCTCAAACCGGGCGCGGAAAAGGCGATCGTCTACATGCTCGGCGTCACCGACGCCCCGGACCGCATCCCTGCCGTGGCGAAGAAATATCGCGACCCGAAATCGGTCCAGGCCGCCTTTGAAGCGCTGCGCAAGGATTGGGACGCCTATCTCTCGGCCATCACCGTCGACACGCCCGACCCGGAAATGAACGCGATGCTCAACGTCTGGAATCCGATCCAGTGCCGGGCCAACCTGTACTGGTCGCGTTTTGTCTCGGCCTATGATACCGGGCTCGGGCGAGGCCTGGGCACCCGCGATACGGCCCAGGACACGCTCGGCGCCTCCCAAAACCTGCCCCGCCAGGCGCGGGAAATGCTCACCATGATTTGGAAACTTCAATTTAAAGACGGCCACACATGGCACCAGGTCTTCCCGCTGTCCGGCCAGGGCGGGCCGGGGCTGGCCGCGGAATACACAAAGCGACCGCAGTGGTTCTCCGACGACCACCTGTGGCTGATCGTCGCCACCTGCGCCTACCTGCGTGAGACGGGAGATTTCGGCTACCTGCGCCAGAACATTTCCTACTACGACGGCGGCGGGGATTTCCTCTGGAACCACATGCTGCGCGCGGCGCAGTTCACGCTCGATAACCGCGGCCCGCACCGCCTGCCGCGGATCGGATTCGCCGATTGGGACGACACAATGAATCTCGACCACGGCAGCGGCAAGGCCGAAAGCGTGTTCGCCGCCGAGCTGTTCTGCCGCGCGATGCTCGACCTGGCCGATCTGAGCCGCCACCTCGATCGGGGATCCGACGCAGCGCGCTTCGAAAAACTTCAGCGCGAAATGGCGCAGATCATCCAGAAGCACTGCTGGGACGGAGCCTGGTATGTCCGCGCCTACGACGACAAGGGGTTGCCGATCGGGGTGGAAAGCGAACCGCATCATAAAATCGGCCTGAACTCCCAGACCTGGGCGGTGCTCGGGGAAATCGGCGAGCCGGACCGGCTCGCCGCGGCGATGGAAAGCGCCCACGAAAAACTCAACACGCCGTTCGGCCTGCGGCTGATCTGGCCGCCGTACGACGGCCGCGAGGAGCGCATCGGCGGCACGACCACCTATCCGCCCGGCACCAAGGAAAACGGCGGCATCTTTTGCCACGCCAACACCTGGGCGATCG
>JBEKLP010000092.1:0-8427 GCA_050010135.1 Anaerolineales bacterium
AGCTCGGGCTGAGCCGGATGCAATGGCGCGAGGTGGGGAAAAAAATTGAACGATTGATGGAATCCGTCCCGGAAGAAAGTCCGCCCGATGTGCTATACTCGCTGTCCATGGAGGACGCCGCGTGAACATCGAAAGCGACCGTGTTCGCCGACATTTGGAAGTCATTTACAACCTCAGCCGGGAGCTGTCGCGGTATCTCGACCTTTCCGAGGTGCTCAGCCGCACGCTGGAACTAATGGTGGAATCCCTCAACGCCGCGGGCGGAAGCATCGCGGTGGTAGGGGAAGGCGGAAAAGTTCTGGATGCTTGCGTCGCGGTGGGCGGAACGATCATTCCCAAAGCCGTCCAGCAAATGGCGCCGGTTCTTCGCCAGGGATTGGCCGGCTGGGTGCTTTCCAACGGCAAGGTGGCGCTGGTCGAGGATACGCAAAACGATCCGCGCTGGATTCCCCCCGCTCCCGCCACGGTTCCAACCCATGCCCACGCGGCGCAGCCCACCCGTTCGGCGATCAGCGCGCCGCTGCAGGGACGCGAGGGCGTGGTCGGGGTGATGACGCTGGTGCACCCCTCGCCCAGCCATTTTTCCAGTGAAGACTTGCAACTGGTGGCGGCGATCGCGGAAACCGTCGGCCTGGCCGTGGAAAACGCGCGGCTGTACACGCTCGAGCACCAGCGGCGCATGTTCGCCCTGACGCTCCAGGAAGTGGCCCGGACGATCAACTCCTCGCTGGAGCCGGAGAAAGTGTTCCCGCTCATCCTCGACCAGCTTTCGCAGGTGGTCAAGTTCGATTCGGCCTCGCTGCTTCTCCTGAGCGGCGATATGCTGCGGGTCGCGGCCTCGCGCGGCTTTTCACAGTCCTCCAAAATCCAGGATTTCCAATTCCCCTACCAGAAAGACAATCCTTCCTGGCGCACGTTCAAGGAACGCAAGGTCGTGATCATCGACGACGTGCAAAAGGACCCGGGCTGGGTGGGCTCCGATGATATTCCGGAAACTTCGAAGATCCACGGCTGGATCGGCGTCCCGCTCCTAATGCTCGAAGCGCCGGTGGGCGTGCTCACCGTGGATAGCTACCTACCGAACGCCTATACCCAGGCCGATGCGCAGCTGGTGCTGGCGTTTGCCGACCAAGCCGCCTCTGCGGTAGCCAACGCGCGCCTATACGCTGAAAGCCAACAGCAGACTCGCACCATGGCACTCATGGCCGAAACCACGCGCATGATCGTCTCCAGCCTGGATCTGGACGAGGTGCTCAACCAGGTATTGAGCCGGGTGGTCGCGCTGCTGGGCGTGGAGGCGGGCTCGATCGCCCTGACCGAAGAATCCACCGGGGATCTTGTATACCGCAGCGCCACAGGACCCAAGAGCGCTTCGATAAAGAACCTGCGCCTTAATCCCGGGCAGGGAGTGGCCGGATGGGTCGTACAAAACGGCCGCCCGCTGGTCGTGGCGGATACGCGCCTGGACGACCGCTTCTACGCCAAGGTCGACGAGCAGACCGGATTCGCCACGCGGGCTATTGCCTGCGTCCCGATCCTGCTGCGCGAGAAAATACTCGGCGTGGTGGAAGTGATCAATCCGCGCCGCGGCGCGTTCAGCGAAACCTCGGTGCAGGTGCTGGAATACCTCACCGGACTGGCGGCTTCGGCCATTTGGCACGCCCAGCTGTTCGCCGCCACGCGCTCCGCCGAGCAGCGCTACCTCACCCTCTTCCAGGACAGCATCGATCCCATTCTGATCACCGACCTGGACGGGAAGATCGTCGACGCCAATGCGCGCGCGCTGCAATTCACGGGATACTCGCGCGAGGAACTCCTCCTGCTGCGCATCCAGGCCCTGCATCCGATCTACACCGGCAAGCTCGGTCAGCGATTCGCCGACATCAAGCCGGGGGATGTCCGCAACTACGAAACCCGTTTGCGCACCAAGAGCGGCAATCAGGCACCGGTGGAACTATATATCAAGCGCATCCCGGGGCGCGAACCGGAGCAGGACACGGTCCAGTGGATTGTGCGCGACATCACCGAACGGGCCGAACTGGACGAATTGCGCTCCGATCTGACCTCGATGCTCTTCCACGATATGCGCTCGCCGCTGGGCAACGTGATTTCCAGCCTGCAGCTTCTCAACGACCCGCCGCCGGCCGACGAAACGGTTCGCTCGCTGCTGACGATTTCCCTGCGCTCGGCGCGCCGACTCTCAAGAATGATCGACTCGCTGCTCGACCTGCGCCGGCTGGAAGAGGGCCGCGCGGTTATCCGCCGTACGAAGGTTTCCCTGGCGGCGCTCGCCGCCGAGGCGGTCGAGGAAGCCCAGCCGGTGGCGGAAGGCAAGGGCATCATCCTGCAGATGTACATTCCTCTGTCGCTGCCCACCGTTGAGGCCGATTCCGATATGATCCGGCGCGTGATCAGCAACCTGCTTGACAATGCGGTTAAGTACACACCCAGCGGCGGAAACATCCGCCTGACGGCGGAAAACGCGAACCAATCGGTGATATTCTCGGTGGCCGATTCCGGTCCGGGGATTCCCGCCGAGGAACGACACCGCATCTTCGATAAATACAGCCGGATCGAGCGCGTGGGCGCGCCCAAAGGGCTCGGTCTCGGGCTGGCTTTCTGCCGCCTGGCGGTGAAAGCGCACGGCGGCCGCATCTGGGTGGATTCCCCCGCCGAGGGCGGCGCGGCGTTCCGCTTTATGCTGCCCCAGGTTCCCGCCACCGAAGACACCGTAGCAGCTGCACCCGCCTAATCCCCTTTCCCGGAGCACGCATGCCCAGACTTCCCGCTCACGTCCTTGTCGAAACCAATTGCCGCGGACATTCGGTCGCCGCCATCTCGGGATCGCGCGGAATTCTCTGCCTGGATACCCCATTGCTTCCAACCGAAGCGGAGGTTTGGAAGAAGAAACTTCTGGAGAAGAGCCGCACGATTTCCTACATCATTCAGATGGACGCCTCCCCCGACCGCGCGTTCGCCGCGGCCCATCTGGCATCCGTATTCGAAGGGCAGCCGCCGACGCTGCTGGCCCATCAGCAAACCACCGACGCGATGAAAACCTTCCAGGATTCGTTCAAGAACAGTCCGCTGCTGGCTGCGCTGGAAGCTTCCTCCTACGGCCTTGATCCCCTGTCGTTGCGCTGGCCGCGTCCTGCCATGGCGTTCAACGGTTCGATGACCCTCCATTGGAATCCGGCGACGGTCATCCTCCGGCACGCACCCTCCACCACCCCCGGCGCCTGTTGGGTCCACCTTCCGGACGAGAAAATCCTTTTTCTCGGCGATGCGGTTATGGTTTCCCTGCCTCCGCTGCTGCACGAAGGAAGATTCGACGCCTGGCTGGAAACTCTTGCCTTCCTGCGCCGCGCGCCGTATAAGGATTGCCGCCTGTTCTGCTCACACGGCGGCTGGATCAACGCCGAGACGGTGACGAAGTTCGCCAACTTCCTGCGCGCGGCCCAGCGAAAAGCGCTCGCGATCCGGGAAAAAAGCGATCCGCAAAAGGACATCGCCCTCGCATCGCAGTCGCTCTTGGAATTTTTCACGTTCCCCGCCGAACGCAAGGATTTTCTATCGCGCCGCCTGCAAATCGGCCTGCGCGCGCTGTGGGAACGCGAGCATGCACCTGCCCCCATGCAATAGCCCCTGAAGCGATGAGCATCGGTGGTTTGCCGATGCGATGATCTCGCGAAGGGGGAGCGCGCAAGTTCGGGTTGAGCTTGGACCTTGCGCGGTAGCGGAATGGGGGCCCGCTCCCGAAAAGGTCCCGGCCAATTAATTCCACAGATAAAAAATCGGAGCGGCTATCTCAGCCGCTCCGATTTTTTTTAATTTTTGCCGCCCAATAAATTTTTCCTACCTCGGTACCTCCACCCAATCGACCCCGAAGTTGACTACCACATGTCCATCGGCGACCAGTGTGACCGGGACGGCCGTCGGCGAAGTGGTATAAACCGTTGGATCACTCGGGGAGAAATGGATGCAATACGCACCGATCGGAAGTCCCGGGAACGAGTACGTGCCGGACGATCCGATCGAGGCAGTTTTATATCCCGAGGCAGGACAGGCGCCCTGCCCGAGGTCGATCCCGCCGTGCGGCCAGACCGGTTCGTTGGCATCGAGGATGCCATTGTCGATGGTGGCCGGAGGATTTGAGCCATACTGATCGCGGAAGACCGTTCCGGAAATGGTGCCGAAGTACGCGCACAATCCCGGTTCGCTTCCCGTCGGGGTAAACCCGTAGGGGTCGCGGCAGGTGTTATCCAACGCATAGAGGGCGTTCAAGGGATATAACGTCGTCTGCACCGGGTACGGGGAACCCGCTTCCTTCTGGGTAAAGTGATCGTTGTAATCGAACCACTTCGGGTTGCGCACGCCGGCATCCGCCAGCCCGTTCCATAGGAATTGCGGCGCGTTGCCGATCGCGGAATATTTGAAGGCGAGTTGCACCTTCGCCCCGCCCTCGGTCTGCCGGACCCAGGCCAGGTCCGGGTCGTCGCCTTTGCCGCTCGCGACCAAATTTTTATCATATCCGTCGCCGAGGTTCCAAGGGGCATTGGTCACCTGGGGTGTCGGACCCCCCACGTCGGCGTTCGTATCCTTCCACACTTCCACCCCGTCAGTGGTCCATGCCCCGCTGGGCGGTGACGCGCCCCACACCAAGTATTCCCCGCGGCCGTCCCGGTTGGTGTCGAACTCCGCCCCGTACATCGTCTGCCCGATGCCCTCTGCGCGCGGCCCGGCAAATTCGAAGGTGATATACACCCACGGCGACTGTATTCTCATCTCCACCCGCGTCAGGTCCACATCGGGAAGATAGACCATCTCCTTGGCGGTGAACGGCCGTTCGTAGCGGTTGGTCGAAAAATCATCGCCGCCGATTGCCTTCTTTTGCGCCGCATAATCCTTGGTCTTAAGGTCGGTGATGAAGCGCGTGGTCCCGCTGGTGTCGACGGGGGTCATCAGGTGGACGATCGTGTAGGTCGCCGTCGGATTCGGGGTCTCCGTCGGCGGTTGGGTGTCGGACGGAGTCGGCGCGCCCGCCGTGTCGGTAAACGCCGAACTCGGCGGAACGGTCGATTCCGATCCCAGCGTTGTGGCGGGAGTTCCTCCCGCCGCCGCGCTGGACAGGTTGCAGGCAAGCAGCAGAAGGACCACACCGGACAGGAAGAACGCGGTTTTTTGGCGAGTATCAGTCTGCATGGTATTATCTCCTGAAAAATTTTTACACGTCGTGCCGGCCTTGCGCGCGTTTCGTCCCGGATGTCACCCGCGTGCAAGCAATTTCGATCCCGTCATCCCCGTTCCGAAATTCCGAATCGTCGCGTCGGTCACCAGGGGATGATGAAATTCACCGTCTTACTCTCGCCGGGCGCGAGTGCCACCGTAACGGGAGTGATGGAGAGGGGAACCGGAACCGTGTGGATCAATCTAACGCAATACGTTCCGATGAGTAGCTCCGGGAAGGAGTACCTGCCTTCGGAATCCGTCACGGTGGTTTTATACCCGGCAGTAGCACAGGCGCCCTGTCCGAGCGTGACCGTGTCCCCGTCGATCATCGAATGGGTGAGTTCGAAGGGAGAGAGCACGCCGTCGTGGTCAATATCCCAGCCGACGACACCGCTGATGGATCCGTAATATTGGCACAGCCCCATCTCTGTTCCTGTGGGGATGAAACCGTAGGCGTCGCGGCAGGTGTTGTCAACGCCCCAGAGCGCCTTGAGCGGGTAGAAATCCGCCTGGATCGGCAGCGGCGAGCCGGCGTCGCCCTGCGTGAAGTGGTCATTGTAATCGAACCATGCCGGGTTCCGCACCCCCAGATCCGCCAGACCGTTCCAAAGGAACTGCGGCGCGTTCCCGATCGCGGAATATTTAAACGCCAGCTGCACCTTAGCCCCGCCCTCGATTTGCCGGATCCACGCCAGGTCCGGATCCGCCCCCTGCCCTCCGGAAAATATTCTCTGGTCGTATCCGTTTCCGCCCGCCCAGGGGGCGTCGCTGAGCTGCGGATGCGGCCCGCCGACGTCGGAATCCGAATCCTTCCATACCTCCACCCCGTCGGTCGTCCATTCTGCCCCCGCAGGCGATAACCCCCACACCAGGTATTCCCCCCGCCCGTCCCGATTGGTGTCGAACTCCGCGCCGTACATCGTCTTGCCGACCCCGTCGGCGCGCGCGGCGGCAAACTGGAAGGTGATATAAACCCACGGCGGATTGAGCTTCAGTTCCACCCTGGAAAGGTCTACATCCGAAAGATAGTCCATCGTCTCCGCAGTAAATGGGCGCTCGTAGCGGTTGCCCGCATAGACGTCCGAACCTCCGGGTACGCGCTTTTGCGGGGCATAATCCTTCGAGACCGGATCGGTGATGAAGCGGGTTGTTCCGCTGGAACCCGGCGGCGTGGCGATGTGAACCACGGTCAGGGTTGCGGTTTGTGTAGCGGTGGATGATGCGGTCGGCGTGAATGCCGGCGTCTGTGTGCGGGTCGCGGACGGCACGATCTGCGATCCCGATGGGGGGGTGGTCATCGGCGTGAGCGAACCGCCGGCCGAAGTGGAATATTGGATGACGGCATGCGCCAATGCGGTTTGTGTGGCGTGCAGATTCGCGGTCCCCCCGCCGGTCAGGTTGCATCCGAGGACAAGCAGCATCAGAGTAAGAAATGAAAATACAGGCTTTCGAAGAGGGCGTCTTTGCGCCATGGCATCTCCCGCAGAGGAGGCAGCATCTTGCGAGCAGCGATCCGCTTCCATTGTATGCGTTCGCTTGCCGCGGTGCAACCGCGGGAGAAGGAAAAAAACGCCGGTATTGGCGGCAGGGGCATTTCTGCCGGGTCCGGAGCGATTCGGTAAGCCTTTCTTTCGGTCTTCCGGGAGCGGCGGGATACTCGAGGGAAAAAGAAAATGGCCGGCGGAAATACCGCCGGCCATTGGCAGCCCATCGGCGCGAAAATTTATTTCGTTTGGGTCGGTGTCAAGGACGGCGTCGTTGTCGGTGCCATCGTCGGGGTCGCGGGATTGTCGATAATTGTGATGGACAGGATGCGATCATCCATCGTGAGTTGATTGGCCAGGACTAAACCGTCTTTTCCGACGATTCTCCCGAAGGCTGTGTTCTTCCCGTCCAATTCCTTGTGAGCCACCATCAGGATATACAGTTGACTGCCGCTGGAAACGGAATTGCCTGTGGCAATCCAATATCCGAGCGATCCGGCCTCGTTGGAGAGTCCTTTTTCCAACGGCAAGGTGTAACCGATGTCGCTGTCCTGCAGTCCTGCCGGCTCTCCGGTGAGGATGAAATCATGCCCCTGGACATAGTTAATCGGGAAGTTATCCCAAAAACCCATCTGCGCCAGAACCACGAAGTTGTTAACGCTCTGCGGCGCGTCCGCGGCGTCAAGGTCGAAGACCAGCTTGCCCTTGGTGGTGTCCACGATCGCCTGATAAGTATGGGTGATGTCGATCGCCATGGGGGGCGGTCCGGTAAACAGGTTGGCGCGCGCGGTCACCGACATGGTCGCAAAAGAGCGCGCTCCCGGCGTTTGTACCGGGGAATGGAGCGTGGGCGTGGGCGTGGGTCCGGGGAGCAGGCTGATCGGACTTTCCGAGATCGTCACCGAATAGAGCGCATCGCCGATGAAGGTCGGCGAAGTCGAGGGGTCCCGAAGCTTGAGCTTGAGCACTACATCCATCCCCGAGACCACTTGGCCAAAGATGGTATAGCGCCCGTCCAATGCCGGCTGGGGAGAGAAGGTGACGAAGAACTGGCTGCCGTCGGTGTTCGGTCCGGAATTGGCCATGGCCATCACGCCCGGCTTGTCGAATTTCAGGTCTGGGGAAATTTCATCGTCGAAGGAATAGCCGGGGCCGCCGCTCCCGGTTCCGGTCGGATCGCCTCCCTGAGCCATGAAATCCTTAATTACCCGGTGGAAGGTGGAGTTATTGTAGAACCCCTGGCGGGCCAGAAACACAAAACTGTTTACCGTGAAGGGGGCCTTATCGGCAAATAGTTGTACCCGGAACTCGCCTTTGGCGGTCTGAAAATCGGCGATGTAGATCTTCGTTTTATCGATGGTCATCGGCGGCGGGTTGCTCCAATGCACGGGCGTGCTGACCGGAGTTCCAAACCCGCGCATCGAAAACGCCGTGGGTGTGGTCTTCCCGCAGGAGGTCAAAACGACCAGCACTGCCGGAGCGATGAAAATAAACCAGTTTTTTCGAGCCATACGTCGAATCAAATCTCCTCCTTCACGCCATCAGATGTGGGCAACACCGGCATCTCCGGACCGGGAACTCCCAAACGCCCGGCCAGCGCGGCGCGTAAAGCCCGGCGGTCATCCCACGGATATTCTACCTCGCCGAAGCACATCGACTGTTCATGCCCCTTTCCGCAGGCAATCACAACATCTTCCTTGCGGGCCGACTGCAC
>JBEKLP010000093.1:0-8390 GCA_050010135.1 Anaerolineales bacterium
CGACCGGCTTCGTTTTTATATAGGGTATCCAGGAGTTTTTCGATCTCCGAGAAATCGATGATCTCGTTTACCCGATCCAGAAAGGTGTCTTTTTGCCGTCGCTCACGATCTTCCATCATGCCGAAGGCGATCTGCATAATGCCTCCTATTCAATGGAAGCATTATATTAAATTTTCTTGTACAATGGAACATTATTCAGAGGTTTCATTAAGTTATATCTTAAGAGCGATTTGCTTCTCCGAAAAGTGGCAAAGGAAATGTAAACCGAAATAAATACCGATAATATCTATTCAATCGCGTGGGATAAAATATCGTCTAAGGACCAAAATAGAACTGCTAATTTCGGTTTGAGGAATATTATTAATGTTACACCCTGATGAATAATGCCTCTGTAGAAAACCCATTATTGGTAGCAATATTGCAAAAATATAATAACTGAACATATTGCTATTTTGACGCGATGGTTCCATTTTGGCACCATCACGATCGTCTAGAATATAAACCTCACCCGAGCCCATTTTTATTTCTGATGAGGTGAGCCGGACAATTATTGTAGCAAACAGTCGCCGCATGATTGATATTGGGGTTGATGGATCTTATTTTTCTAGTCTGGACAGATCTCGGCAAAAGAGCTGGTGGATTGCAAATATTTATTATGGGAGTCCATTTCTTTTAGAAAAGCATATTACCATCCTATAATCTTGGGTCTTTTTATATCCATTGATTATTTGTTGAAAATACCACTACAAGTATTGGTTACTAGCCCTTATGCTATAGAAAATCTTTTTCCGCAGGAGGAAATGATGGGATTCCGAACATGTAAACCTCGTTTTTCACATTCAGTGATCATCAGATCTCCAGGTTTAATGCCAATGCTGTATAGACCTTTGGAAATTCAGCAGGCACTTCAAATTGATGGCCGAGAACTTAATTCCTTCATTCAGGAGGGGCTTCCTTGTCATAAAGACCCCTCTGGTGAAATATGGATAAACGGAGAGGAATTATCGAATTGGGTTGATGAAAAAAGGAAAAGGAACCCAACCCCGGCGCTTGGAAGTAATGAAGCACTTTGTTTTAAGTGTGGAAAAGCGGTCATCATGGAAAACTGTTCCATGACTAATCAAGTCGGTGGCCACTTGAAAAAAGGGCGATGTAGTACATGCCAATCGATCGTTTATAAAGGAGTATAGACAGAATGATTAATCGGGATAATTTCCAACTCTCTCAAGAATTTCTGCAATTTCAATTGCATTCCAAATTATTAGCTTCGGCTTCAGTCGAGAGGTATCGGTTCTATCTTCGCCATTGGCTGCTTTGGCTGGACGACGTCCCGATCGGGAAGGCGCCACAGAAACTCCCCCTTTTTCCCCGGTACTTGGCCATACCAGAAGAAAGAGATCGGGAGGCGAAAATTCTTTCATCGACAACCTCGAAAAAAATCATTCGGGTTGTTAAATTGTTTCTGGAATGGTTGCGGATCTATCATCCAGATGTCTTGGGGGAAATATCTCGCGAATGGATCGATTCTTTGCGTCCTATACCAGTCCCACCAAAGAACCATCAACGGGTATATATTTCCTTGGAGGAGACAATTACTTTAGCAACATGCCTGCCTTCCAAGAATGATCTTGCGCTACACCGAGATAAGGCAGCAGCTGCACTGCTCTTTCTATCCGGGATGAGGGTTGGTGCATTTGCAACGTTGCCAATTGAAGCAGTGGATCTCTCCAATCAAAAGATTCGGCAATGGACCGAGTTAGGTGTACGTACGAAGGGCCAGAAATCCGCCACAACGATCCTGCTTAATATTCCAGAATTATTGGCCGTCGCGAAATCTTGGGATACCATCATACGCGAGCAACTCCCTCCAACTGCGATGTGGTTTACACCAATAATCTCGTCATGGGGGGACCAAATCTTATCAGCCGAAAAACCAGGTAAGAATCGGATAATCGCAGTTGGTAGGCGAATGCGATTATTGTTTAGAAGAGCAGGATTGCAATATAAATCCCCTCATAAATTTCGACACGGCCACGCAGTTTATTGCCTTCAGCGCGCAAAAGATATGGGAGACATGAAAGCAATCAGCATGAATCTTATGCATGTCAATACCCAGACAACCGACGGAATATATGGACCTTTTATGGAAAGCGAGATCCAGTATAGAATTTCAAATCTGAATAAACCTCAAGCTTCATTGATTGGTTTTTCACCCGAATCAATGCATTTCCCCAAAGGAGTATCCGATGATGATTTAGCCGTAATGTTCCGTGCCTGGGCTGATCGTTTGTCAACGAAAAGTATGACCCCGTTATAACCTCCAATTATCGGCGGGACTGGCTCTTCGATGCGCTTGCTCAATATCCAATTGGGCAATTGCGGCATAATGACGCACCATGTCTAGGCTATTATGACCTAAAAGAGCCTGCAGAGTGAATATATCGCCTCCGGATCGTAAATACGTAATGGCGAAAGTATGTCGAAACCTATGGGGATGGCATTTTGGTACGCCGGCTTTGTTACCAAGCCGAACGAGAAGAAGTCGCAGAGAACCAGCATTTATAGGGTGCTGAAATTTGCCAAGAAAAAGGGGAGCCTCCTCATCTTTACGATCCTCGCGTTTCGAGAGATATCTCCACACTGCTTGTCGTGTAATTTTACCCAGGAAGACCACCCGCCCTTTGCCACCCTTTGCTCCTCCGCCGCTACCGGAACGGATGGTAATCTGTCCATTGGCTTGATCAATATCACCAATGCGAAGAGAGCATAATTCGGACGCGCGCAGACCGGTATCTAAAAGCATAAGAACAATTGCCCGATCTCTTGCGGCAGTGGACCGTCGCATAGAAAAGGATCTTCGGTATTGGGTTTTGGCATTCCGACAAAACTCGCATTCCTTTAGAAGCACCTCTACTTGTTCCTTCCGAAAAGGTTCAATCGGTGTATCCTCAAATTTAGGACCAGGGACCCCTTTCATCGGATTGTCGAGATTGAATTCAGCTGAAGCCCAGCGGAAGAAAGACATCAAGGTGATCCAGAAATTTCGGACAGTCTTTCTCGAAAGAGGTTGGCATCCCCCATTACGTCGTTGAGGAGTGTATCCATTGTGAAGCCATGCGAGGAAGGCCGTGAGATCTCGAGTTGCAACCATCGAGATATCCCGGTCGCCGATCTGTCTTAACCACACGCGAAGGTGTTGTTCATATGAAACGCCGGTGCGGGGGCTTAGACCGGCTGCGGTCTTGTACTGCTGAAACCCTAAAATAGCGTCGGAAAGCAAAAAGCCCGATGTGCGTTGGTTCATGAGTCCTCCTCTGAGATGGAGGCTTTCTTGAACCAATGCCCACCGGGCTTCTGCGTTTCTAGGAGCCCGACGTTCTAAAGGTAGCGGGGCTAGGATTCGAACCTAGGACCTCCGGGTTATGAGCCCGACGAGCTGCCACTGCTCTACCCCGCAATGATATTCCCCCCGAAGGAACCGAGATTGTAGCACTCCGGGCATACCCGGGTCAAGATACAGGCCGGGATGCCGGATGATATCGCTTTCCAGGCTGCAAGTAGATGGAATATCGGTTCGTGGATTCCGCGGATTTATCTGATTTCGAGGAGATTTTGTTTCTTAATATTGTGTAAAGGTTTTTCATCCGCGTATTCCGCTTCACTTGGCAAACTCTTGGAGCATACCATCCAATCCGCGAAATCCGCGTACACGGATCTCTTCCGGAATGGACATTATCATTCTCTTTCCAATCAGCCCGCTCTTGCCGGCCTCCGCTTCCCCCCCCTTCGCGAGGGCCGGCAATTCCATTTCGATCGAATACGGTTGGAATCCGATGGCTCGATAGAAATCGATTGCCGTCTGATTTCCATATAACACGCCCACCGTGATGCGTTTCTCCGCCGGCCAGATTTCCTCCAGCAGGATCCGCATCACCTCGCGCCCCACGCCCTGCCGGCGGCAAGACCGGTCGACAAAGAGCTGGCGCAGGCAGATCGTATCGGAGTTTTCGATTTGCTCTGTATACAGCGCGTACGCGAGCACCCGGCCATCACGCTCAAACAGTACTGCCCGGTAAGAGCCACTCAGGAACCCCCGCATCCGTTCTTCGAACCAGGAAACCGGGCGCAACCGGTTGCGATGGTTTTCATCCTCGGTTAACTCCCGGTTCATCCGCGCGAGCTGCGGAACATCTTCCGTCGACGCAAAACGATATTCCATTTTCCCCTATGGCTCCATCAACTTCGGATCACCCAAACCCTCGCCGGACCATACCACCGGTCGCGCGGAGGCATCCTCGCCGGTCAACTTGCAAAGGATGCGCGAGAACGATTCCGGATTCCCGCTGGTAAAGAAAGCCACCGATCCTATTTCCTCCGCGGAACACAATTCGCGCTTGGCGAGGACGTGCGCCGTGCGCCGTGCGATGGCCGGAGCCGGATCGATGATCTTCACCTCCGATCCGACGACGTTTTGCAGCGCCTGACGGGCGAAAGGGTAATGCGTACAACCGAGCACCAACTCGTCGATGCCCGCGTCCAGCAACGGTTGTAATTGCACCCGCAGCATGGCTTCCAGCGCCGGCCCTTCCGTCTCCCCCGCTTCAATCCACTCGACCAGAGCGGGGACGGTATGCTTCACCACCTCCACCCCGCGGGCGTAGCGGTGC
Organism: Anaerolineales bacterium; assembly: GCA_050010135.1. GTDB lineage: Bacteria > Chloroflexota > Anaerolineae > Anaerolineales > RBG-16-64-43 > FEN-1073. The sequence continues at coordinate 4,668 of JBEKLP010000093.1, forward strand.
ACTACGCTCGCAAACAGCTCGCCCTGGAAGGTGGCTTCCGTGGCGATCACCCCGATCACGCCGCGGCGGCTTTCCTCCGCCGCCGGTTTGACCGCCGGTTCCATCCCCACAAAGGGGATATTGGGATGGATCGTCCGGAGCGGCTGCAGCGCGGCCGCCGAGGCGGTGTTGCAGGCCACGACTATCAATTTGGACCCGCACCGGAGGAGGAAATCGACGATCCCAAAACAATAGCGCCGTACTTCCTCACGCGACCGCTGGCCGTAGGGTACGTGCGCCTGATCCGCAACATAGAGGTATTCCTCGCTGGGAAGCAGCCGGCGCAGTTCGGTCAGCACGGAAAGTCCTCCAACGCCGGAATCGAAAACCCCAACGGGTTGTTTGTTCACGAATTCGATTATACCTGCTTGGAAATTCCGCTTGGAATAGACAGGATTTACGGGATGAACAGGATTTTAAAAATATTAATTTCCAATCCGCCCTCATCCCAGCCTTCTCCCAGCACCCACCCTCGCGAAGCGGGGGAAGCGGGGGTAAGCTGGGAGAACCTGTCCCGGAGTAAAACGACGGGAGGTGGCCGAAGGCCTGATGAGGGGAGCCCTTGGACTTAAAAGAAAAACGCGGCGTAGGAGCCGCGTTAGTTTTATCCAATCGGTTGCGCTCAGCCGCCTTCGGACTTTCCGTGCAGGCGTGCGCGCTTTCCACGCAGATTGCGCAGGAAATACAGCTGCGCCCGGCGGACCCGCGCACCCTTTTGCACTACGACCTTTTCCAGGCTCGGCGAGCGCAATGGGAAGGTGCGCTCCACACCGATCCCGTGGACGGCCACGCGCCGCACGGTAAAGTTCGCCTGGGCTCCGCCTTTGCGGATGCGGATAACCGTCCCGCGGAATTCCTGAATGCGCTCTTTATCGCCTTCTTTGATGCGGACGTGGACGCTGACGGTATCGCCGGGATTAAGCTCCGGCACGTTCGGATTGACGGGGGCTTCCAAAGCCCTGACCTTATCAGGCATCGCGGTTTTCCCTAAAAAGACAGCAATTTGCCGCCAGAAACATCCTGGACGGCGGGCAGATTATACCACACGGCGAGCATTTGCCTGTCAAGCCCAGCGTTCACTCGATCCCACCGGTATGGGGTTTAACGGTCATCCTGGCGGCCGCCAGCTTCTTTCCCCGTGAAACCACCGGTAATCCAGGAGAGCCCCTTTAAAAGGAAAACCGAACGGCGGATGAGCGGCCCGCGGGCACGACTCTTGCTCGGAAGAATCGGGGGATGCGGCACCGTCCCGTCGGAAGGATTTTCATCCGACATGCGGGATTTGCGGAATCATCGGGAAACACGGATTTTCGGCCGTCGCTTGCCCCAAAGGAATGCGATTTTCTTCCTGCCCGGAAGCAGTCGTATAATGCACGGGATGTTCCAGCGGATGATCGCCTCTATAAAAACTTTCGTCAGCCGAGTCCTGAACCAAGTGGGATCTATCGGAAGACGGATCCGTTTCCCGCACCGACCCGCGGCGGGATCCCTGCGGAAATATCTCAAAATCCGATACCTTCTTCTGGGGGGATCGCTCGGCATGGTTGTGTTGTGCTCCATTCTTTACTTAAACATCCGGTCGTATGCGCCTGTCGCGGCGCGCGAGGGGGCGCCCACCCTGACTCCCACTCCCTTCCTGCCAGCGACGTCCACCTCAACCCCCTTTGGACCCGAAGGTCAGAGCACACCCACCGAGCCCCCGATTGCGGTCTCCCCGCTCCGGACGCCGACCCTGCCCGGGGACTCTCCGCCTTGGGCTCCATATGCCGGGCCGATCTATCCCCCGTTGATCGAGGTTCCCAAGCCGGTGGAGGAATTCAAGACCGGCGACGACGTCCTCAACATCGCCCTGCTCGGAATCGACTTGCGTCCGACCGGAGGATCCTATAACACCGACACCATCATGATCCTCACGCTCAACCGGACCAAGAAGACCGCCGCCCTGATTTCCTTCCCGCGCGATATGTACGTCTACATCCCCGCCTACGGTATGGACCGGATCAACGCAGCATTTGGCGAGGGCATGCGCCTCAACTATCCGGGCGGGGGTTTCGGCCTCTTCCAAGATACGATGCGGTACAACTTCGGTCTGACGATCAACTATTACGCCATGATGAATTTCTGGAATTTCCAAAACCTAATCAACATCCTGGGCGGGATCGACGTGTACTCCCAATACGGCCTGACCGACAAACGTCAGGGAATGGGCACCTTCTCCATAGGGGCCGGGTGGCATCATATGGATGGGGAAATGGCGCTATGGTATGTGCGCGCCCGAAAGACAACCAGCGATTTCGATCGCGTCCGGCGCCAGCAGGAGGTGCTTCTCGGCATCGCCCAGACGCTGCTGAATAAAAACGCCCTCTCCAATATCCCCAGTTTCTTCGTCACGCTGGCTAATTACGTCGAAAGCGATTTGACGCTGGATGCAGTCACCCCCTTCGCCGATATCGCCACGTCCGTCTCCATCTCCTCGATCACCCGGGCGACGCTCATTCCGGATGCGTACGGAGAGAACTGGATCACACCCGACGGCAAGATGGTCGTTTTGCCGAATTACGACGCCATCCACACCCTCCTGAACGGAATTCTCAACCCCTGAAATACCCTCAATGCACTCCCTAAAAGCGATCCGAAAGCTTTCTGAGGCGCTTGACTCTGCGACCCGCCCGGCATACATTGGATACCATCCGCCGGTGGCACCCCTTCCTCCGGCCGGAAAGGATCTCGGAATTCCCGGACACCATGGCGACATCTGCGGAAAGCCTTTCCAGGGAAAATTCGGCCGATTTGTGCGGGGAGGATTCCCTCAGCACGGCTATCGCAGTCTGGGAACAGACCCTACGGGCAGGCGGCAACACCCGGAATACGGTTAACGCCTTTACTACCGACCTCCGCCTGTTGCTGCACTACCTGGGAGGCGGGCGCGCTGTGGCCGGGATCTCCACCCGGGACTTGCAGGAGTTCTTCCGGTGGATGGAAACCGAACGCGGAGTACCCTGCAGCCCCAAAACCTATTCGCGCAGAATCACCTCGGTCAAATCCTTCTTTCGCCACCTCACCGAAGAGGGCATCCTTGCCGCCGATCCGGCCGCAGCCGTCGTCCAGCGTCTGGTCCAAAGCCCGCTGCCGGAAATCCTCACCCGCGAGGAAACCCGGCGGGTGCTGACGGCGGCACGCGCCATGCGTGCCGCTCCCGGGCAAGGCCGGCCGGACGACCGACCGTTCGTTTTGGTTTCGCTGCTGCTTCAGACCGGAATTAAAAAAGGGGAATGCATCGGATTGCGGATGAACCACATCGAAACCGGCGGAGCCGAACCTTACGTATTCGTCCGCTATGGGAATCCCCGTCAGCGCTTCAAGGAACGGAAAATCGTACTCTCACGCGATTGGATGGACGCCTACGCGCGCTATCGGGAGCAATATGATCCTTCCGACCGGGTTTTTCCTTGGTCCCCGCGCAGGCTGGAGTATCTGTTGGAAGAGATCGGCAGCCACGCCGGGCTTTCCAAACATCTTTCCTTCGATATGTGCCGTTGGACATGCGCGGTATTGGACCGCCGGCGCGGAATCGAACCTGACGCGGTCCGTCAAAAGCTCGGGCTGAGCCGGATGCAATGGCGCGAGGTGGGGAAAAAAATTGAACGATTGATGGAATCCGTCCCGGAAGAAAGTCCGCCCGAT
>JBEKLP010000094.1:0-8376 GCA_050010135.1 Anaerolineales bacterium
CCGGAGTCGGAGACGCGCAGCAGGATCTGGCCCTCCTCGCGCTGTGTGGAAAGGTTGACGGTTCCACCCTCGGGGGTGTACTTCACCGCGTTGTCGAGCAGATTGGAAATCATCTGCCGCAGCCGAATGGGGTTTCCGTGCAGGGCTGGAATCTGTTCATCCAGCAACACCAATAGATGGATGTGTTTGGCATCCGCACGGGTGCGGATGCCTTCCAGCGCGTTGCGCGCGAGGGTGTTCAGCAGCACCGTCTCCTTCTGGGAATCGATTCCGGATTCGATTTTCCCCAGGTCCAGAAGATCGGAGATGAGCGTGGTGATGGATCCCACGCTGTTCTGGATGCGGGTGATGAATTCCTTCTGCTGGCGGGTAACCGGGCCGGCGCGCTCGATCAGGTCAACATACCCCAGGATGGTTGTAAGCGGCGAGCGCAAATCGTGCGAGACCGTGGAGACAAATTCGCTTTTAAGGCGGTCCAATTCCTTCAACTGGGTGATGTCGTTCATGACCATCGCGTACCCGACGCCCTCGATCAGGGTCAGATGCGCATTAAAGATCCGATCGTCGGCCAGGGTGATCTCCGTCCGCCGCTGGGCGGGGGAGGCGACGAGGCGCCGTGAGAAAAGGAATTGCAGTTCGGGATTGGGGAATACCTCCTTCAGGAGACGCCCGACCAACGGCTCATTATCCAGGCTGAACAGTTGGCGGATCGTGCGGTTGGCGAGAAGCATCCGGCCTTCCAGATCGGTGATGAGGACGCCGTCTTCCACCTGCTGGATAACGGTTTCCAGTTGATGCAGATGAGCCTGAGTGGTTTCGTAGAGGCGGGCGTTCGCCAGGGCGATCACCGCATATTCCGCCAGCGCCTGCATCAGGGATAGGTCGCTGTCGTGCAGCGGCAGGCGGGCGGTGCGGTTATCCACTCCCAGCAGGCCTACGATCTTCTCTTCCAGCAGCAGGGGGACGAAAATCAGGGAATGCACCAGGTAGGAGGTTTTAATTTTCCGCGGACTCTCGCCGTCCAGAAGGATCGGCTCTCCCGTCCGGATCACCTCGCCCGCCAGGGAATCCTCCACCTTTATGCGAAACGTGCCCACAAACTCGTCGTCAAAATTTTTCGATGCGCGCATATACAGTTCGCCGGTGTCTTCGTCGACCAGCATCAGGCTGCCCTCTTCCGCGCCGGTGAGCCGCACGGCGGCGTCAACGATGCTGGCAAGCGCCTGATCGAGGTCCAAATGGCGGGTAATGGTCTTACCCAACTGGGCGAGGGTTTCCAATTCCCGCACCCGCATGTGGATGGGCGAGGTGGTACCCCGGTCGAAATGCCGGTCGAGAGCGGCCAGCAGGTCGGCGGGGCGCACCGGTTCGGCGAGCAATTCATCGGCGCGCACGCGGAGCACGTCGGCATACGATTTTCCAACGGACTTCGGGAGCAGAAGAATGATGGCCAGGCCCGGCCGGAAGGCGCGGATTTTGGTTGCGGCGTCGAGTGCTTCCGGTCCGGTGGGCAGCCCGAGAATGGCCGCCCGGGGAGTTGTTTTTTCCAGCTCTGCCAGGGCATTGGCAATGGAATTCGCAGGCAGAACCTTGAAATTCCGCTGACGCGCCAGAATTTCTTCCAGGGATGGAAGAAACATCCGGTTTGGATCAATGAAGAGAACGGAAGATTCAGGCATCGGTTTGAGCCGGGCCGGTTTTCTTGGCGGCGGTGCGGCTTTCCAGCGCCCGGAAGAGACGGGCATTAATCATCGCGATGGAGGCATAGTCGGCCACGGCGTCCAGCATCGCCTGATCGCGTTGCAGGAATTCCCTGGCCTCTTTGTGGCCGACCGAGATCACCCCCAAACACTCGTTCTTGGCTTTGATCGGCGCCACCATAACCGATTGGCAGATCTGGGCGATTTTAAACTGCTGAAGACTTTTGCCCATAAGACGCAGCCCCTCGCCCGAGGCGATGACGAGCGGCGAGACGCCATCGTCCCAAGGCTGGTTCACCTTCGCGGCCAGAACCTCGGGCAATCCGTACTGGCTGCGGAGCATCAGCTGTTTTCCCGAATCATCCAGCTGCAATAGCCAGGCCACCTTTGTGTCGGTTGCATACCGGGCTCCTTCCAACAGTCGGTCATACAGACGGTCCAGGTGGTTGAGCGAGATGACGGCTTTGCCAATTCCGTACAGCAGGCTAAGCTCCTTGACGCGGCGTTCGAGTTCCTGGTTCATTTCCGATAGGCGCTGGGTGAGCGCTTCCCGCTCTTTTCGCAGGCGCACTTCCGTGAGCGCGCGTTCCACGGCGGAAACAACCTCGGCTTCCCGCAACGGCTTGGAGAGATAGTCTTTGGCGCCCAAACGGAAAGCCTGGATGGCCAGCTTTTCCTGACCTTCCGGCGCGGTGACGATGACAAGAGGATCCAATCCCTGCGCGCGCAATACGATCAGGACTTCTTTTGCGGTTAGTCCCGGCAGGGTGAGGCTGGCGATGACGATATCCGGATGAACGACATGGATTTGGTGGATGGTGGCGGGGCCGTCAGAAGCTATCGAGGGTTGATATCCCAACGGTCCGAGGGTTTGCCGCGCGAGCAGATCCAAAACATCCGGATCTTCATCGGCGATGAGTATTTTTTCGGATGGACCAGGCATGGCAATCGATGCCCTTTCGCGGAATGAATCTCCGCGATCGCAATTTCCACATTGAGTCGCACGGCAAAATTGCGTTCCTACTATAGCATACCGGCCCGCAAGCCTGCAAACCGAACGAATAAAAGCGGAGTTGGCGACACGGAGGCGGTCATTTCATCGGGAAATCCGACTTCCTTGGAGAGGGGAGAGAGTTTCGTTAGAGCTTCGTAAGAAGCCGTGGAAAGCGTTGACGCTCCTCCGGCGACGACTTAGAATGAAATGCACGAAAGACAAATTCGCATCTTTACGGACAAGCGATTTCGTTATGGAATACAAAGACTACTATCAAACGCTCGGCGTTTCGCGAAGCGCCCATGACGATGAGATCCGCAAGGCTTATCGCAAGCTGGCCAAGCAATATCATCCGGATCGCAACCGCGGCAACCGCGCAGCCGAGGAAAAATTTAAGGAGATCAACGAGGCCTACGAGGTCCTCAGCGATCCGCAGAAAAAGGCCCGCTACGACCAGGTGGGGAGCGATTACCAGCAATGGCAGCGTTCCGGAACGCAGGGCGGGTTCGACTGGTCACAGTATGCGGGCGGCATGCCGCAGGGCGGGAGCCGGGTCGAATACGCGGATTTGTCCGATATGTTCGGCAATTTCTCCGACTTCTTCCAGTCCATCTTCGGGGATATTCCAATCCAACAATCGGATATCTTCACCCGCGGACAACGGGCGCGGCCGGAAACCGGGCGGGCATCACCCCGGAATCTTCCGGATGTGGACGTCACGATCACGTTGGAAGAGGCGTTCCGCGGATCCACGCGAATCGTGCAAATTGGCAACCGGAGGTTGGAGGTCAAAATCCCGCCGGGAGCCGGAACCGGAACGCGAATCCGATTGGCGGGTGAAGGCGGTGCGGTTACCGGACGGTCCGCGGGCGATCTGTACCTGAAGATACAAGTGGCCGATGACCCGCATTGGGAACGCCGGGAGGATGATCTCTCCACCGAGGTTCCCGTGGACGTGTTGACGATGATCCTGGGGGGCGAAGTGCGTGTGTCGACAATAGATGCGAAATCCATTTTGTTGAAAATCCCCCCCGAGACCAACTCCGGGCAATCGATCCGGTTGAGCGGCCTGGGGATGCCCCGCCTGCACAACCCTTCAGCGCGGGGTGATTTGTACGTGAAAGTGCGCGCCGAAATTCCAACCCGGTTGAATGATCCGGAAAGAAAGCTGCTGGAGGAATTCGTTCGACTGAGGAAAAAGCAAGTTTAATTTCGCAACGAATGACGAAGCGGCCGGCCTTTGGATCGGATGGGAACGTTGGATTGGGGGAAGTTCTCATAATCCAAAGGGAATAGATCGGACGCTTCTCAAGGAGAGATGACAATGAAGAGAATACTGATGGTTCTGGTCGTGCTCGGCGTTTTGGCGATGGCGTGTTCCGGGACGCTGGCGGTGACGAGAACCACTCCGACACCCACCGTCGCGACGGTAACCCAGACGCCCTTGCCTACACCGAACCCCGCTCCAGCCACCAGCCTGGTCGGGGCCGACGGCTCGCTGGCGGCTTTGTATGACAAGGTCAACCCGGGCGTAGTGACGATTATTGCATACGGCCCCACAGGCAGCGGAAACGACGCGCTGGGTTCCGGGTTTGTCATCGATACCAAAGGAGACATCCTGACCAATATGCACGTCATTGCGAGCGCGACGTCGATCGAAGTGGACTTTCCCTCGGGGTTCATGGCTCAAGGCACCGTCGCGGCCAAGGATCCGGATTCCGATATCGCCGTGATTCACGTGGATGCTCCGGCAAGCGAATTGCATCCACTGACGCTGGGCGATTCTTCCAAGGTTAATATCGGCGACCCGGTCGTCGCGATCGGAAATCCTTTTGCCCTATATAACACGCTGACGTTCGGTATTGTTTCGGCAAAGGGGCGCACCGACGAATCCCTGTCCTCCTCAAGCGACACCAGTTTCTACCTCATCGGGGATATGATCCAGACCGACGCCGCGCTCAACCCGGGCAACTCAGGAGGTCCGTTGTTCAACATGCAGGGAGAGGTAATCGGGATCAACCGGTCGATCCTCTCTCCTTCCACCAGCCAGGGCGGAACCGCGAGCAATACGGGGCTGGGGTTCGCCGTATCGAGCAATTTGGTCCAACGGATTCTGCCCGATTTGCTTGCCACCGGAAAATACGACTACCCCTACTTGGGACTCTCCAGCCTGAGCGTCGAAATCCACCTGAAGACCCAGAAAATGCTCGGTATTCCCTACACTTATGGCGTTTATGTGACCGGAGTAGTGGCGGGCGGTCCGGCCGACAAGGCGGGGTTGCGCGCGGGAACGGTGGATATCCCCAACGTTACGGACCTGAAAAAAGGCGGCGATCTGATCATCGCCATCAACGGCCAAAAAGTAAATAACTTCGGCGATATGGTCTCCTATATCGTCATGAACTTCAAACCAGGCGATAGCGTGAAGTTCACCGTTTACCGGGATGGTGCAAGCGTCGATGTTCCGGTTACCTTGGGATCACGCCCGTCTGCTTAGGGCGTCCGGAGGTCAAACAATTGCCGGTTAAAGAGCGTTGATATCGCCGTGCGGTAAAAAACGAGCGTATGGGGGTATCATTTGGCCCGTGATGAACGGGCCTTTGATATTTCGTTGAGATCCTTTTTTCCCAAAGATTGGATAGGGTTAGTTTACACATGTCGGCGAAAAGAAATCCCCGGGTGATACACATGTTTCGTTTATCGATTTGGGGAATCCTCCCGGCCTTTTTTCTCACGGCGTTCGCCGCATCGAGTGCCCAATGGCACGCGTCCACCGGCGAGCCAACCGGGTGGATCTGTACCGTCGAATCGCAAATGGATTACCCGGATCTTTGCTCCAACTCGGGTCCGGGCGCGGTGCGCGTAGATTACTGGCAGGCAGGCTTGCTTCCCCGGCGGCCGTTGCCCGCCCTGCCGCTCGACCCCAGCCTGAGCCAGTTGGATCGTTCCTACGCCCGTGCGGGGAAAGACACGGAATTGAATTTCTACTCCAGTGTCGAGGACGCCATTTCGGGAAATGCCAACCACTCGATTTACAAGGGCTTTGTGTACGTCTCCTATGTGCAAAGGATTGTCCGCGACGAAGGAACCTTCCTACGCACCGGCGACGGATGGATCGTACGGGGCGACGACGTCACTCCGATCAACAACAAAGACCAGTTTAACGGCTTTGCGCTCGCGCAAACCCCCGATCATCCCTTTGGGTGGGTGCTGCCCTACGAAGGCGTGTATCCTTCCCGGATGCCGGGAGGGCCGGCTGATAAACATGCCGTTTTCTATCCAAGATACACACCGGTTGAGGTGTTCGATTCCCAAAAGGTCGATCAAACAACCTGGTACATGGTTGGAATCAACCAGTGGATCCTGCAAACGAATTTGGGATTGGTTTTCCCGGATACCGTCCGTCCGGATGGGATTCCCGCCGGGGTGAAATGGATCAGCATCAACCTGTTTGAGCAAAGCCTGGCGGCATACGAGGGCGACCGGATTGTTTTTGCGACGCTCGTCGCCAGCGGGTTGCCCGGTTATTGGACCCGCCCCGGTCTGTTCCAGATCCAGAAGAAATATAACATCCAGACAATGAGCGGCAGTTTCGAAGTGGACAAATCGGATTATTACTATGTGGGGGATGTGCCCTGGGTGATGTATTTCGACCGGGCTCGCGCCATTCACGGGGAATACTGGCACAACAATCTGGGCGGCCGGCATTCCCACGGATGCGTCAATGTTCCCGTGGCCGACGGGCATTGGCTGTATAACTGGGCTCCGGAGGGAACCTGGGTGAGCGTGTTCGACCCGTCCGGCAAGACTCCGACCGACGAAAAATATTACCTGAACGACGCCGGGATCTAACGGGAAGCGAACCTTCCAGTAAATCCTTTTCTCATCGGCCAACCGGAATCCAGCCTCCGGTAAATCGGAAGATGCCGCCAAGGGTAAGTTTTTCCATCATCTTGGCGGTTGCAGACGGCACCGGAGTATGATATAGTTTTTGCAATTATTCCGGGCTGAGGCCCGACAATCTAAAGGGGGATGCTATGCTTGCACTGAATCGTGTTCAATTGATCGGTCGTTTGGGGAAGGATCCGGAAACGCGTGCGTTGCCTTCCGGAAAGAAAGTCTGTTCCTTCTCGCTCGCGGTGGATAGCCGTTGGAAAAACGGCAACGGCGAAATCAAGGAAGCCACCGAGTGGTTCCCCGTCGAAATCTGGGGACGGTTGGGAGAGATTTGCAACCAGTATCTCTCCAAGGGGCGGCTGGTATACGTGGAAGGCCGCGTGCAAACCGACCACTGGCAGGATGACAAGGGGGATCCGCATTCGCGCACCAAGGTAGTCGGCGGGATCATGCAGATCCTCGACCGGAAGCCGGAAGAGCCCGAGGTGGCTGCGGTAACCGAAGAGGAAACTGTCGCCTGACCCCGCTTTCGCCAATCGTTTTCGGAAATGACCAGCGCCGGTCGATGTTCAGTTTTTTCTGAAGGAATGGGACATCGGCCAACCCGACGGGATTAAACCCCAGGTTGTTTCAAGCCTATCCATCGGATAGCGAAAGCGGGGCTTAAAAGAAAACCGCCTCTCCTTTTGGGAGAGGCGGTTTTTTGCGCCTATTGGGTTTGACGCAAATTAAGTTTCTCCGTCACCTCGCGGTATTTTTCCGGGTTGGTTCTGCCCAGATACGCCAGATGGCGGCGTCTCTGTCCCACCATTTTCAGCAACCCGCGCCGGGAGGATTCGTCGTGCTTGTTTTTCTTGAGGTGCTCGGTGAGCTGGTTGATGCGCGCGGTCAGCACCGCGATCTGCACCTCGGGCGAGCCAGTGTCGCTGTCGTGCCGGTGGAACTGGCCCATGAGTTTCAGTTTCTCTTGCGTTTGGAGGGTCATGACCTCTGCGTCCTTTTCTTTCCTGCAGGTCGCCCAGCCGGTAGCTTTTTGCCTCCGGGGGGTCTAGTCAGGTGGGGGGATTATACCAAAACGCAAGCCCGCTCCCGGTATAATCTGGAGGATGGTCGATCGCCGGATCGCTTATTCGGCAGGGCTGGTGCTGATTCTGGCGGCTGCGACGCTGTGGAATGCGCCGCACCGGCCGGAAATCCGTCCCTTGCCGGCCGACTGGTCCGGGACGAAGGACGCTGCCCCATATCAATTGTCGGTTTTCCCCGATAGCGCCATTTACGACGGGGATTGGTTGGGGGTTGAGACACAGACGGATTCAACCCCCGGAGATACTCGACTACAGGTGCGTCTGGATTCTCCCAACGCTTCCCCTTTGGTGGAGGGGAATCTTCCCCCCAACCGGATGGGCGATTTTTTGCTCGCGCAATGGCCGTGGATCTGGAATTCCGCCGGCCAGAGCGGGTGGCATACGCTTTTCGTCAACCCGACCGGCGGGACCGGGACCGATCCCTTAAATAATGCGACCTTGCTGCAATACCCGGTGCGGATCCTGCCCGCCGCTCTGCGGCCCGTGTTACGGCGGAATACGCTTTGGCGGGAAGCGGCAGGCACTTGCTGTAATTACTATTATCTGACCGGAACCGAAAGCGAACGCGACCTCGCCGAATTAATGGAATTAACGGAAAAAACTTATCGCGAAATCACCACCAGGATGCTGGGCAGTTCGTCGAAGCTCACCGTTGTTTTTCTTCCCAGGCTTTATGGCCAGGGCGGATTGGCCGACGGCG
>JBEKLP010000095.1:0-8355 GCA_050010135.1 Anaerolineales bacterium
CGCGGACGGGCACCGGCGCGCTGAGCAGAAAGTCCATATCCCCGGCCAGGTAGAGCGCCTGCAGCAACACGCCGAAACTGGAGAGCATCAGCGCGAGGAACGATCCCGCCAGGATGAGGACCGGAACGCTTTCGAGGAAAGGCGCGATCGACGGCTGGCCCTGCTCGGCCAGGAATTTCGCCAGGTCCGGCGAACGCAGCAGCCAGAGCAGCAGCCAGCTCATCACGAACACGAAGACGGCGAAGGCCAGGATCAGCGCATACAAAAGGATCATGCCGATCTTGCGGCGCAGCCGGCCCGCCCGGAACGTGCTGAAGGTGATCTCGACCTGCAGCCGGAGCAGCTTCCAAACGTAATGGATCAGGGAATATTTGGGATGCAGAGCGCCGGCGGCACCGTCGGTCATCGCAGCACCTCGGCGATCTCGGCCTCCTCGGCCCCTCCCGTGAGGGCGAGGAAGATATCTTCCAGGCTGCTCCCGCTCTTTCCCATGGAACGGAGTTCGTCCATCGTGCCCACCGCCACCAGATTGCCGTGGTCGATAATGCCGATCCGATCGCACATGCGCTCGGCGATTTCGAGGATGTGGGTGGAGAGAAACACGGCCGCGCCGCGGTCGGCCAGTTGGCGCAGGATATCCTTGATCAGCCGCGCGGATTTGGGGTCCAGGCCGACGGTCGGCTCATCCAGAACCAGCACCTTCGGATCGTGGATCAGCGCCGCGGCCAACGCGGTTTTCTGTTTCATCCCGTGGCTGTAAGAGTCGATCAGGTCGTCGCGCACGTCGGTCAGATCGAATAGTTTCAGCAATTCGTCGATCCGCTCCTCGGCTTTGCCGCGTTTCATTTCATACAGGTCGCCCACGAAACGCAGGAACTCGCGGGCCGAGAGCTTCATATACAGGTTGGGCGTATCGGGAACGTAGCCGCTGGCGGCTTTGGCCTGCATCGGCTGAGTCTGCACGTCGTAGCCGGCCACCTTTACGTCGCCGGAGGTGGGCTGCAGGAGCCCCACGATCATCTTGATGGTTGTGGTTTTGCCGGCGCCGTTGGGCCCGAGGAATCCGAAAACCTCGCCGCCGCGCACGTCGAAGCTGATGTTGTTCACGGCGGCTTTGTCGCCGAACAGCTTGACCAGATTTTTGGTTTCAATGAGCAGGGAACCATTTGACATGGGGGCCTCTGGGTTTTGGGAATTGAGCTGAATCCAGGTTCGGGCTGATTATAATCGGTGCGGAAACCCACACCGATTGGTATTTATTCAATATACGAATCCTACTTCAAAAGGGTTTTCGAACCCCTGATCCATATGTATTGAAAACCCTTAGGGTCTCCAAGACCCTAAGGGTCTGTAAATTCGTTACGCGGCAGGAACCTCGTTAACCGCAACCGACGGCTGTTCCGTCGGCAGGCGCGTTTCGATCAGCGCGACAATCGCCGTTATGGCCAGGACGATCAATCCAAACACCAAGTACAGCCCGCGGCCGCCCAGGCTTTGCAGCAGCGGCCCGCCGAGGAATCCGCCCACGGCTGAGCCGACACCAAAAACCATCGCGCCGAAAAGCCCCTGCGCGGTGGCGGTCATTCCCGTCGGAGCGTTCCGATTGGCGTATGCCACGCCCGCCAGCCACATCATCGGAAACGTGAAGCCGTTGAGCACTTGGACGGCCACTGCCATCGCGGGCGTGGAGCTCGCGGCAAAGAGCAGCAGGCGCAGGCTCGTGATGCCCATCGCGATCATGAAGAGCCCGTGCGGTTGCAGCCGGCGCAGCAGGCGGTGTCCGAAAAACAGGACCGGGATCTCGGTGATGGTGCCGATCGAAAGCGCGATCCCCATCAGCGAAGTCGGCGCACCCAATTCCTTCATATAGGGAAAGAAGTAGATGTTGGCGCTGGCCATGGCCAGTCCGCCCGCGAGCGCCGCGAAAAGGAAAAGGATCCAGTGGGGATTCGCAAGCAGCGAGCGCATTCCGCGCAGGGCCGGAGGCGAATCCTTCGACGGGGCGTGGATGAAACCCCGGCTGAGAATCAACCCGACGAAGTACACCGCCGCGGCGCTCCAGAACCCCGCCCGCAGGCCGTAGCGGCCGACGAGCACGCCCGCCAGCGGCGCGGCGATCGCATACCCGATGGTTCCGCCCAGGCGGACGCGGCCGTAAAATTCCTTCTTCTCCGCGAGCATGAACATGGTGGCGTTGTCGGCGAAGGAGGACACCGGCGCGAAGAAGAAATTCAATGTGATCGAAACCAGCATGACGACGGCGAAGGCGCGCAGGAAAGGGTAGATGATGTAGCCCGCGATCCCGACGATCATGCACAGGGTGAGGATCAGCCGGTGGCGGCGGGTGGCATCCGCGAGACCCGTCCAGAACGGCGCGCCGCAGAAGGTGATCAGCGGCGCGATCCCGGCCAGCAGACCGATTTCCATGCCGCTGAACCCCAGGCTCTGGAAATAGAGCACGAGGAACGGCGAGGCGAGGGCGAACCCCGCAAAAATCAGGAAGTTGAAAGCGAATAGGCGGAATTTATTTATGAGGTCCTCCGGAATCTCAATGGTCGCGAGTGATGCATCTGCAAACGCCCGTAATCATATCGCAAAACGCGGATTAGGAATAAAAATCTCAACGCAAAGCCCGCCCTCGGAGGTCGGGCCGGGGGACGCAAAGGACGCTAAGGATAAATCTAAACCCTTCAAATATTCCTTTGCGAGCTTAGCGCCTTAGCGGTGAGATTTATTATTTTACCGGTCTTGATATCCGGAGCGAGGGAATCATCCGGCTGATTTCGTTGAGGTGAACGAAAGGGTGGCGCGTCGCAGGCATGAGCAACAGATTCGCGCTCGGATTTTCGCTCCAATATTTTAAAAGCCAGCGTGCTTTTTCGCGCACCACGCGTTCCGCGACGATGCGATCGATCCGTTCCGGCGCAGGTTTCTCCCAAAGATCGTCGGGTTTCAAACGGCGCAGGATGCTCCGGGTGCGCTTTCCGACCGCGAGCCGGTAGGCCAGCAGCGCTTTTATGTTGATCGATTCACTCAGCTTTTTCAAATCCGCTTCAGGCATATCGTTGCCCACGTCCACAAAGCCGATCCCCAGCCTCGAGGGCCAATTCCCTTTGAAGAGGACCTGCGGCGAGCCTGCCAGCAACAGGTTCATGGTGACGTCTTCCACCCGTGTGCTGTGCCAGATTTTCCATACCACGGATTGCCCGCACTGGGGTATCGCGCGCATCTGCGCATCGGTGAGCGCGCCGAGCACTTCATCCTGGAACGACCAGCGCGCGCCGGCACGCAGTCCCGCCGAATGCACCGCGGCGTGCTGAGAGAGCGCAACGGAAAGCGCCTTGCGGAGATTCTTTTCCTTCATCAACATCCGCTGGAGGACGGCGTGTTGTTGATTCCATTTACGGCGGTTGGCTTCCATCAATGAAAATATTCCTTTTAATATTGTCTAGTGTACCAACCCAACCTCCTATCCCCAACCCCCCTCTCACTCCGCTCGAGGACAAGCTTTCCCCCTTCCCGTTATGGGAAGGGGGAAAGGGGGTTAGGTGGAGACAGCACCTTCCGTTCTTTCCTACGGGTTGGGCAGCGGCTCGGATTGATTGGTGGAAACATCGAGAAAGTTCTGGAATTTCTGTTCATCCACGGACATGCTCAATTCGCCCACCGGTTTGCCGTAGCGCAGGATTTCCCCTTTCCGGGTACCGTCGGGCAGGAAAGTCATGTTCACCGTATACCCCTTATCCGCGTCGATCCCGACCACGGTGCCGCCGACGGCATGACCGCGCTCATCGTATTTATCCAGCTGGATGTTGACGTCGAAGGTCAGAGTCCCTAAACCGGGCGCGTCCCACGTTACGGTTCCTTCGCCGGTTTGCACGCCATATTGCGGCGTCTGGTCGGCTCCGGTGATGGTGAATTCGCGCCGCTCGTGCACGGTTCCCTCGATGCTGCCGGCCATTTGGGCTTCGATGTTCATTTGGGCCAAGGCATCATCGGGGGTAGGGAGAGAACTCGCATACCAGCCGGTCTTATGCGAGGCGTTGTAGGCGTCGAGGACGATCGAAGGCGCTCCCATCTGCCGTAATTGCGCGCCGTACAGGTCGGCCACCTCCTGCTCGATCACCGGGGAGGCGTTCCACAACTGGTAGTCCATCAGCGACTCGGCGGGGATCTGCCGGGTTTTGATTTGGTCCCATAGCAGCGTATTCCATCCTTGGGCGGTGGCTAGGCGCGGGTCGCCATTCTTCACCAGGGTATTCATGAGGGCAAACAGGCTTTTGGGATCGCTCTGCGGCCGGGTGACCATGTCGGTCGGCAGTGTCTGCAATTTCTTATCCGTAAGGAGCTGCGGTGTCACGGCCACGCCGCCGACGGTCATGAAGATCACCGCGGGTTTGGCCGCTGCGGCACCGCAGGATCCGGCCTCCCCGGGGATGGCGCCGTTTGTTGGCAGCGGATCCAGGAAGCCTTGGGGAACTTTGCCAATCTGGACCAGCGGGCGTGCCACCGGCGCGGCCCGTTTGCCGCCAAAGCCCAATCCGGGGTCAAACGAGACCGTATCGGCGGCCCCGACCGTTACTTTCGCCATGGCGGTCGTGTCGTCATCGAGGTTTTTCTGGACGGTCTCCAGGTCGAACAAGAGGCCGGCCATTTTCGCGGCCACTTGAACATCTGCGGCATGGTTTGCGGGTACGGCGGTCGCGGAGGATTCACTGGGCGCGGCGGTTTGCGTGGCGGCCGGGGTGGGAGCCGTGCCGCAGGCGGCGAGCAGCCATCCCGCGAAGAGAAACAAAGCAAACGTCTTTTTCATTTTTACCTCTTGATCTGGTGGAATAATGGCTTCAGGATATTGATCGACCCGGGGTAATCCAAACCCGCCATGGTCAGGATCATCCGCAGGCTTTTACCGAGAGATGGTTATTATATAGGGCCCGATGCGATCCCGGCTGGTAAAAATTCCGTGAAAATTTCCTTCGCGTCCGTTCCCGTCCCGAAAAGTTCTTCCCTGTGTAAATTGATTTGATCAAGCATTGGTTAAAACCAAGGGAGATCTTCTGGTGATCGGTTTTCGCGCGGCGCCGGGATCGGCGCCGACAACTGATCGCGATCAATTTCCAAGCAGTGTTCCTCCCTGGGTTGATGAAGGCGAGTTGCTAGTGGATACTAGGAGCAGCGCGCCCGGGATGAATATCAGCGCTTGTGGAACCAGGAATAACCTGGTTTCCGCCATAACACCACCGAAAGCATGGACAAAAAACCAGATTGGAACGACGGTCCAGAAAAACGCCTTCAATCCGCGAGGCCAACGCGGATAAGAAAAAACGGCCAGGAAAGGCAGAATTCCCAACGTGGCAATCAGCATCACCCAGGTGACCGGATGAAAAAGGTTGTAGACCAGCAGATCGAAACCCGGTATATGGCCGTAAGGTAGGACCAACTCACGCGGACCGAAATACAACCGTAGACCGAGAAAGATCGCTAGATAAAGTGTGAGGGAGAGAACTGCCGCGACGATCGACCGCGTTTTGGCTTTTCCCGGCGCCGTCCGGTATTGGGTTGCCAGCAGCATCAGCGGGATAAGCCCGCTTGTTTCGCGATTGAATGTGGCCAGCACCGAGAGTGGGATGATCCAAAAGGGTTTTTCATGGAGAATGGCCAGACCTGCCAGCAGGTAAAAAAGGATATCGAAATAGGTGTTGAACTGCAGGTCGCTGGCGTCCAGCGCGTTGGTCATGCTCCATGTCAGGATGCAAAGGCCCATCAGTGCCTGTGCTGTGGAAAGGCGCAACCGCCGATAGTAAATGTAGGCAATCAGGAAAATCAGAAAATTTTGTAGCAGGCGAAAAAAAATAAAAGCGACGGCGATCGCATGAGGGAAGTTCATCCCCTGAAAGAATCGAATAAATCCCTCTACCGCATATTCGGCGAGTATCCGGTATTGCCAAGGGTTGCCAGCCGTTCCCTGCATCACGGCGTTGTGGGATTTGATCTGGTTCCCCGTCTCCAGATACGGAATGCCCATGAATTGCACCTGCCAGAAGACGGTCGTCAGGCTGAAAAGGATCGCAACAATGGAGACGGTATAGAGTTCAGCGCGTGGATTGGATTTTATCTTGCGGAAGATGGAGCTCATGGTTTCGGTCATGCCGTTCCCCTAAAATATCATGCGCCGCCGGATTTTATTTTGCGATCCACGCTTCCCTGAGGGCAAGCATGGCATCCGATGTATCTGAAGCAATGAAGGACCTAGAGACGCCCGAAGTAAGTACATGTTTTTCGAGAATTGCCCTTGCGGTCAGCAGGTTATTTTTTCTGACCGAGCGGGGCTGACTGCGGAAAAATTCTACTGGAAGGTCAAGTCTATTCCGGATACAACCCCTTCGGTTTTTTCTTCGCGCCGGCCAGTTCCTCGTAGAGCGCGGTGTCGTAATCGCGCGTGCGCACGACCACCGGCATCGGCACCGCGTGGCCGAGGATGAGCGCCTGCTGGCGCGTGTCCAGCCGCGCGAGCACCTCGCGCAGCCCGCCCGCGCCCGAGACGCCCGAGAGCACGGCGCGCACGTCGGCTTCGTTGTCGAGCAAACAGGTGACGCGCGTCCCGATCTGGCTCATCACCTCCTCGTCGATCGCCGACGGCCGCTGGTCGACCACCAGGAGCGTGACGTTGTATTTGCGCATCTCGCGCGCGATCGCGCCGAAGATGGTGAAGCGGGCGAGCGCCGGATCGAGGAACTTGTGCGCCTCCTCGATCACGATCACGAGCGGCTTGGGCTCGGCCGCGGTCCCGCCGGCTGCCTTGTTCTTGCGCTCGACGTAGCGCTCGTGAATCCTGCGCGTGAGGTAGTTGGCCACCAGCATGTAAGCTTCCAGTTTGTTCCCGTGCTGGCCGAATTCCAGCACCACGCTGATGCCCTGGTCCAGCGTGGCGAAGATCTCCTCCACCGGGTCCTTCTCGGGCGGTTTTTCCTGCAGGAACGAAAGTCGGCGGAACAGTTCGAACTTGCGCTGGATCGCGCTGAGCGTGGATTGCAAAATGCGCTCGGTATCGACCATTTCCTGCAAATCCGCGTCGGGCTCTTCCTTTAATAGGCGCGGGATCCAGTTCTTTCCCAGGTTCCGCCGCAGCATGTACAGCGCGCCCACCTGGACTTCGTTGAGCGGCAGCAACTGGGCAATCAGCTCGACGTCCTCCGGCTCGATCTCCCCAAATCCGATCCGCAGGATGCCGTCCACCTTGCTGCCGCGGTGGCGCGAGGTTTCCGGGTCGAGCGTGATCACGCTGACGCGCGAATCGAACAGCTGGCGCAGTCCCTTGAATTCGCGCCCGGCCTCGTCGCGCACGGCCCAGCCGTAATCGTTGTGCATGTCGAAGATCAGACAGGAGGCGATCTGCGAGCGGATCAGGCCGGCCAGCAGGATGCGGGTGATGAAGGATTTCCCCGTGCCGCTCTTGCCGAACACGCCCGACGAGCGCTCCGAGAGCCGCGCCAGATCCAGGTTGACGCGCGCGTCCTCCATCTCCAGCGGCGAGCCGACGTTGAAATGCAGCTTGTCTTCCTCGCCGAAGACCACATTCACTTCCGCTTCGGTGGCCTCGTCGACGCGCGAAAAGTGCGACGGGATGGTCTTGATCGGCCGCACCTCCTTCTTGCCTTCTTCCAGCACCAGCATCGGCGAAACGTGCATCGACCCGTAGGCCATCGTCCCGAGAAAAACCTGCTTGGAGAAATCGTCCTCCGCCTCGGGCGGGTTGGCCGCGAGCGCGGGATTGAGGCTTTCGAGGCGCACGTCGGTGACCATGCCGAAGAAAGTCTTGCCGGTCTGCCCGCGCAGGACCACGTAGCGGCCGACGGCCAGGTCCTCGAGCACCGTTTGCGGATGGAGTTTGACCGTCAGCCCTTCGGCCAGCGACCCGCCGACGACGATCCCGAGCGGGTGGCGCAGCACCGAAAGCGGCGCGCGGTGGAGGGTTTTATCGAGTTCGTTGTCAGTCATACGACTCCCTTTGGGTGTCATCCCGAGGCCGGCGAAGCCGGCCGAGGGATCGGTAACGCAATATTCCTGCGGCGAACGCAATGAAAGTCCGAATCATCCATTCAACTCACCGATTCCTCGGGGCTGCGCCCCTCGGAATGACATACTTCGGGTGTCACCCAGCTAACTGCGGCAGCAAACTATACAGCCGCTGCAAATCGACCGAGAGCAGGCGGGTGAGCTCGCGCGCGGCCTCCTGCCGGAACCTTCCGGCAGGATCGGCCGGCTGGGCCGCGGCCGCCTGCCAGACGCATTCGGCCAGCACTTCGTTGGAGGCGCCGGCGGCGATGAGGATCGAAAGGAACGAGAAGTTCCACC
>JBEKLP010000096.1:0-7793 GCA_050010135.1 Anaerolineales bacterium
ACCGTCACGTCCGGCCGCAGGACGGTGTCGGCGTTCGGAAACGCGGAGGCGCTGTCGGTGACGATATGGATTCGAGAGCGGAAGGTTTTTCCGGGATCCATTTTCGTTCCATTTTCGGTTGCGGCCGTGGTCAGCGCCTTGTGAGCCATTGTGCCCCCCGTTATTCCACCGAAAGGATGAGGAAATAGTGAGGCTGCCCGCCTTCGTACATCTCCACCTGTTGGGCAGGGTATTCGACGCGGACTTTATCCGCCAGTTGGTTGGCCTGGGAAGGACTTAGGTCCTCACCCCAATAGAGGGTGATCAGTTCGCGGGAATCCGCTTTCATCTTTCCCAAAAGATTTAATAGCGCTTCCTCCAAATTCTTTCCGGTGACGACCAAATCGCCGTTGTGCAGGCCGATGAACTGTCCTTCGGCGACCGGTATTCCGTTCATCTCCACAGTCCGGCTTGCTTGGGTCAGTTCCCCGCTTTCGATGCCATTGACCGCTTGGATCATCGCGGACGAAACCGCCTTCAAGTCCCCGTCGTTTTGAAAGGCGAGCATGGCCGCGATTCCCTGAGGGATGCTGCCCGAAGGGACGATCGCGATTTCCTTCCCGGTCAACGCGCTGGTCTGCTGGGCGGCCAGCAGGACGTTTTTATTGTTGGGCAGGATAATGATTTTTTCGGCGGGCAAATCGGCAAAGGAGGAGAGGATTTCCTGCGTGCTCGGGTTCATGCTCTGCCCGCCGGGAACGACCGCGGACACCCCCAGGCTGGCGAAGACCCGCGTCAATCCCGCGCCGGGGGAGACCGCGACGGCGGCGATCTGTCCCGGCTGGACCTTGCGGAATTCAATCTTCCCGGCCGGCTCCTTTGTCATGCGGCCTTCCGTTTGCTCCTGAAGATTCTCGATCGCCACCTTCGAGACGGTGCCCAGTTGGATGGTAAGGTCGATCGGATCGTATCGTTTTTCGGTGGGTACGTGGATATGCAGACGGTAGAACTCATCACCCTGACCGACCTGAATCGAGGTGCCCATCGTTTCCAGCTGCCGATAAAACCACGGTACGTCCAAGGGGGAGGTGGGTGAAAAATCCACAACCACTTCGAAATCCTGGCCTTCTTCAATGAACTCGCCGGCCCGTTTTAAATCCAAGGAGGAGAGGGGAGGAACGGCGTCCACGGGTTGGTCCAGCGGCTTACCCTCCAGGTAGCGCAACATTCCTTCCAGGAAGAAGAACAGCCCCTTGCCGCCGGCATCCACCACGCCCGCTTCCTGCAGCACCGGCAAAAGCTCCGGCGTCCGCTGCACCGAACGGTAGGCCGCGACCACGATCCGATCCATCACCTCCGCCAGCGAGCAGCCTTCAATGTGCGCTCGTTCCGCCTCCAGCGCGATGTCACTCGCCACGGTGAGAATCGTTCCTTCCACCGGACGGACGACCCCCTTGTAGGCCGTATCCCGCGCCTCCTGCCACGCGCGGGCAAACGCGGCCGGGTCGATTTCCGATTTTGAATCCAGACTGCGGGCGATGCCGCGCCAGATCTGCGAGAGGATGACTCCGGAGTTGCCGCGTGCGCCCATCAGCGCGCCGTGCGCCACGCTGTGCGCCACCAGGCCGGCGTTGGGCGAATCACTCGCGGCGATTTCCTGGAATGCCGCCTGCATGGTGAGCGACATGTTTGTCCCGGTATCGCCATCCAGTACCGGAAATACGTTGAGTGAATTGATGATTTGCTGGTTGGTATTAAGCCAGACCAGGCCCGCGCGGACGAGCCTTTTAAGGAGCCTGCCGTCGATGTAGGCGCCTTGGGAATCCAGAGAAGTCGGGAAGGAGAATGCAGATTCTGGCGGGGAGGATGTCATCTCCGGTGTCCTGCCATCCTTGGGATGTCAGTCAGGATTGCTGACCCGAAGGCCTTGCACATGGATGTTCACGGTTTCCACGGGCAGGCCCAGTACCCGTTCCACGGTATAGCGCACCGCATGGGCGACGCTGTCGGCAACTGTGGATATCCGGGTTCCATATTCGAGAATGACGTATACATCGAGCGTGATTTTGTCTTCGAGTACGTGTACCGCAACCCCCTGGCGGGGATCTTTGGCGGTGGGGTGCACCAGGGATTCGAACCCTCCGCGTGCGGCCATACCCACCACGCCGTAGGAACTCAAAGCGGCTTGGCTGGCCAGCGCGGAGATGGCGTTCGGAGAGATGCGGATGGAGCCCAGGGAGATTTCCTCTTCCTTCTTCATTCCGTTATTCTCCTCCCTTCCTTCCCCGGTGGGGAGATCCATATCCCGGATGTTTTTATCTTGCAGGACGGTGGTTCCTGTGGTAAGATGCGACCCGGCTTGCATCCGATATGTTTCACCAGGAAGGAATGAAACAATGGCAAAGTGCGAAAACTGCGGGAAAAAACTCACCTTTGGTCATAGCCGATCGTTCTCCAAGCGGGCGACGCAACGATCTTTTAAGCCCAATCTCCAACGGGTCGCGGTCTGGCATGGAAAACGGAAAGAGACCAAAGTGTTGTGCACCAAATGCCTTCGAACGATTGTCAAGGTCGCGTAATTTTCTTGAAGCTATGAGGGCCGGCGCATCGTCCGCCGGCTCTTTTTTTTAACAGAGAATTCCGGATGGCGCTGGGAAGGAATCATAACTGGCGGAAGCCAAAAAAACAATGGCATCCGAAGGTGCTGGAAAATCGGCATGGAACATGCTACATTTATACCCGTGAATCTTGCGAAAAAGAGTCGATATTGGAAATATTGGATTATCTTTGTCGCCTTTGGAATGGGGTTGGCTTGCACTCGCAGCGGCGAGGCGGTGGATATTTCCAGTAGTTTGCCGATCGGCACTACCCTGATATCTCCGGCGAAACCGAGCCTGATTATGGGGATGACCGGTCAACCCACTCCTTTTCTTCCGGATGCCAAGCCTGCCGATACCCCCACATCGATCGTCTCAACCCCGACACTGGATCCCACGCGCGTTTCTTTGATATCGACGACCGGACCGGGTTCTTACGTCGTTCAACCGGGAGATACGATCGGATCGATCGCGGCACGCTTCGGGGTTTCCCCTGAGTCCATCATCCAACTCAACCAACTCTCGAATCCGAGTGCCCTCGAGGTGGGACAGATCCTCATGATTCCCGTTCCGGAATCCGAGAAACCCGGGCCGAATTTCAAGATCATTCCGGACTCCGAATTGGTGTACGGCCCGGCCGCCAACGGATTCGACCCGGCCGAATTTTTAAAAGGCAAGCAGGGATATCTGCAAAATTATCGCGAAGTGGTTAATGATCGGGAGCGCACCGGGCCGGAACTGATCCTTTTTACGGCGGAACAATATTCCGTCAATCCGCGGATTCTCATGGCGGTGCTGGAGTACGCCGCGGGATGGATCAGCAATTCGTCCCCGTCAGCCGAAAAACAGACGTATCCCTTCATCCCCATCTCGGGCAAAGAGAATTTGTATAAACAACTCGCTTGGGCGGCGGATCAGTTGAACTACGGTTACTACCATTGGAAAACGGGGGGTACCGATTATTGGACTTTATCCGACCAGAGCATCGTCCGGGTGGGAAGCGGGATCAACGCCGGTACGGCGGGTGTGCAATATTTGATGGCGCAAATCTACGGCCGGGAAGATTGGCTGGCGGCGGTCTCCGAAAGCGGTGTCTTTGCAACGTACTCTTCGATGTTCGGGTATCCGTTCCTGTGGTCCATCGACCCGGTCGTTCCTCCGGATCTCGTCCAGCCACCGCTGATGCTGCCGTTCGAGGAAGGCGTGCACTGGTACTTCACTGGCGGGCCGCATGGCGGTTGGGCGTCGGGATCCGCCTGGGCCGCGATAGACTTCGCCCCCACGGGGATTGCCCTCGGGTGCGTTCCGTCCGACGATTGGGTTGTGGCTTCGGCTCCCGGTTTGGTCGTGCACAGCGACGAGGGAGCCGTGGTGGAGGATCTGGATTCTGACGGCAACGAGCACAGCGGTTGGACGATATTGTATATGCACATAGAAACCCGGGACCGGGTTCCGCTCGGCACGCACCTGAAACTGGCCGACCATATCGGCCATCCCTCGTGCGAAGGCGGGTTCGCCAACGGAACGCATACACACCTTGCGCGCCGATTCAACGGCGAATGGATCGCGGCCGATGGGCCGATCCCGTTTGTGTTGAGCGGATGGGTGGCGAGCGGCACCGGAACCGAATACGACGGATACCTGACCAAGGGCGATCAGACGATCGAAGCTTGCGATTGCGGCGCCCCGGCTAACGAGATATGGAGATGATCCGCACTTTCACCCGACGCACCGGTTTTCGGCTGGCAGGAATCGTGATCCTGCTGGCGGTTCCCGCCCTGGCTTGTTCCCGGGATACGGCCGCCACCGAGGATATCAGCTTGCTGTTCCAGACCGATACCGCCACTTCCCTGCCGGCCTCTCCAACGGTGAAGAAGTCGCCGCAGCCGACGGACACGCAATCCCCCATTGCGCGACCTTCCCCCACAACCGAGCCGTCGAACACCTTTCCGGATACTCCGACATTGCGGCCGCGCGCCACGCCCTTGCCGGTTGTTTATTTCGTCCAGGCTGGAGACACACTCCGGACCGTCGCCATCCGGTTCGGCGTCCTGCCTTCCGATATCCGCTCGGTGGATAATGCGATACTTCCATCGGACGGGTTGTTGACGCCGGGTCTCCAGCTGATCATCCCCGAATCATTGACCGATACATCGGATTCCGCTCATCTCTTTCCCGACAGCGGAATCGTTTACTCTCCCACATTCGTCCATTTCGATCCGATTCAATACATCAACGATCAAAACGGTTTTCTGGCTTCGTATCGTTCCACCAACGGATCGAACGCCATTGGGCCGGAAACCCTCCGCCAGGTTGCCTTCAACAACTCCTTCAGCCCCAAACTCCTCCTGGCGTTGCTGGAGTATAAAAGCGGATGGGTGACGGATAAAAATCCTTCCGCGGATACGCTGAACTATCCGTTGGGGGATAAAGACCCCAAGCAGCCCGGATTGTCGGCTCAGTTGGTCTGGGCGACGAACCTCTTAAGCATCGGATATTATGGATGGCGGGATGCCAGCCTGTTGAATTTGACTTTCGCCGACGGCGGCGTGCTCCGTTTGGCGCCGGATTTAAACGCCGGAACCGTCGCGATCCTGTATTTTTTCGCCCGGACCACCGCCGACCGCTCCACGTGGCAACAAAGCGTGAACGATTTTCTCGCCGTATACTCGCGGATGTTCGGCAATCCCTTCGACCAGGCGGTCGAGCCGCTGTATTCCTCCGAACTCCCGTTGACCGTGATGGAACTTCCTTTTCCTCGGGAGCAGGAGTGGGCTTTTACCGGCGGGCCGCACGGTGCGTGGGAACACGACGGAGCCCGGGCGGCGCTGGATTTCGCCCCGACGGATTCGGCCAATTGCGCCGTATCCCCCAGCTGGGTGACGGCTTCCGCTCCGGGGTTGATCGTGCGTTCGTCCGGAAACGTCGTCGTCATCGACCTGGACGGCGACGGATATGAAGAAACCGGGTGGGATATCCTCTACCTGCATATCGCCACCAAAGATCAAATTTCCCAGGGATCGCATGTGGAGACCGGCGATCGCCTCGGACATCCCTCCTGCCAGGGTGGAATCGCCACCGGAACCCATGTCCACATCGCGCGAAAATTTAACGGCGAGTGGATGCTTGCCGGCGGACCGGTGCCCTTCGTGCTCAGCGGCTGGGTTTGCCATGCCGGCGGAGCGCCGTATGAAGGATCGATGGTGCGTGATGGGACGACGATCGTTGCTCATCCCTGGGCATCCAGTGAAACATTGATCTGGAGATAAAACGTAACCCCGCAATGAAAAAAACCGTCACGGAAAAAATGGGTTCGGCAGAACGAATCCCGCTTCTCGTCCCCGCGGTTTCCCAACGGCTGCAGCCGATGAATAATTTGCACCACATGAATATCCGTCGTCTGCGGATCGCGCGGTTAAGCGCCGGGGGAATCCTGGCCGTTGTGCTTGGATTGTCGGCCTGCGTTCCGGCAGCAAATTCCGTTCCCCTTACTCCCTCGGGTTCAGCGCTTCCATCGCGCTCCGTGTCGGTCGCACAACCTACGCCGCTTCCCACCCGCGAGCAAATCGAACCCGGTCAACTGGTGGAGTACCGCGCGCAATCGGGGGATACGCTGGAAGCGATTGCCGCACACTTCCATACCACCGCCGACGATATCCGCAAGAATAATTCCGGACTCCCGCTGAAGACGACCACGCTCACCCCCGGCTTGGTGCTTCAGGTCCCGATTTATCCGGCCCCTTTCACCGGCACGCCGTTCCAGATGCTCCCCGACAGCGAAGTGGTAGCCGGACCCGCCGTACCGGGTTTTGACGGGAAAGCTTTTGTGGATTCTCATCCCGGTTATCTGAAGGACTTCACCGAATACGCCTTTGACCAAACCCTATCCGGTTGGGAGGACGTGCAGATCGTCGCCCGCGACTTCTCCGTTAACCCCCGAATCCTGCTGGCGCTGTTGGAATATCGCGCGCAAGCTTTAACCCGCAACGATCAGAGCGATGAGGTAAAAGCGCTCCCGCTCCAAAACGCCGATTACACTGCTTACGGTCTTGCGCTGCAGGTATCCCTTGCGGCGGGAAAATTGAACGAGGGCTACTACGGCTGGCGGACGGGACAGCTTGAGGAAATCGAGTTGGCCGACGGACGGATTACCCGGCCGGATCCTTGGCAGAATCCGGGCACGGTCGCCGTGCAATATCTGTTGGCTCAATGGTTCGGCCAGGAGCAGTTCGACCGGGCCGTCAGCCCGGACGGATTTATCCAAACCTACCGGAATCTTTTTGGCGATCCGTTTTCCTATTCAGTGCAGCTCATGCCGGGCGATTTGCAGCAGCCGAAAATGCAACTGCCCATCGAACCGGGAAAAATCTGGGTTTTTACCGGCGGACCGCATCCGGTATGGGGGGATGGGCTTCCCTGGGCGGCGATCGATTTTGCGCCGCCCGCGGTCAAACACGGGTGCCAGGACAGCCCCGAGTGGGTGACCGCGGTTGCTCCGGGGGTCGTCGCCCGCAGCGGCCCGGCAACCGTGGTGCTGGATCTGGATATGGACGGAATTGAGAATACCGGCTGGACGTTTCTGTATTACCATCTCGCGGATCAGGATCGGGTGGCCCAGGGGATTCGTTTGAAGGCCGGGGATCGCATCGGACATCCATCCTGCGAAGGCGGCCGGGCAACGGGGACCAACCTGCACATTGCCAGGCGGTACAACGGAGAATGGATTTCTGCGGCCGGACCATTGGCCTTCGACCTGAGCGATTGGATCGCGGGCTCGGGCGACAGCCCATACCAGGGAACCCTCTCGTATTATTTGGAATCCGTCCTGCACGCCTGCGACTGCGTCACCTCGAATAACCAAATCTCGCTGGCTCCCCCGGAACTACCCACACCGACAGAGAATTCTTCCCCATAGGATATTATCTTTGACGTGCCTTTGCGCAACGGAACGAGCAAGGTAAATCGGTTTTAAGCAGCCGCGAACAAGACATCAGTCTATTCAAGCTTAGCGCCAAGCAAGCAGAAGACTTCCGGTCCGGGTTCTCCATCGCAAGGGGCGAACTGTCCAAGGTTTCATGTTATAGTAATCGGGGTATCCAAGTCGACCGGGCGATCGCGATTCCGATCATGGGATCGAGGAAAGTCCGCGCTCCATAGAGCACGACGCCGGGTAACACCCAGGGCGGGGCGACCTGCCGGACCAGGGCCACAGAGAAG
>JBEKLP010000097.1:0-7354 GCA_050010135.1 Anaerolineales bacterium
GGCGTATTTAAATCCGCGCGGCTTGCCGTCCTCCTCCGCCCACTCGCGCATCCTCCGGTCGAGATCTTCTCCCTCGCCCACCTGCGAGCGGTGGCAGCGCAGCGCGCGGATTTTCACGTCGATGGTCTCGGTAATGTTGATCCATGCGTCCGGTTTTTCGGACCCGTGCAGATATAACCGCTTTACGTTGTGCGGTTCCCAGCCTTCGGCGAGAAGTTCGGGGAAAATCAGGCGCGTTCCGGCCGAAGGGAATACCGCATCGCAAGCGGCGTCGGCGGCGGCGCGATGATCGGGGTGGTTCATGTAGGAATTTCCGTAGAACCGCGCCGTCGGATCACTACAGATCACCGCCTCGGGCTTGTATTTCCGGATCAGACGCGTCAGATCCCGACGCAGCGCCAGCGTATGCTGCAGCTCTCCATCCGGCTGATGCAGGAAGACCGTTTCCCTCACGCCGATCACCGCCCCCGCCTCCCGCTGTTCGCGCTGTCGCAGAAGGGCCAATTCGGGTTTGTAGGCGGCGCCTTTGTCCGGATCGTTGCTGCCCGCGTCGCCGTCGGTGATGCACACCACGGTGATCGCGCACCCGGCGCGGGCCCACTTGGCCAGCGTCCCGGCGACGGTGAATTCCTGGTCATCGGGGTGGGCGTTAATCGTCATTACGCTCTTTGGCGCGGGCGGTTCGGCAAGCGGATCCACTTTGTCAACGCCGCGCTCGGGGATGGAAGCATCTGAAAGGGAAGACGGATTTTCGGGCATGCATTCTCCTGATTGGGAATAACCTTCGCCCCTCCCCACCCTGCCGGATAATATACTCCTTCGCAGGGGATGCGGTGAGGGCACCAAATTCAATAACCATCCAGTTTTCATTAACATTATCCCACGAATGCTCAGTTCACGAACAATAATGGTTTTAATAAACAACATTTTTCTCATGATTCATTCCGACAGGAGAAAACCAAGATCTGGAAATCCGGCCGGGTCTCCCGGCGGCTCCAAATAATTCACGCTTCGATTTTTCCCTTACCGGGGTTTAGTGTACAATCGCAGTCACATCATTTAATCTATCCATTCTTTGAATACCAAACGAACACTCATGCGCTCCAGTGCGAAAATTCTGCCGGTTCTCCTCCGCCTGATCCTGGGGACAGTATTGGGCCTGCTTCTTCTGGAAATCATCCTGCGATATAACCCGCCCCTGCTATCCGGATTGCGCGGCCTGGGAGCTCCGGCCCCGATGGATACGCCGCTCACCGTAAACACATACGACGTGCATTTCTCCGATGGAGATCAACTCTTCTGGCGTCCGGATCTGGTGCGACCCATACCGCCGGGCGCGGACCGCCTCGAAGCTCATGTGCGTCTGGAGACCGATGAATTCGGATTCCGGAATACGCCGCCCCTCCCGGCAAAGGCGGATATCGTCGTCCTGGGACGATCCTTCTCCCTCGGTGCGCAAACTTCCTACCCTTGGCCGGCACAACTCGCCGATCGAACCGGCTGGGTTGTGTTGAACCTGTCCCAACCCGGAAGCAGTCCGGAAGTAAAGTTGGATTATCTATCCCGATACGGTCTGCCCCGCCACCCGCGATGGGTGGTTGTGGAAGTGGAACCGCCGATTGACAGCATCAATTACAGACCCTCTTCCCCATTGCTGATCCAAATGCTTCCCATCCCCTTGGCGCAGGAATGGATCCGGCGGTTTTACGGGGTGACAGGTTTCTTAAACGCGGAACCCATCTATCCTCTGGCTGTGGATCTGCCCGGTCGGACGCTCCAGCTCACTTGTTGCATTAATTATCTGGACGCGCTGACTTTAACCCGGCAGGATTGGCAGCAGAGCCGGGGTTGGCAGGAATTCACGAGTGCCTTGAACAAACTGGCGGAGGAGGCGAAGCGGAATTCCGCCTGCACGGCCGTTCTGTACGCGCCGACAAAGCCAGAAATTTACTTCCCGCTCGCATTGGATCCCTCGCAATTGAAACCCGCGTTGCGAGATTTAGTTCCTTTGCATTTGGACCGGAATCGCGAGGTGGTCCAAGATTCCGCCCGATCCCCGGATATCCTGGAAATGCGCGCCAACGCTCTGGCAGCGCGGGATGCGCTGGCGGCGTATGCCCGGGAGAACAATCTGCTTTTTATCGATCCTACCGATCGGATGGTGCAAACCGTTCTGGGGGGAGAGGATCCGTTCATGGTCTACGATTCCCATTGGAACATCCTCGGGAACACGCTGGTAGCCCAATCCGTTCTGGATTCTCTGGATGCGGCGGAGTGCCCCTAGTGTTTTTATACACTCCTCTTTATCTCGTTTTCCTCGCCGTCGTTTGTCTGGTTTACTGGTTGCTGCCGAGCCCCACATGGCGCAAAACCCTTCTGCTCTTGGCCAGTTATATCTTGTACGCAACCTTCGATGCACGGTTTGTCCTCGTTCTGTTGGGGATCACCGCGGCCACGTATTTCCTCGGGCGCGCAATCCCGGACAGCGCTCATTCCCGAAAGTACGTCGCGCTGAGCGTTGCGCTAAATCTCGGCGCGCTGGCCTATTTTAAATATACGGGTTTTTTTCTGGCCAATATGGATTCCATTCTCCGCGGGATGGGAATCTCTCCGCCCGCCTCGATCCAAGTGCTTTTGCCGATCGGGATTTCGTTCTACGCGTTCCAGGCAATCGCTTACACCCTCGAGGTCTCGCGTCGAAAGATCCAGCCGGTGGAAAACGTTGTGGATTTTGGTTTATACCTGGCGTTTTTTCCGAAACTCATCGCGGGGCCTTTTGTCCGGCCCGCGGAATTCTTCCAACAGATGGCCAATCCGTCCGATCGGCTCTCCCGATTCGAGGTCCAATCCTCGCTGCAACTTGTCCTGACAGGCTTATTCAAGAAAGTCGTCATCGCAGACAGCATCGCCGCTCTCGCGGATATTTCCTTCCGGGCTGCCGCACATCCCAACGCGGGCGGATTCCCGATGCCGCTGTATATCGGCGGATTCTATTTATACGCCGTTCAGATCTATGCAGACTTTTCCGGGTATACGGACATCGCGCGCGGCTCGGCCGGCCTGCTGGGAATCTCTCTCCCGGAAAATTTTCGTCAGCCGTATTTTTCCTTTTCGCCGGGAGATTTTTGGAACCGGTGGCATATGACTCTTACCCAGTGGTTCCGGGAGTATTTGTACTTTCCCCTCGGCCGCTGGGGGCTGATCAAGACGCAGCGGCGATACCCGGGCTTGATCCAGACCGCCGCAACAATGACCACCATGATCCTGGTGGGATTGTGGCATGGCGCGGCATGGACGTTCGTCCTGTGGGGCGCATGGCACGGGGTGCTGCTGACCGTCGACCGGCTGCTGAAGTACACCCCCGGCCGATGGTGGGAAAAAACAATCGCAGCCGTTGTGAACTTTCATCTGATCGGCCTCGGTTGGATCCTCTTCCGCTCCTCCTCCTTGGAGGAGGCCGTTCGATTCCTGGCAGGGATGTTCTCCTTCAACCAGACGATGTGGTTCCCGCATTTTCTGCCCCCCGCCATGCTGGCGCTCTTTCTCATTCTGGGAATGGATGCGATCGGTCCGCTCTCACGCCGGTTTCCCAATTGGATCAATGCGCTGCGGCCGGCGGCCGTTTTTGCCGCGATCATCGTCATCGCCGGGTTATGGATTCTTCAGGCAGTCTCTCAAACAAGCGCCCTGCCCTTCATTTACGGCTCGTTCTAATCTGCTCCTCTCCGGCGGTTGTGTCCGCTCCCCGGTCGCACATCACCCGATGCGATTCTCACTTCGGATAAGCCCGTGCCAGAAAAGAAAAACCTCCTTCGGCAATCTTGGAAGGAGGTTTCCCGCAGAACGGATTGTTGGATGGACTATTCCTATTCCTCTTCCTCGGTCTTGCCGGTGAGCTCTTTCTGCCGCGCGGCGATGACCTGTTCGGCCACGTTTCTCGGCATCACTTCGTAATGGTCCAGCGCCATGGTGAAGAATCCGCGTCCGCCGGTGATCGAACGCAGGTCGGTTGTATAGCGCTGGATTTCCGCCAGCGGGATGGCGGCGTTGACGATGCTTTTGCCGTGTTCGTTATCCATCCCCTGGACGCGCGCGCGGCGGGTGTTGAGATCGCCCAACACGTCGCCCATGTTGGCTTCGGGGACGACGATGCGGATGCTCATGATCGGCTCGAGGAGTACCGGGCTCGCGCCGTGCACGGCAAGCTTGAACGCTTCGCGGCCGGCGATCTCGAATGCCACCGGTTTGGAATCCACCGGATGCTCCTTGCCGTCGGTGATGGCCACTTTCACTTTCTCCATCGGGTAGCCGGCGACCGCGCCGCGCAGCATCACGGAACGCACGCCCTTTTCAATGGCCGACATGTAGGAGGAGGAGATGGCGCCTCCGAAAACTTCGTTCTCGAATTCGAAATCGCCCGTCGTCAGCGGTTCCACGCGCAGGTGCACCTCGCCGAACTGCCCGGATCCGCCGGTCTGCTTTTTGTGGCGGTACATGGCGTTGTTGGGTTTGGTGATCGTTTCGCGGTAGGGCACGCGCGGAAGTTCGATGTGCAGCCCCACCTGGAATTTGGATTCCGCGCGCCGGATGGCCACGTCGATGTGCTGGTCGCCCATCCCCTGCAGGATCGTCTGCTGCGTGCTCGGCTCGTTATGCCAGGAAAGGGTCATGTCCTCCTCGCACAACCGGGTGAGGGTGGGCGAGATCTTGGCCGCGTCGGCCTGGGTCTTGGGCGTCACGGCCACCGAATACAGGGCCGTCGGATACACGGGAACGGGCAGGGTCAACGGATGCGTCTTGTCGCACAGCGTATCGCCGGTGACCGTGGCGGAGAGTTTGGGGACAATGCCGATATCTCCGGCGTGCGCGGCCTTGATCGGCAGGGTTTCCTTGCCGCGCGGGACCGAGAGCGTTCCCAGCCGCTCCTCCGCCGATTTTTTGGAATTCCAGACGCGCGTATCCGAGCTGAGCGTGCCGGAATACACGCGGAAATAAGTTTGCTTTCCGACAAACGGATCGGCGGTGGTTTTCCAGACGTAGACCGCAAGCGGACCGGCGTCGGAACAAGGAAGCTCCTCCTTGCCCCCCTTCCCTTCCGCCTCCGCCTTGGGCGCCTCGGAGGGCGA
This sequence comes from Anaerolineales bacterium, assembly GCA_050010135.1. Lineage (GTDB taxonomy): Bacteria > Chloroflexota > Anaerolineae > Anaerolineales > RBG-16-64-43 > FEN-1073. The sequence continues at coordinate 5,127 of JBEKLP010000097.1, forward strand.
AGGGATCAGTTTGGTCGCGCAATACAGCAGCGGTTCGATCCCCACCTCGGCCGACCCGGCGCAGGTGAAGACCGGCATGCAGACGCTATTCCACACGGCCTTGCGCAATCCGCGGATCATTTCCTCCTGGGTCAGCTCGGTGCCGCCCAGATACTTTTCCAGCAATTCGTCCTCGCCCTCCGCCGCCGCTTCCATGAGCGCCACGCGGGCTTTCTCGGCCGCCGCTTTCATCTCGGAGGGAATGTCCGTCGCTTCCTTGCCGGCGCCCAGGCGGGCCTTCATTGCCATCAGGTCGATCACACCCTTGAAATGCTGGCCCTGGCCGATGGGCAGTTGAACCGGAACGAGTTTCGCGCCCGGGAGGGTTTTCGCGCTCTCCAGCACCCGTTCGTAATCGGCATTCTCACGGTCCATCTTGGCGATGACCACGAAGCGCGGGAGGTGGAATTCCTCGCAATGTTGCCAGGTGATTTCGGTGCCGACTTCCACGCCGGCCACCGCATCCAGCAGGACCATCGCGCCGTTCGCAACACGCAGAGCCGAGATCACCTCGCCGATAAAATCCGGGAAGCCGGGCGTGTCCAACAAGTTGATTTTCCATTCCTGGAATTCGATGGGGATGACCGAAGTGGAGAGGGAAATTCTGCGCCGGACTTCTTCATCTTCATAATCCGAAACCGTCGTGCCGTCTTCAATCTTGCCCAGCCGGGTGGAGGCGCCGGTGAAATGCAGGAAGGCCTCGACCAGGGTGGTCTTTCCCGCGCTGCCGTGTCCGATCAACGCGATGTTGCGAATGGCATCGGTGGCGTATTCTTTCATGCTTTTCTGCAGACCTCCCGGGGCAGGGGACGTTCCCCGCGGGTTTGGATTGGGGATTTTACAGATTGCAGGTGCCGGATTGCGATGGTGGGCGCTATTGTAAATGACGCACCGGGGCTTGTCAAAGCCGGAGGCGGTTTTGAGGATCTCCGCCCCGGCGATGTTTTCCGCCCCAAAGGCCGGCGGCTTACGCGGGAAAGACGACCGATAAAGGCGTTCGTCATCCTCCGGAAAGCGGCAACCCACCGCCGGATTCCCCGTATGCTTTTCATGATACGATTTCACGAGCCGGATTTGATTTGGAAAGCCCAGCCCCTCTCCGGGCGGATCGCAGGGTGAGGGAGACGATCCGGTTAAACAACTTGTGGAGGTGTTCCCATGATGGATTCCATTCGGCGCGGTTTCGGGTTTCTGGGACAAGCTTACCAAATGGCCGTGAAGGATCCCGATCTGATAAAACCCTCCATCTATGCCCTGATTCTCGGAGCGGTTGTTTCGCTGTTCGGTTCCGGCGCCGGCATCGGACTGGCGCTCCTGCCGGGAAGCCGGAGCTATCTTCCGGGCATCTTCCTGATCCTCAGTCCGATAATCTTCTTCCTGGAATACGCCGTTTCGTATCTCTTTTCCGGAATGACCGTACGCCTGGTCTATGATTACCTGACCCAGGGTGACGGCCGGATGGACCAGGCTTGGGCCGCCGCCCGCCGGGAGTTTTTCAATATCATGACCCTGGCGGCCGCCTCGACCTTGGTTAAACTGCTGGAAAATCTTTTTGGCGGCGGGCGACGGGGACGCCAAAGCCTGCTGGGCGGCATGCTGGCGGGGTTCCTGGATTTAGTCTGGACGACGGCTACGTTCTTTGTCCTTCCCGCGATGATTCTCGAGGATCTCAACCTCGGCCAATCGCTCAAACGCGCCACCCAGATCATCAAGAACAACCTGCTGCTGGTGGCCGTCACCGAAATCGGAGTGAGCGGCGTGGTCGACCTGATCGCGGTTGCCGTGATCATACTAGCGTTTGTTCTGGGCGGGGTCATCTTCTACCTCGCCGGGATGCTCTCCTCCTGGTCTGCCGCGGGCGTGATCGCGGGCGTCGGAATGGCGGTTCTGATCGGAGGCATGATGATTGCCGTCGTGACCGCGCTCTCGTCCTATGCCAAAACGGCCTACCACACCTGCCTGTTCCTCTGGGCGCGCCAGGTCGAGGAAGCCCGCGCGCAGGGCGCCGCCGATAATAGCATCGCGGCCCCCGCGCCTCTGGCGGCGGTTATTTAATTAATTAGAAACCTCTGAATAATGTTCCATTGTACAAGAGAATTTAATATAATGCTTCCATTGAATGGGAGGCATTATGCAGATCACCTTCGGCATGATGGAAGATCGTGAGCGGCGGCAAAAAGACACCTTTC
>JBEKLP010000098.1:0-7028 GCA_050010135.1 Anaerolineales bacterium
TTCAACGTGCTGCTGCAGCTTCTCGACGACGGGCGGCTGACCGACGGCCAGGGCCGGACGGTTTCCTTTCGCAACGTGGTCGTGATCATGACCAGCAACCTCGGCGGCGAGTTGTGGCTCAGCGGCGGGACCGTCACCCGCGAAGCGGCGATGGAAGTGCTGCGGCGCGCGTTCCGGCCGGAGTTCCTCAACCGGGTGGACGAGGTCGTGGTCTTCCGTCCGCTGGACAAGGAGCAGATTGCGCGCATCGTCGATATCCAACTCAAGCGTGTTGAGAAGCTCCTGGCGGACCGGGACATCCGGCTGGAGGTTAAACCGGGTGCGCGCGAATTTCTCGCCGAGGCCGGATGGGATCCGGCTTACGGCGCGCGTCCCCTGAAACGCACGATCCAGCGCGAATTGCAGGATCCGCTTGCTATGAAGATATTGCAGGGTGAATTGTTGACCGGCATGACGGTCCGCGTCGATCGCGGGAAGGAAGGGCTGACGTTCACCCCTGCGGCCAAAGGCAAGGCGGCATCCTGACCCTATCCCATTGGTATCGGAAGCAGGAGATTTCAGCCTGTGTTTAAAGATAAATATTGTCCGAAATTAATCGCAGTTAAAAAGCAATTTTTCCCGCTAAGAACGCCCCAGAATCCATCAGTTTTTTTGAAAGGTAATGATTCTGTACCGTAATTTAATTCCCATTTTACGACCTTTATGCCTGTCATATGGGATGATGTAATCAAGATTGAATTCCCAAAAGGAATCCGAAACCCCTTTAGGAAAGGAGGAAAATACCATGTTCAAGAAACTGCAGATGAAAGGCCAAGGTCTTGTAGAGTACGCATTGATTCTGGTTCTTGTCGCCATCGTTATCATTGTCATTTTGTCGGTCCTTGGTCCGGCAATTGGTAACGTGTTCAGCCAGATCGTCAAGAGCATATAGTTCTTGCGGGAGTATTTGTTTGAACGCAGACGACGGCCATGCCGGTAGGGCTTGGCCGTCGTTTTTTATAGGTTCAATTGGGTGGGATGCCGCCTATGGCTAATCGTTAACTCGCCGCTGAATAGAAATTGATTCATGATGCCGGATACGTTGATATCCACACCCAATATAAATGGAAATATTGCGGATATCCAGTATTAACTATCCAATTTTTTTATCTTTATTCTATTTTTCCGCTTTTGACGGTTATGGAAAAAACATTAATCCTGGTAAGCAATTATTGCAATAATATTAACATCTATTTTACGGGTTATTTTCCTAAAAAAGTGGGATAATTCATATTAGGTTATTTTCATTCGCTGCAATCATTTTCCATAGGAAAGGAGCTCACATCCATGTTCAAGAAACTGCAGAGGAAAGGCCAAGGTCTTGTAGAGTACGCGTTGATTCTGGTTCTGGTCGCCATCGTTATCATCGTTATTTTGTCGGTCCTTGGTCCGGCAATCGGTAACGTGTTCAGCCAGATCATCATGAACATCTAGGCGTTGCAGGATCCGAACGCGGACGACGGCCAAGCCCACCCGGCTTGGCCGTCGTTTTTAATCCAAGTTCACTCGGGTGGGAGATCGCTCATTATTCATCGTAAACTCGCCGCTGAATAGAAATTGATTCATGATGCCGGATGCGATGATATCCACACCCAACACAATTGAAAATATTGTGGATATCTTGTATTCAATTTCCAATATTTTGAGATATATTCTATTTCCCCGTGTTTAACCGTTATGGAAAAAACATTGATCCCGGAAAGCAATTATTTGCAATAATTTTAACATCCTTTTTCGGGTTATTTTCCTAAAAAAGTTGGATAATACATAAAGGTTATTTTCATTCGCTGCAATCATTGTTCATAGGAAAGGAGCTAAATACCATGTTCAAGAAACTGCAGAGGAAAGGCCAAGGTCTTGTAGAGTACGCATTGATTCTGGTTCTGGTCGCCATCGTTATCATTGTTATTTTGTCGGTCCTTGGCCCGGCAATTGGTAACGTATTCAGCCAGATCGTCAAGACCATCTAAGCGTTTCGAAATTTTCTCTCCGAACGCGGACGACGGCCAAGCCGAGGAAGGCTTGGCCGTCGTTTTTATTCCAGGTTCAATCGGGTGAGAAATTGTTATCTGATTCTCGGAATACCGGTCGCTGGTTAAAGAATGATCCATGGCAATAAATATGTTGATAACCATATCCAACCCCATTGAGAATATTTGTCTATAGGAGACATTAAATATCCGAAATATAGTAATATTTTCGATTGATTTTTCCCGCTTTTAGCCATTATGGAAAAAAGGTTTTGATCCTAAAAAGTAATTATCTGGTTTGAAAAAACTAATTATTCTTTGATTTATTTTCCAAAAAAATGAGATAATAGGAACCACGCTGTGATCATTCGCTGCAATCATTTTTCAAAGGAGAGGAGGCAACACCCATGTTCAAGAAACTGCAGAGGAAAGGCCAAGGTCTTGTAGAGTACGCATTGATTCTGGTTTTGGTTGCCATTGTTATCATCGTCATTCTGTCGGTCCTTGGTCCGGCAATCGGCAACGTATTCAGCCAGATCATTCAAGCCATCTAGGCATTCCGTAAGTTTTTCCAAACGCAGACGACGGCCAAGCTCAAGAAGGCTTGGCCGTCGTTTTTATTTTCAATATGCATCTCTTGGAAGGGCCGCTTCGCTTTTCCGGCCGACATCCGACCCCGGGATTCGACCTTCCGGACCGGAGTAACACGAAGACGTCGCCGGCAAATCTGCCAGTGAAGGGCAATCCTCCCGCCGTGATTCTCCCCCCGGAATTGTTGGCTGAGAATTCCGTGAGAATTTTCAAAAGACCGGGATTTGCAGCGCCGTTGTGGATAAAATGAGGGGCATGCCTGCGAGGATAAATTCCGATAAAAGCGGATCCGGGACGATGAATTTCATGATTGGAAATCCCTCGTTTGTGCGATCAGCGCTGCGGGGAACGGTGATTGCCTGTCTGATCCTCTCCCTCTCGGGTTGTAAGGGATTTACCTTTCCGTGGTCATCCCATCCGACCGCAGACGCCAGCCCGCAGGTGGTTTCCGGCCAAGCCGACATCATGATGCAGATGAATGCGTTTCATCCCCAGAAATTGGTGGTTAAAGCCGGTACGGTGATCACCTGGATAAACAAAGACCCGGCTTATCATTCGGTCATCGCCGACGGCGGGCTGTTCCAAAGCGGGCTGCTGGCAATCGGCCAGGTATTCTCTTTTACCTTCGACAAAGAGGGAACCTATCCTTATCATTGCGGCATCAACGGCGGGCCGGGCGGGAAGGGCATGTCCGGCGAAATCGACGTGATTCCCTGAATCTCCTTTTCTCCCCGAATGAGATTCCGCATCCTCGGCAGACAATCCGCCGAGGATGTGGTTTAATCCCTTTCATCTTCGATTCCCTCCGGTTCTTCGGATGATCAATTTCAACCTGGGAACGGCCTTCGCCTGCGCGCTGGCTTTTCTACTCCTCCTGCTGCCGGGCGCGGTAATCCTCGCCCTCTTCCCGGACCGCCGCCGCGGCTGGGTGGAGTTGCTTTCCATTTCCTTTGGATTGGGCCTATCGGTCATCGCCCTGGGCGCGCTCCTTGGACGCGTGGCGGGTTTCCACTACGGACCGGCGCTGCTCACTGGTTTGGCGGCGGGCTGCGCGATCCTGCTAATGTTTGGACTGGCGCGGAAACAACTCTCCTTTCGATGGTCCGCATTCGCCGCTCTGGAAATTCTCGCCATCGCGGTCTTGCTTGCGTTGCGGTTCTACCAGGTGCGCGATCTGGCATTGCCGGCCTGGGTGGATTCGGTCCATCACGTTTTCCTGGTGCGGCTCTTTCTCGAGGGCGGGGGGCTTCCCGCCACTTTGCAGCCGTGGATCCCCGGGCCTTTCTATTACCACTTCGGCTTCCATGCGGCGGCGGCCGTGTTCGCCGTTTTCTCCGGCCTCTCCCCCGACCGGGCGGTGCTCTTCTTCGGACAGATTCTCGGCGTCGCCGCCGCGCTCTCCGCCTACCGGTTGTCGATGGCGCTGCGCCGGGACCGGCGCCAGGCATTGCTTGTTCTTGCGCTTGTCGGATTCTTCTCGGAGATGCCGGCGTATTACCTGACCTGGGGCCGCTACACGCTGCTGGCCGGGATAGTCCTGCTGCCGCTGGCGATGGCCGAGGCGGTGGAATACGCCCTGCGGGCTCCGCGCCCGGCTTCCGCGGTTCGATTGGCGATCCTTACCGCGGGCACGCTCTTGACCCATTATCTGGCCGGGATCCTCCTGGCGGTTTTCCTTTTGCTTGTCGGCGCATGCGCCCTCCTGCGCCGGAATTACCGCAAGCGGTTCCCGGGACTAGCCGCGGCGGTGGCGGCCGGAACGGCGGCGGCGCTGCCCTGGTTGATTCCGATGCTGCGCTACAGCGCCGGAAGCGTCGGCGTGGACGTCGTTGCGCCCGGCGGGGCGGTCGATGCGATGTATTTCGCCAACCACGGCGACTATCTTTGGAAGTTGCTCGGCCCGCTGCGGAACTACCTGCTGCTCGGATCGGGTGTGCTCGCACTCCTGGCCGCGCTTTTCCGCCGCGGACCGTTGCGCGTCTTTGCGGTCTGGGGGCTGGTGCTGGGGGTGGAGACGCTGCCGTGGGGATTGCGCATTGCGCCGTTCCGGCCGGATCATCTGGCCATCATCCTATTTTTGCCTGCATCCATTCTGGCTGCGAGCGGGTTAATCACATTGGCGGATTATTTGAACCGCCGCGTGCCGGCCTTGCGCGCGCATTTCTTTTTCGGGGGTGTCGCCCTGGCCGTTTGCCTCGCGGGCATTTGGCAAACGCGGACGATCGTCAACCCGGGCACCGTGTTTGCCACGTCCGACGACCGGCAAGCCGCCGTTTGGGCGGCGCGGAACACGCCCGCGGATGCGGTCTTCCTGATCAACGTCGTTCCCTGGCAGAACGGTTTGTACCGCGGGGTGGACGGCGGATGGTGGCTGCTGCCGCTAGCGGGACGGCGGACGCTGCTGCCGCCAATGCTGTACAGTTTCGGGCCGCAGGAATACATCAATAAAGTCAACGGGTTGGCGGCTACCGTCAGCACACTGACGGGATGCACGGGGGAGTTCTGGCCAGTGGTGCGGGCCCAGGGCGTCACCTACATATATATTAAAGAAGGGGTCGGTTCGCTCCAACCGGGCGCACTGACAACTTGCCCTGGGATAGAGGAAGTATTTAGCGCCGGGGAAGTGAGAATTTACCGGGTTGTGCCCGGGGAATGATCGGATACATATCCGGCGGTCCCCATGAAGGTTCATAAAAATCCAGATGGAGCAAGGAGAGAGGGTTAACATGGCACGCGATATTCGCAAGGATTTTTTTTTCGGCAAGAAGGCGCTGATCACGGGCGGATCCAGCGGGATCGGATTGGCGCTCGCCCGGCAGCTGGTCGGGCGCGGCGCGAGCGTTTGGCTGACGGCAAGGAACGCAGTCAAGCTCGAAGCGGCCCGCAAGGAGCTGCAGGCCGCCGCGGTCGATCCCTCGCAAAAGGTCGGTTTCACGCCGGCGGACGTGGCCGTCGAGAACCAGGCGCGGACCGCGGTGGAGCAGGCAACGCGGGCACTAGGATCTCTGGATCTTGTTTTCAACAGCGCCGGGGTTACGTATCCGGGATATTTCCAGGATCTCAAGGCGGAAATCTTCCGTGAGATGATGGACATCAACTATTTTGGCACCTTGAATATCTGCCGAGCCGTCGTGCCGGAGATGATTCGGCGCGGGAAGGGGCATCTGGTTAATATTTCTTCCCTGGTAGGTCTCCTTGCCACCTTTGGGTATTCAGCATATGGAGCCTCCAAATGGGCGGTGCGCGGATTGAGCGACACCCTGCGTTATGAATTGAGGCAGTACGGCATCCGGGTGAGCATCGCATTCCCTCCCGACACCGACACCCCGCAGCTGGCTTTTGAAGAACCGATCAAACCATTTGAGACCAGAGTGATTGCCTCAACCAACAAGGTTTTTCCCCCCGAAACGGTCGTGCGGGATATTCTCAATGGGGTGGAGAAGAACCGATACATCATCCTGACCGGTTTCGAATCCAAACTTTTCTACTTACTGACCAACCTTGCCGGGCCGTTGCAATATCCGATAGTGGATCTCGTCGTGGCGGACGCTATCCATAAAAAGAAGAAAGCCGAAGGCCGGAAAGACACTCGCGTATAATAGGCCCGGATCGATTCCCATGCTTGGAGGAGATGGATGGATATCTTCGCAAAATGCCCCGTATTTACCGATGCCAAGGAAGCCATAGCGGCCGGGTTTTACCCCTACTTCATTCCAATGGAAGGCAACGAGGGGACCGAGGCGATTTTCCATGGACGCCGCCTGATCATGTGCGGCTCGAACAACTACCTTGGCCTGACGATGGACCCGCGCGTGCGGGAGGCGGCCGTGGAGGCGATCCGCAAATACGGAACCTCATGCACGGGATCGCGCTTCCTCAACGGGACGCTCGAGATGCACGAGCAGCTCGAGCGGGAAATTGCGGTGTTCGTCGGCAAGGAAGCGGCGCTGGTGTTTTCCACCGGCATGCAGACCAACCTGGGCACGATCTCGGCCATCGTGGGCCGCGGAGATTTCGTCATCCTCGACAAGGAAGACCACGCCAGCATCGTCGACGGGGCGCGGCTGTGCTGGGGCGAGACGCGGCGTTTCAAGCACAACGATCTGCAGGATTTCGAGCGCGTGCTCGCCGGATTGCCGGAGGACAAGGGCAAGCTGGTGGTGGTCGACGGCCTCTATAGCATGGAAGGCGACCTCGCCCCGCTGCCGGAACTCGTTCCGCTCTGCAAAAAATACGGCGCCCGGCTGATGGTGGACGACGCCCACGGCATCGGCGTGCTGGGCAAGGGGCGCGGAACCGCCGCGCACTTCGGCATGACCAAGGACGTGGACCTGATCATGTCCACCTTCAGCAAATCCTTCGCCTCCCTCGGCGGGTTCATCGCCGGGGACGAACCGGTGATCCATTACATCAAGCACCACGCCCGGG
>JBEKLP010000099.1:0-6966 GCA_050010135.1 Anaerolineales bacterium
TACGAAGGTATGTGGCAAGCCAGGGTCGTACGAAAGAGTATGTCCGCATATACGCAGAGCAACTCCGATTGCTATAGCGGTTCCCTACAGCCTTGATACCGCGCGGCTTGCCGCGCGGCAGTTCATTTCCCGCCTATTCAAGCGTAAGATCCATGGTAATAATCTATGAAAGAACGTAGTTGATACCCAGAAATCTAATTGCCTTTAGCAGGGTGTTCGGATGTATGTATAATAAAAGATGATCTTCAACCGGATAACCGACTGGAAGAAGCCCGCTACGGAGTTGGGCGTCATCGAGAGGGTTTTATGACTCCAACGATTATGAAAGTGAATGAAGAAGAAATTGCATGGATAAATATGAAATTGGAAGCGGCAAAATTGTTTATCAAAGCATTTTCACCCGATGATGCAGAAAAAGAAATCACATTAACAATTTTGGATAGGGCATTTACTGCATGGACGGCAACAACACCAACCGATGTGCAACACATAAATGAAGTGATAGATAATGTAGGGATAGTCGTTGGACAAAAATTAGTAGATGATTTGGGATTGAACTGGGTTGTTACGAAAGATCAAAATGGCATTGATTTGGCAGTATTAGCATATCCAAATAAAGGAGATATATTATTTTATCCCGTTAAATTAATTGCAGAGAGAGTGGAAAGAAGAGAGACCAACTTTATTGAAAACTTATATAAAAATTTAGAACAACAATTATTGCAATTATTTGCAAGGTATTAGCTTATCTTCCTTTAATATTAACTATAATTGTAGAAATAGGTATCTGCGGGACGTGAGTGTTGGGTGGATCGGTAATGGATGCATTTATATGACACAATAGTTAAAGTAGCACAGGTTTGATAAGTGGGATATTTAGTGGAATTCTTTTTTAGCGTATTTGCATTGATATATGATGGATTAATTTCGATAAAATCATTGAGGAGGGACTGGGTCAGACAGGGAGCCCCCACTCGTGAATACTTCGCACCGGAAACCCCCGCTCCGCAACCATGCTATATCCCGAAATACTCGGGATACGGCATGCTCCGCGAGGGCAAGCCCAACGGTGCTTATCGATCAGAGGGCAGGCCTTGCGATCAAGTAGATATCAATTAGAAGAACGCGGTATTTTATTATGTCGAATTGGTCTATTAAGATAGACAAGGCTCAGCGAGGAAACGCTTAAATTGCGTTTCTATTTTCCTGCTAAAATGGTAGTTGAAATACGGAAGCGGCCAAGCGCGCCATTGCCCTCCGGAGCAATCATCACCCGTTTTTTGGTTGGTGATGAATTGCGCAGGGGGGTGAGCCGCCAGCCGTTGGGTGGTTGAATACTATCAAAAAGTTATGCGACTCACTTTAGTAGCCGCCGGGAGTGCCCGTAGCAGCACAGGTGAAGAATGAACACAAAACAACGAACCACCGCACTTCTTATTTTGGTAATGAGTTTGGTAATCTCGGGTTGCGGGCCGGGGAAGTTATTCGGCCCGGCTCTTACGCCTACGCCAACGATTACGCCAACACAAACACCAACGATAACGCCATCACAAACGCCAACACAAACACCATCCCCGACCTCAACCCCTGTTCCACCTTTTATAGTCGATAAAACAGGATTGACAATCGATGGAATTGCCATTCCTTTGCAGCCAAGAATCCAAGATTTTACAGCAGTATTAGGAGAGCCATCTCGTACATTAAAACTTGAACATGGAACAGTTTATGTATATGACGATCTTGGCATCACCTATCGGACAAATGTGGGTAGTGATCATGTTAGTGATCTTACTCTTTATTGCAAAGATATGTCAGACGTATTCTCATTTTCACCTGTGCAACAATTTCACAAGCCATTAATAGTCGCGGGAAAGTCATTTCCCTTTGGCAAATCAATTGCGGATGTAATCCGGGCCATCCCTGAGATAACACAAGATCCCCAAGGTTTTGGAATCCTATACAGTGGGTTCTTTGGGCAAGAGAAAATAAAGCTAACGATTGAGATTGATGCTAGCACCAGCGAGATAGAAACAATCGATATCAGCTTTCAAGGTTGGTTTTAGAAGTAAGATTTACACATCACCTAAAAGAGTACTCAAAGAATGGAGGCCTTTTCGCTCCACGGGACGGCAAATGATATTATGTCGAAATCGGAGTGTTAAAGTAATAACCGCCCAACACCGGCTCCAGCGGACAGCGGCTCCGCCGCTGATAGTACGCACCGGATTTGCCAGAAGTGCGCGATAATGGCAGAAGAGTCTTGTCCGCCCCGCCGCTGCCGCTGAGCCAAGCCGTTATGCAACAAAATCTATATTTCCAAATCTAATTGTTGGCTGTACCTGACGAACAACAAGGTATTGCGAATCAGTGACTCATCACGCAGGAGAGGATTATGATCCTTTCAGAGTTTGTGGAAGAAGCCTGCAGCCAGATTGACCTCACTACCGAAGCGCTGCAACAGGTCGCCGCGCGCTTTGAGGCAGCGATGCGCGCGGGGCTCGCTGGGCGGCCGAGTTCGCTCCGAATGCTACCCTCTTACATAGCCCGGCCGACCGGCGCCGAGCGGGGCGAGGCGATCGCGATCGACTTCGGCGGCACCAACGTCCGTGTCCTGAAGGTCAGCCTTGCAGGTGGCCAACCGCAATTCGGTAAATCCAGTAACTTCACCCTGAAGGATCCAGGCGGAGCCTACGACTATACGCGGGAGGAAACCCAAGCGGAGGACCTCTTCGACTTCATCGCGCGTCATGTCGCGGATGTGCTGGCGGGTGACCGATCCACGCTGCCGCTCGGGCACACCTTCTCCTTCCCCTGCCGGCAAGAGGGCATCAACCGGGCGGTGCTGATCCAATGGACCAAGGAGATCCGGACGAGCGGCGTCGAAGGGCGGGATGTCACGCCCTTGCTGGCGGCGGCGCTGGAGCGCCAGGGCGTGCGCAACGTCCGCCCGCGGGCGGTCATCAACGACACGGTCGGAACCCTGCTGGCGGCGGCTTACCAGCTGCGGGATGTCGAGGTCGGCAGCATTTGCGGGACGGGTCACAATACCTGCTATCTGGAGCCCCGCCATCCGCTCACGGGGCAACCCATGATCGTGAACATGGAAACGGGCAGCTTCGATGGAGTTACTCTCACCCCCTTTGACCGGGCAGTGAACGAAGCCAGCGTCCGCCCCGGAGAGCAGTTGCTCGAAAAGATGGTGTCGGGCGCCTACCTCGGCGATGTGGTGCTGGCCGTGCTGCGAACGATGGTCGCCGAGCGGCTGCTCCCCGCCGGAAACCAGAGCTGGAATCGCGGAACGCTTACCGGCGTCCACTTGTCTCAAGTGCTCGAGGACGGAGCGGATTGCGGGAAAACGAAAAGCGTGGCGCAAACCCAACTGGGCCTGACGGGGCTGACCATCGAGCAACTGCTTGCACTCCGGAGGGTGGTGGAAAGCGTAGCCGGACGCTCCGCCCGGCTTGTGGGCGCAACCTTCGCGGGCATCCTGCGCTACCTCGACCCCGGACTCGAGCGGGAGCATGTCGTGGCCATAGATGGCTCGCTCTACGCGCACATGCCGGGTTATGACACAGGCATTCGGGCCGGCCTGGAGGCTTGCTTGGGGCCGGGAGCGGGCCGCGTGACCACGAGCCTCATCAAGGACGGATCCGGGATAGGCGCAGCCATTGCGGCGGTCGTCGCCGATGCCCAGGGATAGAGCCCCCGCTTCGTGATCGCGCAGGTTCTAAAAACAACCCGAACCTGCGCACTCCCCCCGCTTCGCGAGGGCAAGCGCGAGGGCGAGGCCCCCGCTTCGTGATCGCCCTCAACGGAAAAAAACAGGATATTCGACATCGACGAGACGGATAACCCATCCGTCCGAAGGAGGTCTTTTTACTGTGAATTTTCCGTGTGGATTTGGTGTAAGGGGCGCAAAAAAGCGGGTTGCAATTTTCCCCCAAGATTTGGTTTTTACCAATGGGAGTAAAATTAGGACGGCGATGAAATGTCTTCGCTCCCCCCAGGATCGAATTCCGAAGCATGGCAACCGGCGTAAAAATTTCCCCGTCGATTTTCTACTCTGACTTCCTTCATTTGGAAGATCAAGTGGCGCAGGCGTTAAGCGGCGGCTGCGAGTTCGTCCATATGGATATTCTCGACGGGAAATTCACCAGCGATATTTCTTTCGGCCCGCAAGTCGTAAAAGCGCTCGCACCCATGATCCACCGCGCGGGAGCTGGGGTGGACGTCCACCTGATGATCGAAGAACCCGAACGGTACGTGCCGCGTTTCGTTATAGCAGGCGCCGATATCGTCACCATCCACGTGGAAGTGTCCAAGGACGTGCAGGGGACGCTGAAAGCGATTCGCATCCACGGCGCGCGCGCCGGGCTGGCGGTGCGGATGAAAACCCCGTTGCTTTCCATTCAAGCCGCGCTCCCTTTGGCGGATTTGGTGCTGGTGCTCTCGGCCGATCCCGGCGAGGGTGCGCAAGCGTTCCCGGATTCCTGCCTGGCACGCGTGCGCCGGATCCGCGAACTGCTGGATGGCATGAATTCCATGGCGGAACTGGAAGCGGAAGGGGGAATAGCGGCCGGCAACGCTCTGGCCGCGGCGGAGGCGGGGGCGAGTATTCTGGTCGCCGGCGAATCCGTTTTTAAAACCGGAACGCCCGTCGCCGAAGCGGTGCATATCCTGCGGGACGCCGCTGAAAAGATTCCATCCAAAGCCCGATGACATCCTCCCCGAACGAACGCTCTACTTCCCCCTTCGGCAAAACCCTTGCCGAACTTCTCGATTCCCTCGGAAAACTGGTGGAAAAATCCGCCAGCGTCCGCAGCATCGAAAGTTTGCTGCCGGATTTGCTCGAAGCCGCCATAAAATTCAGCGGCATGACTTCGGCTGCAATCTACCTGACCGGCGACGCCGGGGAGGTGTTGCACTTGATGGCGGAGAAGGGGGGAGAGACGCTTGCGGAGGAGCGGCGCCCGCGGCTGCTCGTCGGAGAAGCAGCCACCGGACGGGCATTTCAATCCCGGAAAATGATCCTGGTGGAAAACGACGGCGATGAGCCGGTCCTGGGTGAGCAGATCCGCCAACTCGGGATGAAATCCCAGATCAGCCTGCCGTTGATTTCCGGCGGCCAGATCCTTGGGGTGCTCGACCTGAACGACAAGGAGCCGCACCGGTTCACGGAGGAAGAGGCGGCCTGGCTGCAGTCGTTTGCCGGTCACATCGCCGTTCTGCTTTTCGGATCCCGGCTGTTCGTGCAATCCCAGGCCGCCAACATACAGTTGACCCGGCTGTACGACTTCGGCGGCCGGATCATCGCCGCTACGACCTTCTCCCAGGCGCTCGAACTCACGGCGCAATTTGCCCTGATGGCCACTACGGCCCATTCGGCGATCGTGTATCTGATCGATCCGGAAGGGCACGTCACGCTCAACTACGGCGTCGACAACGCCGGCCAGGAAATCACCGGAGAAGTGTCTCCCCGCCCGGAAGGATTGATCCGCGAGATCTGCACCAGCGGGGTGCCGAAGGTTCTCCTGGCCGACGACATCGGAGCCCAGGCGGAGAATGAATTGCTCCGCTCCAAGGGAATCGTCACGCTGGTGGGTTTGCCGCTGAAGATCCGCTCGCAGGCGATCGGCGTGCTTTTTGTCCGCTATTCCCTGCCGCATACTTTCTCGCAGGCGGAACTGGACGGGTTGACGCTGTACGCCGTCCAGGCGGCCGGAACCATCGAGCGCCTGCGGTTGCTCGAGGAAAGCCGGCAGCGCGAATCGGATCTGCGCATGATCGTCGACATGGCCCGGGTGGTCACCTCCACGCTCGACCTGGAGGAACTCCTGCAGCAGATCGCCGTCCTGCTGGTTTGGACCGCGCGCATGGACGCCTGCGTGCTGGCTTCCGTCGACATGGAACACAATCAGGTGCGGACCCTGGCCGCGTATTCGGCCTTCGGGGAAAGGGCCGACCGCGAATTCGGAGGCGGATATTCGCTGAACGATTTCCCGGCTACGGCCGAGGTGCTCAAGGGGAGCGACCCGCTGCTGATGCGTTTGGACGATCCGGAAATCCACACCAGCGAGGCGGCCATCCTGCGCCATCTGCATTACGGCGCCGTGCTGATCATTCCGCTCTGGGCGGGCGGCAAACCGTTGGGGCTGGTCAAACTCTATTGCCGGCAGAACGACCGGACCTTCTCGGCCATGGAACTCCAGCGGCTGCGGGTGCCCGCCGAACAGGCGGCGCTGGCGCTGGTCAACGCCCGGCTCTACGAAAGCGAACGGCAGCAGAGAATTCTGGCCGAGACGCTGCGCGACATTGGGTTGGTCCTTTCCGGATCGCTGCGGGCGGGCACCATTCTCGACACGCTCCTGGAGCAGATCGGGCGCGTGGTGCCGTTCGACAGCGCCAACGTCATGCTGCTGCAGGGCGACCGGGTGCGCGTGGCCTCCCACCGCGGATACGAACGGTTCGGACTGGCGGAATGGATCTCGCGGCTGGACCTGCCCATCGAGCGGCTGACCGGAATTCAACACATGGCGCAAACCCGCCATCCGTACTTCATCCCCGACGTCCAGGCGGATCCGTCGTGGCAGTCGATCGGCCCGACCTGGCACGTGGGGTCGTGGGTGGGAGCGCCCCTGGTGACCGGCGACCAGCTTTTAGGGTTCCTTTCGATGGACAAATCGGAGCGCGGGTATTATTCGGCCGAACACGCCGCCCGCCTGGAAAGCCTGGCCGGCCACGCCGCTTTGGCGCTCCTCAACGCGCTCACCTTCGGCGAGGTGGAACAGGCGTCGATCACCGATTTCGTCACCGGAATTTACAACCGGCGCTACTTCCATGAACAGCTGCAATTGGAAATCGACCGCGCCCGCCGGATCGGATACCCGGTCTCGCTCCTGATTTTCGACATCGATCATTTCAAACTGGTCAACGACAACTACGGCCACCCGATCGGCGACCGGGTGC
>JBEKLP010000100.1:0-6861 GCA_050010135.1 Anaerolineales bacterium
ACATCGGCCTGATCCGCGCCGCGAAGAAATTCGATTACCGCCGCGGCCACAAATTCAGCACCTACGCCACCTGGTGGATTCGCCAGGCGGTCACGCGGGCGATCGCAGACCAGGGCCGAACGATCCGGGTGCCGGTCCACATGGGCGACCAGATCAACAAACTGCTGCGGGTCTCGCACCAATTGACGCAGGAACTCGGGCGTGATCCCAGCCCGGACGAACTGGGAGAGGCGCTCGGCGTTACATCGAAAAAAGTGGAGAATATGATCCAGGTGGCCCGCCGTCCGCTCTCGCTCGAAACCCCAACCGACGAGGAAGAAGACTCGGTGCTGGGGGATTTCATCGAGGACGAGGAATCCCCCGCGCCGGCCGAGGCGGCCACCCGCAACCTCCTGCGCGAGCAACTGGAAGAGGTCCTCAGCACGCTGCCGCCCCGCGAAGTACGCATTCTGCAATTGCGCTACGGCCTGCTGGACGGGCAATCCTACACGCTGGAGGAGGTGGGCCGGAAGATGGGCGTCACCCGCGAGCGGGTCCGCCAGATCGAAGCCCAAGCCCTCAGCCGACTGCGGCATCCCAGCCACCGCCGAAAACTACGGGATTACATCAGCGAATAAAACGATTGCTCCTACTTGAAGGAGCGATTTTTTTAACACGGAATTCACGGAACAGAACCGGATTTCACCGAAAAACCTTTTTAGGATTTTTTATCCGTGTACTCTGACTCTTTTCGGTGTAATCCGTGTACCGAAAAGACCTTCAGGTCATTTGTCCATGGGAGCTGATTGTGATTTCCGGATGCGGCGCGGCAAATCATTCACGACCGCCGCAACCGACACCGCCGACAGCGCGGCACAGACCGGGATGAGCGGAAGATAATACCGTTGCCATAGGATCGGAACTCCAATCACAATTCCCCCGAACACGGAGAGGAACCAGACAACCAAAATTCGCATCCGGCCGTCTCCTCCGCGCCGCGCGCCGCGTATAACGGCCAGCGCCAATCCAGAGAGAGAGAGGACCCCCCAAAGCAGTGAAAGTATCCCGCCGGAGGTGAGCGCGTTAAGCGGGTTGGAAAGATAGGCATGTTCCGCGCCGGCGGTTATCTGCGCGTAATTCGGAATATCCCAAAACGCAATGGGAGCGAGGAACAATTGGTACGGCACAGCAAGCAGCCGGACCGGGAAAGAATCCAACACCAGACTCGGCGCGGCCAAGCGCAACGCGGCCACTTGTTCGCCAAGGAGACTCTGGCGCTCGGCGATCACAGCCGAGAGGGTTGATACGGGATTGCACCAATAGACCGGATTGAGCGCGAGGAACACCAGTAGAAAAACGATAACCATCACCCCCGAACGCGCAAGCCCCCGCAGGAGGATCCGTCGCAGGGAATCCGCCCGATAGCCCAGGAATATTCCCGCCAATGCGGACGGCGCCGTGAGCAGGCCGGAATATTTAACCAAGGCGGCAAGGGCCAGCGCGGCTCCTGCCAGCAACGGAAAAAAGAAGACGCGGAATAATTTCCCTGCGCTCTCTTTTCGTTCCAGGATGATCGCGATGACCAGAATCATTCCGAACAGCAACCCGGCTTCGCTCATCGCCCGCCGCGCGTGCAGCAACACCTGGGAATTGAGCGCCAACAGGACGGCCGCGGAAACGGCTCCCACCTCCCCGCACAGTTGCCATCCGATCCGCGCCATCAGCAACACGGCGAGAAAAAGAAGCAGCGCTTGGGGGATGCGCGCCGCGAGCAGCAACCCGGCGGAGGGCACCGCTCCCTGCCCCAAGTTCTGCTCCCAGCCCGCACTCCAATTCCAGTTCGATGGCGTAGCGGAGATTCCTGTGACGATCCGCGCCAACCCGATGGTGTACCGCGTGAGCGGGCTATCCCGCTCCCGTTCCACCTGCAGCGGATCGGATTCGTTACCAGCCTTCCAACAGACTGCGCATGGGCCGCCGGCGATGATCCGGTCCAGATCCCGACTCATATAGATGTAGGTGGACTCATCCGGGTGGAATGGCACCGAGCTCAGCGTCATCAATAGAAAAACCAGGTAGAGAACTCCCGCCAAGCCGTAGACGGACTGTTTCAGGGGAAAGGGATGCCGCATAACGCCCGGAGATTTCTTCACGGCAGATCCTTCCGGCAATAGACAAGCATGGATCGGCTGCCATAGATATCGGTGGGATACTCCGCGCAGATCCGGTATCGCGCCAGAAACCGCGAATCCAGCAGCAACCCGTTCCGGCCATACACTTCCAGGAGAACCACGTAGGCCGGCTTCTCGTCGAGGATGAGGTTCGGCGGTATGGCATAGACGATTGCATACATATTTTCCGGCAACGGATAATAGCGGACGGACTGAGCGGAGTTCAATCCGACCGTATCCAGGATCGGAGTGTCGAGAAAATATCCGAGCACACCGACATCGCCGGCGGCCACGGTCTGGCCGGGAAACAACCGTTTCTGCAAATCCTCGGCCACCCGCCGATACAACAGTTCCAGGCGGATATAGGCCATCTCCGGCGCCGGGCTCGTTGGACCATGATCGGGAGAGAGCGTCCATCCCCTCAAATAGAGAAGCAGGCAACCGAAAACGATTGCGCCGAACAGGATGGCGGGCTTCCGCGCCGTCCCGCTATCGGATGGTTTTGCCAACCCCAGGAGCGCGGCCAGTCCGATAAACAAGGAGAGAAAAATAAACGGCAGCGGAGGCGCGAGATACCAGCGAAAGATCAGCGGATTGGCGATGGAGAAGACCAGAAAATAAATCCAAGGGAACACCAAACCGGCTGCGGCCCCCTCTCCCGGGCGGAGCTTCTCCGCGGCAAGGATTCCGATCACGGAAAGAAACAGATACACCGGCGCGCTTACGAGAATGATCCTGGTTCCAAAGGTCAGGTCCTCAAAAAAAGGAGTCGCGTAATTTTGGATCATTCGGATTAACCCGTCTCTGGGATCCAACCGGTAGGCGACGGATTTGGCAAGCATCGAATGCGGCAGAAGCGTTCCGTAAAAAGAATATGCAAACGCGAACCACGCAATGAGAATTCCCAGCAGCGGCAGGGAGACAAGAAGGATTTTTCCCAGTGCCGGGCGCAGCCCGTTGCGCTGCAGCAGGCGGATGAAAAGTTCGATCCAGAGCGGAGCGATCAGGAGCAGCGCATCCGGCCGGCACAGAAAAGCCAGCCCCGAAAGGAAACTCATGACGTAGAGTTTCTCCCGCAGGCGGAAGTAAAATACCGAAACCAGGAGCAGAACGTACACGCTGGTTTCCATTCCGCCGACGGCGAAGGTTACGCTCATGGGGGAAACCGCCCAAAGGAGTGCGGCCGCCCAGCCGGCGGCCGGCAAACGCAGGCTGCGGCCGACGGCGATCAGCAGCAGGCAGGTCAATGCGTCGGCCAGAGCGTTGATGAGGAGCGCGATGACAGGAAACGGCGCGTGCGCGCCGCCGAGCGGCAGGGAAACAATTGTCAGAAGACCCATGTACAATGGGGTGGTCGTTCCAAGCACGCGCTCGCCTGGGTTGAATACCGGTCCGCTCCCTTCGAGCAGGTTGCGCGCGTAGCGGAAGGTGATGAAGGCGTCGTCGATGGTGCGCGGCCCGGGGAGAAGCCGGAGTCCGAACGCCAGCGCGGCGACGAGCGCCATGAGGAGGATTTTCGTGCGGGGTGACATACTCGCGATTATACGGGAAACCGCCCGACGGCACTGGGGGCTGGGCTTGGCCCTGCTCCTGGCTCTGGGCGGGAAGCTTGCGCTTCTGGGGGCGCAGGCGTTTCCTTTTAATGCCGACGAAGCGGTCGTGGCGCTCATGGCCCGGCACATCTTGCAGGGGGAACGCCCGCTGTTCTTCTACGGACAGGCCTACATGGGCAGCCTGGACGCGTTCCTCACCGCGGTTCTCTTCGCGCTATTCGGCCCGCACGTTTGGGTCATTCGCGCGTTGGAAGCACTGCTTTTTGCGGGTACGATCACCGTCTGGTATTTTTTCTGCGAGGAGGCGTTCGATTCCCTGACGGTGGCGCGAATCGCCGTCCTCCTATTGGCGGTCCCGCCGGTACTGGTCACACTGTATACGACCGTTTCCATTGGGGGATACGGGGAAGCGCTTTTGCTGGGCAGCTTGAGCATGCTGCTCGCGTTGCAAATCCGGCGCGGGAAAATACATCCTGCGCGCTGGCTCATCGTGGGGTTTACAGTAGGAATTGGATTCTGGTCGTTTCCGCTCTCGCTGGTTCTATCGTTCCCCGCCCTCCTTGCCGCCATCTGGTACAAACCTTCCGAGCAAAAATCCCAACCCATGAAATTTTTTCGGACTTCCATGGGAATTCTCATCCTCGGATTAATCTTGGGGATTTCGCCTTGGATCGCGGGTTGGATTCAACTGGGCGCCTCAGCGTTTCGCGAACTCGGCGGAAGCGCAATCGCCGGCACCATCCAGGGCGGTCCCGGAACGGTCTTGCTGCTCCGGCTGCTCGATCTGGGGGTGTTCGGGGTCACCGCTCTGTTCGGGCTGCGGCCCAGTTGGGAGATTCGCTGGCTTGCGCCTGTGGTTTTGCCTTTTGCGCTGGCGATCGATCTGACCGCGATTGTCTATGCGGTCCGGAACCTCCGCCTGCGGGACGCCGCCCGGCCCGCCCGATGGATGATGGCCGGGTCGATCGCAATTCTCATATTGGTGTATTTGTTCACCCCGTTCGGAAACGATCCCAGCGGCCGGTATTTTCTGCCGCTGGCTCTGGTCCTGGCGGCGTTCTGCGCCGAGCTCATCGCGCGCGCGGCGGCGCGCTTCGGCCGGGCCGCATACCTGCTCCTTCCGGTACTCATGCTATTTCAAGGCGCAGGGACTGTGGAATCCGCGCTGCGTATGCCGCCCGGAATCACCACGCAATTCGATCCGGTGGCGCAACTGGATCAGAGGGATCTTCCCCAAGTGATTGCCTTTTTGCGCGCGCACGGAGAAACGCGTGGATACACGAATTATTGGGTCTCGTTTCCGCTGGCGTTTCAATCCGGGGAGGAACTCATTTTCACCGCGCGGCTGCCTTACCATCCGGACCTGCGGTATACCTCCCGCGACGACCGGTATCCGCCCTATGATGACCTGGTGGATGCGGCCGGACGCGTGGCGTATATCACGACCAAGAACCCTGCGTTGGACGCCCTCCTCTCGGCCGCCTTTGCCGACCGCGGCGTCCGTTTCCAAGTGGAACAGATCGGGGATTTCCGCATTTACTACAATCTCTCCGCCCCGCTCCGGCCAGAGCAGATTTTTCCATTCGGGGAATAATACACGGATTACACCGATGAGAACGGAAAGCACCGAGCAATTCAAATAAATTTCATTGCATTGGAAAATATTTTTATATTCTTTCGGTGAATTCCGTGGTTTTTTCGGTGCGCTCCGTGTACGGCATTAACCATCAAAGGATATCGAATTGATTGAAGTAAATGAAAAGCCCCGGCAGCGAACTGCCGGGGCTTAGTCATGACAACCGGTTTAGTCAAAATCATAGATCCAGTTATCGGTGAAGGTGCAAACCGACGTACCGGTATCCTGCAGGGTCCCAAACCCGAATGCACCCTGGTCAATTTTCGTATTCCACCACACCGATACCTGTTTTCCATTAACATACGCCGTAAACTGATTGGCGCGTGCAACAAGCAGTACCTCATTCGTATCGCCGTTGCCAACCCGGATGTAGTTGCTGATATCCCCGTTGCTTTCCCCGATAATCGTCCAATTTTGCATCACGTCGAAGAGGATGTGTCCGGCACCGGAAATTCTACCCATGCGCATCATATACCAAGGATCCATGTTGATATCCCCGGAAATCCGGAACATCATAAGGCAATAGACGATTCCGATTTTTTGTTTCACTTCCCAGGTAATGTTGGAATGAAATGCGAAATCCGCTCCCTGGATACTGGAATCCAATTCTATGTGGGTCACCACATTCGCTTTCGATGATTCCACCGGGATCGCATCCGGTTTCCAATAAACCACCGATCCGGCCCCCATCGTCTCGCCGACCTGATCAAGACTATTCGAAACGGCCGTCAAGACCTCCCCGGCGAAATTTGTCCCCGCCGCAGCGGTATCTGCTTGCTGCGCCCGCTGGGTGGCTGCCTTATTTGGCGTAGCTTTCTTGGTAGGTTCGGGCTGAGAAGTGTCTGTGGGCAATGCAGTATTCGACGGAACAGATGTATACGTGCTTGTCGGAGGCGGCGTGTTGGTGGGAGTGGCCGGCGCCGACGAGAATATCGAGCAGGAAAGTATGACGCTCATCGCGGCGGCCAGCGGCCACGCCGACCTGATCCATTTCATACCGGTTGGAAAGCGCTGCATTTCGTTCATGATCCCCTCCTTAAAAATGTGAAATAAAACCGGATTTCAACGGCGAAAACGTTCATCTTCATTTACTGCGATTCCCAATATTACCGCCGCCGTCGCTCCCAAATGCAATTCCTGAAGTATATGCGATTATTCATGAAAGATAAATCATTCCCGAAAGAATAATCCTCGATTTTTAGAAATGCCTAACAGGATCCCTACCGGAAAACATTGGTCGCCGGTCGCGACCGGCGGCTTTCCCCCCGGTCACCGACCGGGGGCTACTGAATTCGAACGATGACTTTTCCGTCCTGCCACAATTCTTCCAAATCATAGTATTCCCTGCGCTGCGGCGTGAAAATATGGGCGATCACCGTGCCTAAATCCACAAGGACCCATCCGCTCTCCGGGTGCCCCTCCAGCCGGGCGGGAATCTTATACTCTTTGTGCGCCGCCTCGACCACGGTTTCCTCCAAGGCACGCAGCATACGTTCGGATGTACCGGAACAAAGGACGAAGA
>JBEKLP010000101.1:0-6824 GCA_050010135.1 Anaerolineales bacterium
CACCATCAAAAAAGGCGATTCGGTCTCATCCATCGCCAAGCAATTCGGCCTGAAGGACGCGAGCATCGTCTGGGGCAATACCGACCTGCTGGCCGATAACGCCAATTTTCTGCAGCCTGGTCAGAGCCTCAACATTCTTCCCGTCGACGGAGCCTTCTATAAATGGAAGAAGGGGGACGACCTGGCGTCCATCGCGGGCAACTGGAACACGTCCGTCGACGCGATCCTGAATTGGCCGGGCAACGAGCTCAACCCGCTCGCGCCTTCGATCGCGGTCGGCCAGTGGCTGATCCTGCCCGGCGGCTGGAAGCCATACGAATGGGAAGCGCCGCTCATCTTCAAAGGGAAATCGTCCACCTACGCGCTGGGCGCCGGCGCCTGCCCCAACGGGTATGACGGCCCGATGGGCACGGGCGATTGGATGTGGCCCAGCCCGTCCTCTTACCATTGGCTCTCCGGCAATGCGTTTTCCCCGCCGGCCCATTCCGGCATCGACATCGCTGCCTACCTCGGCATGCCCGTTTACGCCGCTGACAACGGAGTGATCGTCTACGCCGGCTGGAGCCAGAACCGCGACGGCACGCCCGGCTACGGCAACCTGGTGATTATCGACCATCTCGACGGCTGGCATACCTTCTATGGCCACCTTTCGCAGATCAACGTCACTTGCGGCGCGAAAATGTTCCGCGGCATGACCCTCGGGTTGGCCGGTTCCACCGGCAATTCCACCGGGCCGCATATCCACTTCGAAATGCGCTACGGATCCGCGCCCACGGACCCCCTGGGCGTACTGCCCGCGCCGTAATCCTCCACGACATGCGGCATATGTCATCCCGAACCCCCCTTCAGGGGGTGAGGGATCGGTAGCGCGATAGCGGGGAGTAAGATGGCGTGAATGCGTTGGCCTTCTCTTGTACGCGCTACCGATTCCTCGTCGGCCTTCGGCCTCCTCGGAATGACACTTTACAGAAGCCCCCTGTATAATCGTTTCCATGCCCCGCGAACGCACCTATCAAACGGAAGCCGTAATCCTCCGCCGCTGGAACTGGGGCGAGGCGGACCGGATCCTGACGCTGTTCACCCCGCAGCGCGGTAAGATCCGCGTGCGCGCGGTGGGCGTGCGCAAGCCCGCTTCGCGCAAAGCGGGTCACCTGGAGTTGTTCCACCGCGCGACGGTATTCCTCGCCCGCGGGAGGGATTTCGATATCGTCACGCAGGCCGAGACGGTGGAATCTTTTTCCCGGTTGCGCGACGACCTGGTGCGTTCGGCGGCCGCTTCGTACGCGGCGGAACTGCTCGACCGGCTCGCACCCGAGGAGTCGGAGAACCCCGACGCGTACTGGTTGATCGTGCACACGCTGGAGGCGCTGTGCAGCGATGGGAACATCGCGCTGGCGCTGCGCTGCTACGACCTGAAGCTGCTGGATTCGATGGGCTACCGCCCCGAACTCTCGCTGTGCACCGTCGGCGGCGAAACGATCCAGGCGGAGGACCAATTCTTCTCCCCCGCGCGGGGCGGAGTGGTCTGCCCGCGGTGCGCCGACCGCGCCGAAGGGAGGTATCCCGTCTCGCTCGCGGCCTTGAAAGTGCTGCGGCACATCCAGCGCAGCCCGCTCGCGGATGCCTTCCGGCTGCGGGTGCGTACCGCCACGCTCGAGGAACTCGAGCCGGTGTTGCAGCGCTACATCCAATATTTGCTCGAGTCCCCGCTGCGCTCGCGGAAATATTTTTCCGAAGTCTCGCGGATGCGGGAAGGCGGCGAGGTATAATCCGGGAATGCTTTCCCTTTACCCGGCCGACCTGATCACCCGAGTTCTTATCCTGCTGATCGTCTTCCCCGCCCACGAGCTGGCGCACGCCTTGGCCGCCACCCGCATGGGGGATCCGACCCCGCGCGAACACGGCCGGTTGACGCTCAACCCGTTCAAGCACCTCGATCTGGTTGGATCGATGTTGTTCGTGTTCGTCGGCGTCGGCTGGGCCTCGACGCCGATCAATCCGGATAACTTCGGCGAGAATCGGCGCGCGAAGATGGGTTTCGTCGCGCTCTCCGGGCCGCTGACCAACCTGGCGTTGGCCGTCGTTGGCGTGATTCCCTTTTATATCTTCCACTGGATTCCGACCACCGTTTCGGCCAATCAATATTATCCGGATCCGGCGTACTTCTTTTCCATCTTTGTATTCTTAAACTTGCTGCTGGCCGTGTTCAACCTGATCCCGATCGCGCCGTTGGACGGGGCGCAGGTGCTCGGCGCGCTGCTGGGGGGCGTAGCCGCCGAAGGGTTCGACGCCTTCCAGAAGTTCGGCCCGTTCGCGCTGGTCATCCTGGTGTTCATTCTCCCGATGCTGGGGGTCAATGTGCTGGTCCTGATGGTGAGCTACCTTGTGGTCCCCGCCATGCAGCTGCTGTTTATCGGCATCCACTGACCGTCCCTCTCCATGAAACGGCTCTCGTCTGCCAAAAAAGGAAGGCCGTACTGCTACATTTTGCGGTGCGCGGACGGATCGTTCTATACCGGCTGGACCAACGATCTGGCGCGCCGCTACCGCCAGCATCGCTCCGGCAATGGCGGGCGCTATACGCGGACGCATCTGCCGGTGACGCTGGTATATTTCGAACCTCAGGGGGATGCGCGCGCCGCGCGAAAACGCGAGGCGGCGATTAAAAAACTGCCGCGGGGGAAGAAATCGGAGCTGGCAGCGGGGAAACCGATCGGGAGGCGATCCGGAAAAACACGGGGAAAATTAACTCGCCGCTAAGTAGCGGGGCCTATTCCCTGTTGAATTCATAATAATAAGGATTTTCTCCACCGACGAACAAGGAGGCGTGCGTGAAGGCTGCAGTCGTCCTCGAACCCAACCGGATCGAAACGCAGGATGTGCCCGTACCCGAACCCGCACGGACCATGCGTGCTTTGACAGAATTTCCGGAGATGGATATACTTCCTCCGGTATGGGAGCCGCCGGTATGACTATTCGGAACCGCGAACAACATGTGGAACGATCTCCACGCCTTCCCCATCTCCTTCGCGGCGTACTGTCCCGGTAATTAAGTTTCAATAAAGTTTGCGCGCCATGAACCCGCGCTGGGATCGCGTGTTCGTGGCTTTTTTTGCCCAGTGCGAGGCCATGAATGAGAGATCATTCCCGGCTTCGCATTTTCGTTTCTCCTTCCTTTCCGCAAGAGGCGAAACATGGCAAAAATACAGCGCAAACAAATTGCCCTGGGGCAAAATTTTCTTAAAAGTGCGACGCTCGTGCGCCGTTTCCTCCGCGAAAGTTCGATCGGCGTTTCGGACGCGGTCCTCGAAATCGGCGCGGGACGCGGGGTAATCACCGCGGAACTGGCCCGGCTCGCGCGTAAGGTCGTCGCGCTGGAGAAAGATCCGGCGCTGGTTGGACTGCTGCGGATGCGGTTTTCCGGCGTTCCCAACGTGGAAATACTGGAAGGCGACTTTCTGCAATACCGTATTTCGGACGGGGAATATAAAATATTCGCCAATATTCCATTCAACCGGACGGCGGACATCGTGCGTAAAATCCTCTGCGCGTCTACCCCACCGAGCGACGCCTATCTGATCCTTCAAAAGGAAGCGGCGGAAAAGTTTTCCGGCAGCCCGGCGGAGACGCGGTTTTCGATCCTGGCCAAACCCCGGTTTAAAATCCAAATCGTCCGGGAGTTGCGCCGGACCGATTTCGAGCCCATGCCCGGGGTGGATTCGGCTCTGTTGCGGATCCAAAAACGCTCTTCGGCGCTGGTCTTGCCGGAGGATGCCGCCCTTTTCCAAAAGTTGGTTTGCTATGGATTCGCGGGTTGGAAGAGAAACCTCGGTAAAACTCTTCAGCACATCTTTAGCTACCGGCAATGGAAACGGTTGTCAAAAGAGTTGCATTTCCCGCTGAGTGCCACGCCGTCGGAATTGACCTTCGAACAGTGGCTCGGGTTATTGGACTGCCTCAAACGGAGGGTTCCCCCTTACAAACAAATGCGCCTGCAAATCGAATCGCTTTCTTCACAGCGCGTTCCACCGAATAACCATTGGATAGCGCTTGGAAAGAAATGATAAAACTGGGTATCCGCTCCTTGGACGTGGTTCATGATGCATTCTATTATTTTCAGGAAGATGTCGTTGACCAGGGAAAATTCCATCCCTCGGGTCTAAATGAAACCCATGGATCGACCGATGTTCCCCCGCGATCTGGCACTGCGGGCAACCAAAGAGACAAGGACGGGAAGTTATTTTGTCAAAGGGTAAAGAATATTTTAAAACCTTCAATCGCCACGAATCGGTTTTTGAATAGTTGTGGTTTGCCGGATGAAGAGTTTCGAAATCGCAGGATGGGCGTCCGATCGGGAGGACGGATCATGAGTTCGGCACAATCGGCGGGAAATGAATCTGGATCGGATGCACCATTCCAACCACGGCCGCAACCGGGATGGCAAAGACGATCGGCAGGAATATCGCCGCTCCGTGCATCCACCATGGGGGACGCTTGGCGCCGCGTTCCGCGGGCAGTGTGTAGGCCGGCAAATAGACCATCAATCCGTAAACAAAAATCCATAAGCCGAACTCCGCCAGCCCTTGCGGCCCGCTGAACAATGTTTCGATCATCGTCCCCGTCAATCCAAAAAGCAGAAAAACCGCATTGGGACTGAACTCGAAATAACCCAGGAGCACGGCCCAACCCGCGAACATCGGGATAAAAACCACGACGCTGTGAAAACACACAACGTCAAAGAAGTTGGCCGAGGCCGTGATGTACGCCGCCCCCACCGGAACTCCGAAGAACGGAGCCAGGTTGGTCATCCCCGTGGTGATCGTCTCCTCCACCAGCGCAAGAATCGTGGCGAGCAGCACGAATTTTATCCGCCAATCGATCCGGATTGCCCGCAAGAAATCTCGAACGGGATCCCGCAAGCGCCGCGTGAGGAATCCGCCCAGGCCGACCCACAATAAAACCAGCCCGGCTCCCATCAGGATCTCGGCTCGGAAATTGGGGCGGGAAGCTGCCAATGCGATGATCACCACCGCGCCGGTGGAGAACGCCAGCCAGACGCCGAGCAATCCGATCAAACATCCGGAATTCCAGAACCGTTTCATGCCGAGCGTCCCCATAAAAAGCTTTTCCCGAAAACCGCTTGAGGATCGATCGGGTAAATCAGGGGTGTGGTTTTTGGACTAAAACGAAAAGATGGGCGCTCCCGGGAGAGCTCAGGTCCGCAACGGTTCTTGGCCAGATTAGATCAAATCCGGTCTTCTGGATCATGCGCAGATTGGTCTTGGAATCGAAGTGGCTCCAATACATCCGGGAACCCAAATAGTCTTCCTGGACGTCGCGCTCCAGGTCGCTTGCACCCAAACACAGAAGCGCCAGCCCCGAAGGCCGGAGCATTCGATGAAAATTGCGCAGGATCGAAGAATGTTCCCCGCGCGGGATGTGGATGATCGCGTAGTAGGAGCAAATCGCGTCGAAAGAATCATCGGGAAAAGCAAGTTGGGTGATATTCTGAAGGACAAATTGCGCCCGTGGAACCAGCCCCCTGGCCAGGCGGATCTGGGCTTCCGAAAAATCCACGCCCGTCACCGAAAACGATTCGCTCAGGCGTCTGGTAACGGGCACACCCGCTCCGCAACCGGCGTCCAAAACCTTGGACCCCGGAGACAATCGTTGCACGAGTTCTTGAAGCAATTGCACATCCTCCGAGTCCTCCGATCGGGCGGCAAGGTACCTGGCGGCGATTGCATCGTAGCCTTTGCGAACAATTTCTTTTTCGTTATCGTTCATTTTCCGCCGTCTCGAATCCCGGGTATGGGATTGGTGAGTACTATATTTGGCAAACGCGGTCCGAACCTGCTATTTCAGGAAAGCAATCGTTCAGCCGATTGTAATAAAGGGGTGAGAGGAATAAGGATTGAGGTATTCCTCCTTTGCGGGCGGGCGCATCTCCTCCCACCTGAATTCTCCCATTTCTAGAACGCCACCACCGCCGGGATGATCTCCCGCCCGAAGGTAGAGAGCGGCGCGATGTCTTGGACGTTGGGCATGTTGAAGATCACATGCCGGATGCCGATGTCGGCCAACGCGCGGCAATGATCGATCACGTCCCGTGGGCTGAGACGGCCCGGAGCAAGGTGGACCGAATCGAGCGCGGTTTTCTCGATTTGGGCGTAATCCCGCCCGACCGCATCGCAGTGCCGCTTCAGAACGTCCAGCTTGGCGCGCACGGAGTCGACCCCGATGTGCGCAAATAGGTTGCAGGCATCCGCGTATTGGGCCACCAGCCGCAGCGTTTTCTGTTCACCGCCGCCGCCGATGAGGATCGGCGGATGCGGCTTGGAAAGCGGTTGCGGGTTGCAGAGCGTCTCGGCCAGGCGGTAGTATTTTCCCTCGTACGGTCCGTTGTTGTCCGACCACATCTGCTTTGCGATCTGCAGCGTTTCCTCCAGGCGGCGGAACCGTTCGCCGATCGGAGGAAAGGGGACGCCCAGTCCGAGCGCCTCGCGTTCATTCCAGGCCGCGCCGATGCCCAGGTAGGCGCGTCCGCCCGAAAGCACGTCCAGCGTGGTGACCGTCTTGATCAGAACGCCGGGATGGCGGTAGATCACGCCGGTGACCAGCGTGCCCAGTTTCACTTTTTTCGTAAAGCCGGCCATGTAGGAGAGGGCGCTATAGCCTTCCAGCATATCGTCTTCCGCCGGGCCGAGGCCCGTCGTGCGATCCCGGTTTCCGATTTGGAAAAAATGATCCATGACCCACAGGCTGTAAAAACCCGCGCCGTCCGCCGCGCGGGCGATTTCCGAAAGTTTTCCGGCGATGCCCGC
>JBEKLP010000102.1:0-6737 GCA_050010135.1 Anaerolineales bacterium
GCACGCCGGCGGCCAGGGCATAGCGCCGGTTGTCCTGCTCGTTCTGGCTGGAGGACATTCCCGGGTCGTCGGCCGAGACGACGATCAGCGCGCCGGCCACGCCGGTGTACGCTGCGGTGAAGAGCGGATCGGCGGCCACGTTCAAACCCACATGCTTCATCGTCGCCAGCGCCCGCGCGCCGCCGAAGGCCGCGCCCAGCGCCACTTCCAGCGCCACCTTCTCGTTCGGCGCCCACTCGGCCGGGCCGCCAAGCGCCGACAGCCCTTCCAAAATTTCGGAGGAAGGCGTTCCAGGATAGCCGGCGCCCAGGCCGATGCCGCTATCCAAAGCGGCGGCAGCCACGGCTTCGTCGCCGCTGACGAGCATGCGCTCGGAAAAAGTCTTGGGCATGATTATTTCTCCTCGCCGCAGGGGTCTTCCTTCGGTTGCTTGCGATAGACCGTTCCGGTGAAAATGGCCAGCAGCGTATCGCCATGGCACACTTCCACCTGATAGACGCCCGTGCGGTACCCGAGGTGCACCTCGGTGGCCACGGCTTCCAGCGTATCTCCCTCGCAGCCGGATTGAAGATATTCCATGTGGGCCGTGATCGCCACGGCGGGCACGCCGCGCGAATTCGAGGCGAACGCAAAGGCGGTGTCGGCCAGAGTGTAGAGATAACCGCCGTGGGCCATCCCCATCGAATTGAGGTGCTCCTTCCGGACGACGCCGCGGGCGCGCGCCGTCCCCGGCGCGGGCACCTCCACCTCCAGCCCCAGGGCGGACACGAAGGAATCAGCCATAAAAAACCTCTCCTCCCCTCGAAAGCGAATCATTATTTAGGTTTTCCAATCGCGCTCGTCCGCATTTCCGATTCGAACGGGCTTACCGGGCATGGGCGTGTCCCGCGCGAAATTTTGGCTGCGATCGCGCCTCAGGAGATGTGAACCACGCGGATGACCTGCTCGCCCATTTCCTTGAGGGCGGGGATCAGGACGTCTTCTTCCACGCCGTCGATGCGGAAGGTGAAGAAGACGTGCTGCAGGTCCTCGCTGTGGAATGAAGCGACGGCGTGGATGTTGCCGCCGAGCTTGGCGATCACGCCGGTGAGCCGGGCGAGTTCCCCGGGCTGATCCGGGGAGCGCAGGGTGATGCGCAACACACCGGTGCCCTGCCCGAGGATCTCGACAAAGGTCTTGAAAATATCGGTCTCGGTGATCACCCCGACCAGTTGGTTACCGCGCATAACCGGAAGGCAGCCAATCGACTTTTCGATCATCAACCGAGCGGCTTCCTCAATCGGGGTGTCCTCCGGGATGGTGATCACCGGGCTGCTCATCACTTCGTGCACCTTGAGATTGGACAGCAGGTAGTTCATCTCGTAGATGCTTAGCGACGTGGCCGAGGAGGGCGCCGCGTGCAGCAGGTCGGTCTCGGTCACGATCCCGACCAGCTTGCCGGATTTATTCACCACCGGCAGGTAGCTGAATTTTTCCTTGTGCAGCATGCGCAGCGCCTCGGGATGAGAAGCGTCCGGTCCGATGACCATCGGATTGGATGTCATACGGTCTTTGACGAGCATGGTTGCCTCCTTTTATATAGGCGGTCGAGTCCGCCTTGGCTCAAAGGTGGTCGAGTAGGGCGAAGCCCGTATCGAGACCACCCGTCTCCCAAATAGATTGGGGTCTCGATACGGCCGCGAAAATCACGCGGCCTACTCGACCGACATTAAAGCTACACAGCCTTTCCCAAATACGCTTTTTGCACGCGCTGGTCGGAGGATTTCCCCTCCAGCACCACCCGGCCCTCTTCCATAACGTAAGCCCGGTCACCAGAGCCAGCGCGGCATGCGCGTTTTGTTCCACCACCAGGATCGTCGTGCCGCGCTGGCGCAAGCGGCCCGACACCCGGAAAATTTCGCGCGCCATCAGCGGCGCGAGTCCCAGCGAGGGCTCGTCCATCAGCAGCAGCCCGGGTTTGGTCATTCAGCCGCGGCCCAGGGCCAGCATCTTCTGCTCGCCGCCGGAGAGCGTTCCGGCCGTTTGGCCGATTCGCTCCCGCAGGCGCGGGAAAATATCTACCACGAAATCCAGGTCCCGCTCGACGGCATTGCGGCCGTCGTGCCCGTAGCGATGGTACGCGCCCAGGATCAAATTGTCCATCGCGCTCATCGTGGAAAAAACCTGCCGCCGTTCGGGTACCGGACTGACGCCCAGGCGCACGATCTTCTCGGGAGGAAGGCCCGCAATCGGACGGCCGGTAAAGACAATCTGTCCGCCGCGGACCGGGATCATCCCGGAGGATGAAAAGAGAATGCCTCACGCCTTCATGGCCTCGCGGATCGCTTTGGCCAGACGGTGGATGCCTTCGCGGATCCGTTCCGGCGTCATATTGGAGAAATTCAGGCGGAAATACCGGTCGCCGGCCTTTTCGTCGGTGGCGAAGAAGCTGTTGCCGGGGACGAAGGCAACGTTCATTTTCAATGCCGCGCGCAGCAGTTCCGCGCTGACCATGCCCTCCGGCAGACGCACCCACAGGAACAGGCCGCCCGCCGGCTGGGTCCAATGGACCTCCGGCGGGAAGAACTCGTCCATCGCCGCCAGCATCACGTTGCGCCGATCGCGGTAGACCTCGCGGATCTTCTCAATGTGCCGCTCGAGGAATCCGTCGCGGGCCGTCTCGTAGGCCATCATCTGCACGAAGATGGGGGTATGCAGGTCGGCGCCCTGTTTGATCTGCACCAGCTTGGAGATCACCTCGGGCGGGGCGGAGATCCACGCCAGGCGCAGGCCCGGCGCCAGAGTCTTTGAGAACGAGCCAAGGTAAATCACGTTACCGTCCCGGTAGCCGTCGGTTGTCTTGAGCCGGGCGGCGTCGAGCGCTTGCAACGGGGGCAGCGTCTCGCCCTCGAATCGCAGCTGGCCGTAGGGATCGTCCTCCAGGATCGGAATCCCATACTGGTCCGACAGGGCAATCAGCGCGTCGCGCCGCTTCAGCGAGAGGGTCACGCCGCCCGGATTCTGGAAGTTGGGAATGACGTACATGAACTTGGTGCCGGAGCGGAAAGCCTCGGGCAGTAAATCGGTTTGCAGCCCATCGTCATCGATCGGAACGGTGACGTAGCGCGCGCCGAAGATGCCGAACACCTGCAGCGCGCCCAGGAAAGTGGGATTCTCCACCAGGATGCGGTCGGCGTTGTTGAGCATCAGCTTGCTCACCAGGTCGAGCGACTGCTGCGAACCGGTGGTGATCAGAATGTTGTCCAAACCCAGTTTCATTCCGAACTTGTCCATCTGGCGGGCGATCATTTCGCGCAGGGGGGAATAGCCTTCGGAGGTGCTGTACTGCAGCGCAGCCGTGGGGCTCTGCGTGAGAATGCGGTCGGAAGCGGCCTTGAATTCCTCCACCGGGAACAATTCCGGCGCGGGCAGTCCGCCGCCGAAGGAGATGACCTCCGGGTTCTGGGTCACCTTGAGCAGTTCGCGGATGGCGGAGCTCTGGGTGGACTGCGCATTCTGCGCGAAACGATACTGCCAGGGGGTGGGCATGGGCGGATCCTTTCCGTTGCGGATTTACCAGCCGATGGAATTTTGGATGCGGCAGTGCGAATTATAAACCGGATACACGGAATCCACCGAACAAACCACGGATTACACCGAAAAATCCTATTTATTTTTACTGATCCGTTTATTTTTTTAATTTATTCGGTGTAATCCGTTTTTCATCCGTGCTTGCCCCGGGAGTGCGAAGCACGACTGGGGTAATCCGTGTTCGCATTTATTTGCGATCTTGTTCCAACCAACCATGGTTATTTCGGATTAAGCGTTTTTTCCATTGCAACGTGGGGGATCGTTACTTGTGTGAATGTATCCGACGTGACTCGGTACCCGAGGCGTTCGTAGAATCCGCGGGCGGATAGGCGCGCGTGCATCGTCAATTTGCGGGCCGGCAAAGCGCGCGCGATGGTCTCCGCCTGCGCCATCAACCCAGCGCCGATTCCTTTTCCGCGGAAACCCTCCGCGACCGCCATTTGGCGGATGCGGGCGATCCCATCCGCCGCCGGGGCGATCAGAACGCAACCCACGACCTCGCCGCGTTCGTCCACTGCGGCGACGTGGATCTGTAGCTCTTCGCCGCGTACGTCGGTTTCGGAAAGCGTAAGGCCCAGCGGCGCGCGCAACACCCGGTTGCGAAGGGCTTTCTCCGCTTCGTATTCCCGGTCGGCGGTGGTGATCTGGCGGTAGGTGATCATGGGATGAGGTTACTCAATTATATGTCATTGCGAGGAATACCGGCGGCTGATTTTTAGCCGCCGGTATGACGAAGCAATCTCCCAAACAACAAAAATCCCGGAGGACTCCAGCAATGGAATAGATGATTCATTCTGTTTGAAAGAAATGCGAGATTGCTTCGTCGGTCTCGAGACCAAAGGGCACGGCCTCGAGACCTCCTCGCAATGACAAAGTAGGTTTTTACCTTTCAATCCGTCGCCGCGTCAATTCCTTTTCTCAATTATGCGATCCGATGAAATCATTCGTATATGGGAGAATGACAATTATTCGTTGCGAGTGGAAGTCACAACCTATGTCATTGCGAGCTGCCGAAGGCGGCGAAGCAATCTCCCAAACAGCAAATATCCGGAGAACTCCAGCAATGGAATAGATGATTCATTCTGTTTGAAAGAAGTGCGAGATTGCTTCGTCGGTCTCGAGGCCAAAGATCATGGTCTCGAGACCTCCTCGCAATGACAAAGAAGGTTTTTACCTTTCAATCCGTCGCCGCGTCAATTCCTTTTCTCAATTATGCGATCCGATGAAATCATTCGTAGATGGGAGAATGACAATTATTCGTTGCGAGTGGAAGTCACAAACTATGTCATTGCGAGCCGCCGAAGGCGGCGCGGCCCCGGCCTCGCCCGGTGGACTTACCGGGGCGTGGCAATCTCCCATCCCGCTCGCGCCATAGCTTATCCAACCAATGGTCATGTCATTCCTTTATCGAATCTACTGCTAATACCCCACCGCTTGCGGTGGGGATGTAAGCGGATGTTCCCCTTCCTGGAAGGAAGGGGAACTTAAGAGGGGATAGTTGTTCTTGGCCTGCCAGATACCGCGCGGCTTGCCGCGCGGTAGTTCATTAATGAACAATTATTATCCCTTCTCATACAGATCGCTCCATCCCGGGTTTACACTGTTAATCAAAGATGATTTCCTAGCACGGGATCCGGCTTTTAATTGTTTTTCTCTCTGAAGGGCGAAATGAATGTTTTTGGTGGTCTCAAAATAAACGAGCTTGTGGACCTTATATTTCTTCGTAAAGATATTTCCAATCCCGGCTTTATGTTAATAAATCCGGCGTTGGAGGTTATTGGTAACGCCGATGTATAAAACGGAATTGTGTAAATTGGCGAGAATGTAAACCCAATATTGACGGTTGGATGACATTGGGATTCCCCCATAGTGAATTAATTATATACCTGTAATTCCTAACACGCTAGAAAAAATGATCACCGAATTGAAAATCTTCAAAAGAGATGTCGAAGTGCACTATTCGAGCGAAGAACAGATTGCTTCGTCGGTCTCGAGGCCAAAGGGCACGGCCTCGAGACCTCCTCGCAATGACAAAGGTGGCTTTCACCTTTCAAGCCGTCGCCGCGTCAATTCCTTTTCTCAATTATGCGATCCGATAAAATCAATCTTGGATTGAAGAATGACCATTACGCGTTGCGAGAAGTATAAAACAACCGATGTCATTGCGAGCCGCCGAAGGCGGCGAAGTCCCGGCCTCGCCCGGTGGGCTTACCGGAGCGTGGCAATCTCCCAACCAGCGAATACCCCGGGGGACTCTAGCAATGGAATAGAGGATTCATTCTGATTTGGGCGAAGTGCGAGATTGCTTCGTCGGTCTCGAGGCCAAAGGGCACGGCCTCGAGACCTCCTCGCAACGACAAAGTGGGTTTTCACCTTTCAGCCCGTCGCCGCGTCAATTTCTATTCTCAATTATGCGATCCGAGATTTAGCGAAGAACAGATTGCTTCGTCAGTCTCGAGACCAAAGAGCACGGCCTCGAGACCTCCTCGCAATGACAAATCAGGTTTTTACCTTTCAACCCGTCGACGCGTCCCGCGGGAAGGCGGCTTAGAGGATCGCCTCGATCTGCTTAATTTCTTCCGCCGAAAGCGGCGGCGCTTTCAGCGTGTTCACCGCGTCCTCAATCTGAGAGACTTTGCTTGCGCCGATCAACGCCGAGGTGATTTCCTTCCGCCGCAGAACCCAGGAGAGCGCCATCTGCGAGAGTTTCTGCCCGCGGGCGGCGGCGATTTCGTTCAGTTTGGTCACTTTGGTCATCAGCTCGGGGGTGATGCTTTCCGGCCGGAGGAAGACGCTCCGCGCCGCGCGCGAATCCGCGGGGATGCCCTTCAGGTAGCGGTCGGTAAGCAGCCCCTGCGCCAGCGGCGAGAATACGATGCAGCCGATGCCCTCTTCGCCGAGCACTTGGAGCAGGCCATCTTCCACCCAACGGTCGAACATGCTGTAGTTGGGTTGGTGGATCGCGCAACGGGTGCCCATCCCGCGCAGGAGATCCGCCGCCTGGCGGGTCTGTTCGGGCCGGTAGCTGGAGATCCCGGCGTACAGCGCTTTCCCGCTGCGGACGATGTCCGCCAGCGCACCCATCGTCTCCTCCAGCGGCGTTTGCGGGTCGGGGCGGTGGTGGTAGAAGATATCCACATACTCGAGACCCATCCGGCGCAGGCTTT
>JBEKLP010000103.1:0-6704 GCA_050010135.1 Anaerolineales bacterium
GTCGAGGGCTTGACCGTGGTGCGGAGAACTTGGAATTTTTCCTCTATCCTATTCGGTAACACTGGTCTCTTGGTGATTTAAGCGGCGGGGGTACACCCGGTCCCATCCCGAACCCGGAAGTTAAGCCCGCCAGCGCCGATGCTACTTGGCCGGTAACGGCCCGGGAAAGTAGGTCATTGCCAAGAGACTTTTGTTTTAAACCGACGCCCCGCGAAGGGCGTTTTTCTTTTTTCCAGGCCGTGGTATTCTCTCCCCATGCGCATTTCCTCACGCCTCCGAAGCGATCTCCAGCCCAACGAGTTTTTCCAAGCCGTTGAACTTCGCCGCGCCGGATCCCGACCCCTGCTCGACCTGACGATTTCCAACTCCACCCAGGCCGGGTTGGAATATCCGCAGGAGGATATTAAAACGGCCCTGGCGGAGGCCGCCGGCCACAGCTATCAACCCGATCCGAAGGGTTTGCCCGCCGCCCGCAACGCCGTTGCGGAATATTATCAGGACCATGGGTATGGACCGGCCCCGGAATCAATCGTGCTGACCTCCGGAACCAGCGAAGCCTATGCATTTCTGTTCAAATTGTTATGTGACCCGGGTGAAGCGATTCTCTTTCCCAAGCCAAGCTATCCGCTGGTGGAATTGATCGCCGAATTGGAAGGCGTTACGGCGCGGCCGTACCCGCTTGCCGGAAAAGACCGGCGCTGGCACGTCGCTGACTTGTTCGAAAATCTGACTCCGGATACGCGCGCGTTGGTCGCCGTCTCGCCCAACAATCCGACCGGGAGCATGCTCACCGGGAAGGAACTCCGCGAGGTGAGCGGTTTTTGCGGTTCGCATGAACTCGCGCTGATCGTCGATGAGGTGTTCCTGGATTATCCGTCCCCGGAACGGAAAGGGGA
This sequence comes from Anaerolineales bacterium, assembly GCA_050010135.1. Classification (GTDB taxonomy): domain Bacteria; phylum Chloroflexota; class Anaerolineae; order Anaerolineales; family RBG-16-64-43; genus FEN-1073. The sequence continues at coordinate 897 of JBEKLP010000103.1, forward strand.
TGTCGTGTCAACCGTCGGCAATCCGGACGCGCTCACCTTTACCCTCGGCGGCCTCTCGAAATCCTGCGGCCTTCCGCAGATGAAATTGAGTTGGATCGCCGTGAGCGGGCCGCAGCCGGAAGCGCGGCAGGCGTTATCGAGATTGGAATTCATCGCCGACGCGTTTCTCTCGGTGGGTACGCCGGTGCAGCAGGCTGCTCCCGTCCTGATGGCGCTGGGGAAGCAAGTGCGCGAGCAGATCCGCCGGCGTATCAACGCGAATGACGCGCTCCTCCGGGAAATTCTGAGGGAATATCCGGAAGCGCCGATCGCACCCCGCGAGGGCGGATGGTATGCTGTAATCAACTTGCCCGCCGGGAGCGATGACGAGGAATTCGCACTAAATTTATTGGAAAACCGAAGTACACTGGTTCAACCGGGATTTCTTTATGATTATGACGATCCGGTTATCGTGGTCAGCCTGATCACTCCGGAAGCGGAATTCCGCGAAGGCGCGCAGAAGATCAGGGATGGTCTGCAGACATCCCGAAAATAACCGCACTGCCTGATTGCACTTCCGACGACGGAAAAAAATTCCCGTATCGATATCGCGCGACTTCAACGGAGTTGTTCCAGGTTCTGCGCCAGCAGGTCGAATCCCCCCTGCCAGAAATCTTCCTTGTCGATGCGAATCCCCGCCCGCGAAAGAATGCGCGACGGACTGGCCGATCCGCCCGCGGAGAGGATCCGCTGAAAGCGCGGGATGAAGGTGGATCCCTCCGTTTTGTATTGATGGAACAACGCCAGGACGAGCAGCTGGCCGAAGGCGTAGGCGTATACGTAAAAGGGAACTTCATAGAAGTGAGGGATGGCCACCCATTCCCAGCGGAATTCCTCGCTGACCTCGACCGCACCGCCGAATTGCTTTTCCAGGTTGGCGTAATATCGATTGCTCAGATCCTCAACCGAGGCGCCTTGACCGATCAGATCGTGCGCTTCCACTTCGAACAGCGCAAAGAACGCCTGCCGGATGATCGTGGCGTAGGCATCGTCCATCTGGCGGAAGAGCAGATCGCGGCGCACCGCGCCATCGTTTTCTTCTTTTAATAGGCTGTCCACCAGCAGCATTTCCGAAAAGGTGGACGCGGTCTCGGCCAGCGGCAAGCTGGGTTCGTAGGCCAGCAGGGGATTCTCCGAGGCCAGAAGCGAATGCACGGCGTGCCCCAACTCGTGGGCCAGCGTGGCCAGGTCGTATACGCGGCTTTGATAATTTGTCAGGACCCAGGGAGTGAGCGAGGGCAAGGGGCTCAAGCAAAACGCCCCGTCTCGTTTGCCGGGACGAACCCCGGCGTCCAAATGGTTTTCACGCAGCACCCTGCCGGCAAGATCCGCGAAAGAGGGATCGAACCGCGCGAGGCTTTCCCGCACGAGACTCCAGGCTTCGTTGAATTCGTACTTTTTTTCGGAGGCGGCGACGGGAGCGTAAATGTCGTAACGGCGCAGCCGCGGCAGTCCCAGGGTGCGCGCCTTTAGCGTAAAAAAGCGTTGGAAGACAGCGGCGTTGGATTGGCATACCTTCAACAGGAGGCGGACCACTTTATCGGGGAGGTCGTTGGCGAGATTTCGGGCCGCGATGGGGGTGGAAAACTTCCGCAAGCGGATATTCTCGCTGCGCCAATCGCGGACGAGTGTGGAATAGATTTGGCCCAGGATCGGCGCATCCTGGCCGTACACGCGGTAGAGCGATTGGTAGGCACCTTTGCGCAGATTGGCGTCCGCCGAGCGGGTATAGACCGTCAGTTCGCCCCGCGTAAGCGACTTCTTTTGACCATCCACATCCAATTCGAATTGATACCGGTTGGTGATGGAATTGTAGAGGTTGACCAGCGCATGGGATCCGGTGGCGTTCTTGAGATTGATGACCTTCTCTTCCCCTTCCGGGAGCGTATGGGGGCGGAAGCGCCGCATTTGTTCCAGGAAGTACCGGTATGGGCTGGAGCGCGCGAGCAGGCGCAGCGCAGCCGCCTTGGGCAGATCTTTCCACCAGGTCGAGAAAAACAACAAACGGTTTTCCAGTTCCGCCAATCGCTGCTCGGTATTGCCGTAGAACGTCATCGCAACGGGATCCTGAGTGTTCTCTGAAAAGAATAGTTCCGCAAACGAAGCTACGCGGCGCGCCAGCGCGCGAGTCAGCTCGAGTTCTTTCAAGAGCGCGAGAAACGCCGCGGGTGATATCCGCGGCGTGAGCCGGCGCCGTTGCTTTTCGAGCGCGGCCACGCGCTTGTTCAATTCTTTGAAGGCGCGCTGGATTTCCGGGCCGTCGGGGGACGGGAATAATTCCTTAAGAGACCATTTCGGGAGAGCGGAGCCTTTTTCCATGAGCTGCCTCTTTGAAAAATAAAATGACTACCACCAACCCAGCCCCCCACCTCTACTTTCCTCCCCCCTTCCCATTATGGGAAAGGGGAAGGAGATATTTTCTGCAATCTTGTTCCCGGTAGGAAATCGGGCGGAAGGTTAGGTTGGCTTTCGATTTCCTCCCGCCGTAATAATCCCATGACTCACGGAAAAAATTTTTACCATCCGGAAAGTGTCGTTACTTTTTATCCGATTTGCGGATTTGTTCCCGCAGCCGGTCGATGGAAACGCGTCGACCGGTGCGGCGGTCCAGCGCATACCAATGATCCCAGCCGTTGCAGGGCCCGCCGCGAAGCGCCCGGGCGATCTGGTGGATCGAACCGCGCTTGCCCTTCCAGGAAAGCGAACCGTCCGCGCAGATCCGAGCTTTCTCCTTCCCTTCTGCGCCGAAGCGCAGCGCGTCGCCCGCCGAGAGTAACCCCGCTTCCAGCAGCCGGCCGAAGGGAATACGCGCGCGCCGGCGGGGATCGGGGGTGGAATAATATTCCGGCGTCCGATCCACGGCGGGGATTGTTTCGATTCTATGGGTTGCAGCTTTGGCGTAGGAGGAATCTTTTTCGATACCGATCCAATGCCGGCCGAGCTGTTTGGCCACGGCGCCGGTTGTGCCGGTTCCGAAGAACGGATCCAGCACAAGCCCGCCGGGATTCGTGCTGGAAAGGATGACGCGGTACAAAAGCGACTCCGGTTTCTGGGTGGAATGCACTTTGCGGCCGTCCAGACGCAACCGTTCCTTCCCGGAACAGACGGGTAGAATCCAATCCGACCGCATCTGCAATTCCTCGTTAAGCGATTTCATCGCGTGGTGGTGGAAGGTGTACCGGGCGCCGCGTTCGCGGGCCGCCCACAGCAGCGTCTCGTGCGCGTTGGTGAAGCGCACGCCGCGGAAATTCGGCATCGGATTGGATTTAATCCATACGATTTCATTGAGGATCCAATAGCCGAGATCCTGCAAAATAGCGCCCACGCGATGGATGTTGTGATAGGTGCCGATCACCCACAGCGACCCGGTGGGTTTGAGCACCCGGCGGCAAGCTTCCAGCCACTCGCGCGTGAAGCGGTCGTACGCTTCGAAGGAATCGAACCGGTCCCATTCGTCGTCGACGCCGTCCACCCGCGAACTGTTGGGCCGGTAGAGTTCCTGCCGGAGTTGGAGGTTGTAGGGAGGATCGGCAAAAACCAGATCGACCGATCCGGCCGGGAAGGAGGGAAGAACCTCGCGGCAATCGCCGATAACTATTTGATCGTGGGGGATTTCCATGTTGATCCGATGATTATTCTACCCGAAATGCGATTGGGTGACGGAGTCCGAGCCGCGAAGGCGTTATTCCGGGAAGACTGAGACGTGGTGTAAAATACGAATGCGTTAGCGTGAATTCACTCGCGGGAGCACGTTAGGGACCGATTAAGGTTGCCGCATAAGAGAGTTCCTTGGGCTATTGACCATCGACCATGGACCATCGCCGATAGTTCCTAGGCGATTGTATGTAGACAACCGACGATCAACTATCGTCTATGGTCGATGGTCTATCGTCAAAAAAGTTCGCGAAAGGATCATTTTCGCAGATGGAAAATAAACCATCTCTCCAGCAAGAATCCCTTTTCGTCAACACGCTACGGTTCCTCGCCGCGGATATGGTCCAGACGGCGAATTCCGGCCATCCGGGCATGCCGATGGGCGCCGCGGCGATGGCGTATACGCTTTGGACCCGTGTGCTGCGGCACAACCCGTCCAACCCCCGGTGGGCCAACCGCGACCGGTTCGTGCTTTCGGCGGGGCACGGTTCGGCACTTCTGTACGGGCTGCTGCACCTGACGGGATACGATCTCCCGCTCGACGAAATAAAACGTTTCCGCCAGTGGGGCAGCCGGACTCCCGGACACCCGGAGGTGGGGTTGACGCCGGGCGTGGAAGCCACCACCGGTCCGCTCGGGCAGGGAATTTCCAACGCCGTGGGCATGGCCATTGCCGAAAATAATCTGGCGGCGCAATTCAACCGCACCGGTTTTCCGTTGGTGGAGCATTACACGTACGTGATCGCCGGCGACGGCGACATGTCGGAGGGGATTTCCTCCGAAGCGTGTTCCCTCGCGGGTCACCTCGGGCTCGGCCGCCTGGTCGTGCTCTACGACGACAATCGCGTCCTGCTTTCCGGTTCGACGGAATTGAGCTTTACGGAGGACGTCTCCGCGAGGTTCCGTGCCTACGGCTGGCAGACATATTCCGTGGAGGATGGCAACAATACGGCGGAGGTCGAACGGGCGCTTACCGCGGCGCGCGGGCAGAGTAGCAAGCCGTCCCTGATCCGCGTGCGGACGCATATCGGATACGGCGCGCCGCACAAGCAGGATTCTTCCGAGGCGCACGGTTCGCCGCTGGGGGTGGAGGAACTTCGCGCCGCCAAGCAGAATCTGGGCTGGCCGCAGGATCCGATGTTCCTTATTCCCGCGGAAGCTTTGGATTTCTACCGCCGGAGCGTGGCGGATGGGGCGCGGCTGGAGAAAGAATGGAACGGCCTTCTCCAGCGATATGAAAAAGAGTATCCCCAGGAGGCCAAAGAGTTCCGCCGCAGGATGGCGGGAACGCTTCCGGAAAAGTGGGAAGATCAATTGCCATCGTTCTCCCCCTCCGATGGGAGCCCGGCAACCCGCAAGACTTCCGAAACAGTGCTGCAAAAAATGGGCGCCGTCCTACCGGAGCTCATCGGCGGATCGGCGGATCTGGCGCCTTCCACTTTTGCCTGGTTGAAGACCGAAGGTAATTTTGAATCCCCGGACGACGGGAAAGGGAAGGTTGAAGGAGAAGTCGCAGGCGGATGGGGATATTCCGGCCGGACGATTCACTTCGGAGTGCGGGAACACGCGATGGGCGCCATCTGCAACGGGGTGGCGCTGCATGGCGGATTTATCCCGTTCGGCTCCACGTTCTTGGTGTTTTCGGATTACATGCGGGGCGCGATTCGGGTCGGGGCGCTCTCGCACCTGCCGTGCGTGTGGGTGTTCTCGCACGACAGCATCTTCCTGGGCGAGGACGGGCCGACCCATCAGCCGGTGGAGCATCTCGCAGCGTTGCGGGCGATCCCCAATCTGGTGGTGCTGCGCCCGGCGGACGCCAACGAAACCGTCGAATCCTGGCAGATCGCTTTAACCAGAAGAAACGGGCCAACGGCGCTGATCCTGACACGGCAAGGGGTTCCGGTGCTGGACCAGAAGGAAAATCAAAGCGCGCAGGGAACCCGAATGGGGGCTTACGTTTTATGGGAGGCACAGGGCGGTACACCCCGCGCAATTCTGATGGCCTCCGGATCGGAAGTCCATTTGATCCTCGAAGCGGCCAAAAAGCTGGCGCTGGAAGGAATTCCCGTTAGGGTGGTATCCTTTCCGTCGTGGGAGTTATTCGCCGCTCAGGAC
>JBEKLP010000104.1:0-6597 GCA_050010135.1 Anaerolineales bacterium
CGGATATGGTCTTCATCACTTCGGGGATGGGCGGCGGAACGGGCACCGGCGCGGCGCCGATCGTAGCCCAGATTGCCAAGGAAGTGGGCGCTCTCTCGATCGGTGTGGTCACCAAGCCGTTCACCTTCGAGGGCAACCGACGCGCGCATGCCGCCGAGGAAGGCATCGCCCGGTTAAAAGAGCAGGTCAACACGCTGATCGTGATCCCCAACGACCGGTTGCTGCAGCTCACCGAGAAACGGGCCAGCCTGCAGGATTCATTCCGGATCGCGGACGACGTATTACGCCAGGGCGTGCAGGGGATTTCGGAGCTCATCACCATCCCGGGACTGATCAACCTCGATTTCGCCGACGTGCGCACGATTATGATGGAAGGCGGCGCGGCGCTGATGGCGGTCGGCCGCGCCTCGGGAGAAGAGCGCGCGCGCAAGGCCGCCGAACAGGCGATCTCCAGCCAGCTTTTGGACATCACCATCGACGGAGCGCGCGGCGTGATCTTCAACGTCACTGGCGGTCCGAACTTGAGCCTGTTCGAGGTTAACGAGGCGGCGGCGATCATCAAGGGAACCTCGCATCCGGACGTGAACCTGATCTTCGGAGCGGTTGTCGATCCGAGCATGGGCGACGAGATCCGCATCACCGTGATTGCCACCGGGTTCGAGAAGCCGGCCATGACCCGCAAGCTCGACCGCATTCTGGTACGGCCCAATCCACAGCAGAAGCCATCGCAAATGACGCTGCCGGCCTCGCCGGTGATGGCCAGCACGGCTGCAGCGGCGCGGCGTATTCCGAGCGTCGTCCCGATGGAAGTCTCGGTGCGGTCGTCCATGCCCGCTTATTCGGGGATGGCCGACGCGGAAGATGAACACGAATTACCGGCATTCCTGCGGCTGAAGTCCAACCGTCCCTAGCCGCTCCGGACCCTCTTTCGGATAACGATTCGGCCTCCCTGCGGATTTCCTCCGATCCGCAGGGAGGCCTCGGCTTAATAGGCAACGCGTCCTTCCGCGGCGAACATTCGCGGTTTGAGGTACGCTATTTTTTTTCCACCAGGATGAGCATCACCCGGCTGTGCGGCCTGCGGATAATTTCGGTGCGCACCGAGAAACCGGCCGCTTCCAAATGCCGGGCGAAGATTGAAAGGAAATCGCGGGACGAAGGTTTTTTCGATTCCGGCAGCAGACGGCTTGCGATCCATTCCGGATAGGCGGCGGGAAGGATGATCCACCGTCCTCCCGGGCGCAATGTACGGTAAACCTCATGAAGCGTTCGGGGATTAAAGATAAATTCCGCTGGGAAGGTGGAAACAGCGCTGGAGAAGAATTCTTTTTGAAAAGGCAGTTGGCTGACGTCGGCCCGCACCAGCACAAGACCCGCCGCCGGGTCCGACAAACGGCTGGACCCGCGGTGGGCGTGTCGGGCCTCCCATTTTCGTTTTTTCATTAAGGCGATCTTACCCATCGCCGGAGAGAGATCGATGGCGGCGACGGTGAATCCCCGATCGGTCATCTCCAGCGCCAGCGTTCCGGTCCCGTGCGCCAGTTCCAGAATCCGACCGGGGAGCAAATAGGGAAATACGGATCTCCTCCAGTCCGCCCACTCTCCTCCGGAGACGGTCCAGGCGACCGCATCATAGGTAAAAGCCAGCGGGTAATACAGCAGATGAAATGCCAGTCGCATAAGTTTGGAGAATGCGTTCGCCGACGCCCAACGCAGATGCGCGCGTAAACCTTGCCGGGTTGGCTTGGGTCGAAGGTCAGGATATATTTCATCTGACCGCGAAAGAGGTTCAGACATTGAGTTGCGCGTAGCCACTAAGATGAATCCCTCGGGAAACGAGCATCCCGGGAAGATCCGACTCGGACAGGAGTGAAAGTTCATAACCGCGCTCTTCCGCATAGTCGCTAATCTTACGCAACGCGGCATCCGCCAATCCGGGGTGGCACATGATCTCGTTCCAGCCATCTGGAAGGTCGTCCAAAATCCTCAACAGATTTTTTAATGTGGCGGTCTTGTCATAGAGGGTTATGTATAACCGATCAACGGTCCGGACCGGCGACCGGTGGATCATTGCGACGGCTTCCTGGTCAAGAAATCTGGTTATTGTTTCCGGCAATCCGGGGAAAAGATACGAAATCGAGCCGTCGCAACCAACCGGCGGACGCATTCCAAGATGGTATTCCTCCGCCAGATGGAGAGTTTGTTCCAGGATCCTTGGGGTTAGGTAAGAAACAAAATGGTGGCTGTCGAGGTGATCCGGGGATACGTCTAGCGCCAACAGTGTTTCGATCTGGGCGCGGAATTCCTGCCCCGCTTCCTCCGGCGAAACGATATCCAAGCGCTCGAAGAATTCCGACCGCGAGAGGAATCGGCCTTCTCCGTCGACCAAGGTTGGAATCTTTTCAGGTGGTGTGATCGGACTCCCTACCGTAAGGCAGAGATGTATGCCGATGGGTAAACCGGGCGTATCCCGCTTGGCGAGATCCACCTCGCTCGCGGTTCCCGGCAAATTCATCATCGCGGTTGTGGAGGATAGCGCCCCGCTGGCGAAGGCGTAGCGGATTCCCTGACTGACACCCGGTGTCAGTCCATAGTCATCCGCATTAAGGATCAGATATCTCATCGTCTATTCGATGGCGTCCAACTCGGGGTTTTCCACCAGTTCGATTCCCTGGTTGGTCAGCCATTCCGTCGCCGCGGATATTTTTACCGGATCGCCGCCGATTTCCAGAATCAACCAACCTTCCTCACGGGTAAGCTGGGCCCGGAGGATGTTCACCTCCAACCCGAAGGAGTTGATCAGGTTGGACACAACCGGCCGGCTGACCAGCGCGGGTGGATAGTTCAATCGAAGGATCGTTACCATGGTATTTCCGATGCTACCCCGCTTCGTCCAGCGGGTCAATCAGATACCAATCCCCGGCTTGGAGGACGGAAATCCACTCTCTAGATCCAACGGAAGAATCCGGGCGTGGCAGCCTGCCTTCAGTCGGTTCCCCGGTCAGGAATTTTTCGGGAGATGGCTTTCCCAGATCCACTTGCGTTGTGCCATTGCCGAGGGGTCGTTTACAGTCATCAGCCGTTCCACGAACGCCTCCTCTGGATAGGCGCCCTCGATGCGCAGCACTTCGTTGATCACAATCAGCGGAACGGCGCTCACCATGTAACGGTTCACCAGGTGGGGGAATTCCATACATTCAACCATATCCGACCGGATCATGTCGTTGGCCAGAGCCAGCTTGTGCGCGAGCAGCACGGCCCGCGGACAGTGCGGTCAGGTAGGGGTGGTAAACACCTGGATGTGCACCGGTTCGTGAATCTTTGAAATTTGGTCCAGGGTGTTGGCGGTCAACCCGTGCTGTTGCTTGCTCACCAGCAGAAGATCTTCGATCAGGGTGCTGAATTCAAAACCTGCGGGGATACCGTACAAGCGGATCCCGTAATCCCGCGGGGTGGGGCCGTCGTTCAACAGGGCGAGGGCCGGAATTTTATCCACCCCCATTTTTTCCGCGAGCGCCTCATCCGCCACGAAGTCGCGGACCTCCAGTCGGATCTTTCCGTTAAGCGATGCGATCTCTTCCGCCAATTCCCTGTCTTCCGCGCATGTATGACATTCCGGAACGCCGCCGTGGCCCTGGGTGAACATGATCAGCCGAACCGGCTGGTCCATTTCTTCCAGGATCTTTTGCACTTCGGTCCGGGTGGATTCGTCCAAGAGCGGCATGTCCCCTCCTTTGGCCGGGCGGTGGTTTCCCGAATAAGCAGGTACGCGTCAGGTGGATGATATGGATTTACAAATATTATTTTACACCAACCTCTCCCTGATTCCTCTTCCCATGATGGGGAGCCCTCACGCTTGCCCTCGCATAGCGGGGGAAGCGGGGAGCCGGGGCGAGCCAAGCGAGGGTGGGAAGAGAGACGTTAAAAGAACGGTTCCTGGGCGGCCCGGTTCAGTCGATCATTGATTGCGGCGCCGAGGCCTTCGGTTGGGAAGTGGTGGGTAAGGATAATATCCACTCCTTCGGCTTCCAGCTCGCGCAGATCGGCAAACAGGTTGCGCGCGATTTGACGCAAATCTTCCATGGAACCCAGATCCCGGATGATAAAGGGAATGATGTTGCGATCGATCCGGGAGCAGACCTCCGTGACGGCGAGCAATCCGATCCGCAGATCGTTGTCGGAAATCCTACCGACATTATCCTGGATGGAAGCAAGGATCTCCTCCGGGGTCTCGCCGGGGCATAATACCAAGCGAACATTCGGAGCGTAATGGCGGGGTTGACGGCCCGGAGAAGCGGTGATCCGCTCGCCGGGGGATGCGACTCGTACCGGCCCGGCAACCGACTCGAGTTCCTCCCGTGAAATTCCGCCCGGCCGCAGCAGAACGGGAGGCGTCTGCAGCGGATCGAGGATCGTGGATTCAACCCCCCAATGGGTTGGACCTGCGTCGAGGATCATATCGATCCGGTCTCCCAGGTCGGCCGCGACATGCGCGGCCAATGTCGCGCTGGTATGGGCGAAACGATTGGCAGACGGCGCCGCGATCGGAATTCCCGAGGCCTGCAGCAGAGCTTGGGCAACCGGATGCGACGGCACGCGGACGGCCACTGTAGAGAGGCCGGCGCAGACCTCGAGTGGAAGGGAAGCCCGCCTAGGAAGCAGCAAGGTCAGCGGCCCGGGCCAAAATCGTTCTGCCAGGATCTTTGCTAGCGGAGACACTTCGGAGGCGACTTGCAGAAGCGCGTCTGCGGAAGCGAGATGGACGATCAACGGATCGGAGGGCGGCCGTTGTTTAACCATGAATATCCTTCTCACGGCGGCCGCATCGAAGGCGTGTCCGCCCAATCCGTAGACCGTTTCGGTCGGAAATGCGACCAGCCCACCGCGGATCAGACATTCCGCGGCGCGTTGAATTATCCCCGGATCCGGAGCGCGGGCGTCGATGGAAAACAGAGTGGCATGGATGGAAGGATTCATACTCTTGGCAGGGATTATATCCGACCATTTGGGAGAAACGTCGGAGGGACTGGAACTAATTGGGGGTACAATATTTTATGTGGCGGGTACTTTACTTCCCCCGAGACAACAGGCTCGGTTTTTCCCTCCCAAACCCCTCGAAGGAGAATTGGAACGGTTCCGGCTGCTGGAAGCCATCCAAACCAACATTTTTCGAAAAATTACTCTAATTTGCGCGGCGCCCGGCTACGGAAAGACAACCTTGGCCGGCCAATTTGCCCGGTCAGCGGATTTTGCCGTCGCCTGGCTGCAATTGGAGGAAAGCGATCGCGATGTCGCGGTATTTTGCGAAAATCTCCTGACGGCATTTCAATTCGCTATAAAAGATTGGGAAAGTCCATCCTCTGCGTTCATCGGGATGCCCACCGTTGCGGAAAAACCCGATGCGCTCGGATCGGCTTTAGCTGGCGCCTTGGACCGGGTGCTCTCTGATTTTACGGTTTTGGTGATCGACGATTTCCACCTGATCGAAGATTCCGCGCCGGTCCTGGAATTGATGGACGCGTTCCTCCATGAACTTCCGCCCGCATTGCATCTGCTCCTGATCAGCCGCCATGTTCCCGCCCTGCGAATTACACCGCTTGTCGCCCTGCAACAAGCGGCCGGTTTCAGCGAAGAGCATTTGCGGTTCACCCCCGCCGAAACACAGGAATTGTTTGTGGTCCGCAACCACATCTCGCTTCCCAAGGCGGAAGCGGAAACGCTGGCGGCCTCCAACGAGGGATGGGTGACCGGAATCCTTCTCAGCAGTCATTTGTTGTGGAAGGGTCTTCCTCTCGGCGGGGGGATAGCCGGACGGGACCAGGTGTATCACTTCCTGGCCAGTGAAGTTCTGGAGCAGCAGCCCGATCTTCTACGCCGCTTCATGCTGGAAGCTTCGGTCTTGCATGAAATGGATCCGTTCGTGTGCGATTTTGTTTTGGAACGCAAGGACAGCCGTTCGATGCTTAGCGAACTGGATTCGCGCCGGTTGTTCGTGGTTGCTTCCGAGCAGGAGCAACCAACATACCGCTTCCATAACCTCTTCCAGGAATTCCTGCGAAGCACGCTTCAAGAGCGGGAACCCTCGAGATATAAGATCCTGTTGGAAAGATCCGCCGAATGGAATCTTAAAAACGGATTCCCCGAGGTGGCTTTTTCCTACCTGATCCAGGCGGAGAATTATTCCCTCGCTGCGAAATTGGCGGAAGAGAATGTTCTAAAATATTATGAGTCAGGCCGATTTCAAACCTTGCAGGATTGGGCCCGGTCTTTGTATCCGGTCCGTCTCGAAGTCCCGACGCTTTTTGGGTGCGCAGGTATGTCGTACGCCACTTCCGGAGACTATAAGCGGGCTGCAGAATATTTGGATATCGCGGGGTTGGGACTGGAGCGCTCGCAAAACCCATCACGTCTCCACAGCTTGCAGGCGAGCCGGGCGTGGCTGGCCTACTGCAAAGGGGATTATCAAGCGGGGTTAACCCTCGCCGAGGATTTGCTTCGGCGGGGAAAAGCGGGCGGGGTGGAGGTTGCGGTTCTCCGCATGGCGGCATCCCACGCCGGGCTTTGCGTCGATGCGATGGGAAGAACCCACGAGGCGGT
>JBEKLP010000105.1:0-6548 GCA_050010135.1 Anaerolineales bacterium
CGCAGGAAAAAATGGCCGCCGAAGCCGGCAAGCCCAAGCGCGATTACGTCCATTTCGTTCTGGCCGATAAAGTCCGCGAAGCCGTTTCGCAGAAGGTCGGCGGGCGTCTGGCCCAGGCTTTCCGCGATGAGTTGGATAAGGCCGAGCGCCAGGCGGTTCTCGACGCGATCGAAGGCGAAGTGCTGGCGGGTTTTGAAAACGACGCCGACATGGCCGAAGCCGATCTGCGCGAGGCCTTCTACGATCTATACCGCACCGAAGTGCGCTCGCACATCCTGCGGTCCAACCAGCGTACCGACGGGCGCGACCCGAAACAGATCCGTCCGCTTTCAGCAGAGATCGATTTCAGCCCGCGGGCGCACGGTTCGGGACTCTTCACGCGCGGGGAAACCCAGGTGCTTTCCTTCACCACGCTCGGCACACCGCGCGACGCGCAGGAGCTTGACGGGTTGTCTCCGATCGACGAAAAGCGCTACCTCCACCACTATAACTTCCCGCCGTTCAGCACGGCCGAGGTCAAACCCTTGCGCGGATCCTCGCGGCGCGAAATCGGGCACGGGGCGCTCGCGGAACGCGCGCTGATTCCGGTCCTGCCTCCGCAGGAGGTATTCCCCTACACTATCCGGGTCGTCTCGGAAGTGCTCTCCTCTAACGGCTCCTCCTCGATGGCGTCCGTGTGCGGCTCGACCCTGGCGCTGATGGACGCCGGCGTGCCGATCAAGGCTCCGGTGGCGGGGATCGCCATGGGCCTGGTGAAGGAAGGTGAGAAGTACGTTATTCTGACCGATATCCAGGGCGTGGAAGACCACCACGGCGACATGGACTTCAAGGTGGCCGGCACTGCCCAAGGCATTACCGCGTTGCAAATGGACATCAAGATCAAAGGGGTGACCCCGATGATCATGGAAGAGGCCCTGGCTCAGGCGCGCGAAGCGAGACTGCAGGTGCTGGAAGTGATCCGCGCGTGCATCCCCGCCCCGCGGCCGGACCTCAAAGCACACGCCCCGCGCATAACCATCCTGAAGATCGACCCTGAGAAAATCGGTGCGGTGATCGGCCCCGGCGGCAAGGTCATCCGCAAAATCCAGGAGGACACCGGGGTCAAGATCGACATCGAGGACGACGGCCGGGTGTACATCGCGGCGGTCGACGGACCGAGCGCGGCGGAAGCTCGCCGGCGCGTGGAAAGCCTCACCGAAACTCCGGTGGTCGGACGCATCTACACCGGAAAAGTGGTGCGCGTGGCGGATTTCGGCGCATTCGTCGAAATCCTACCCAACATCGACGGATTGGTGCATATCTCCCAGCTGGATTCCACCCGTGTGGAAAAGGTGGAAGACGTGGCCAAAATCGGCGACGAGCTGACCGTGATGGTGACGGGCATCGATCCGGAAGGAAAAGTGCGCCTCTCACGCACCGCGGTGCTGGAAGGATGGACCGTCGAGGAAGCCGCCGAACACGACCGGAAGCCCTCCGGCGGCAGCCGCAGCGGACCGTCCGGCGGATCACGCGGCGGACCCGGCGGGAGGCGTCCGAGCAGCGGGCGTGGGCACGAAGGCGGCGAGCACCGCGGCGGGCCAAGGCGATAATCTTCATCCCGCCGGCCAAATTGGCCGGCGGGTTTTCAATACTCTGCCCGTCAACGGGTGACGGGCAATCCGTCCGGATTTTCATCGATGGATAACTCCCCGCGCTGGTCCAACAATACGAAATTCATCGTCATGCTGGCCATCCTGGCGGTAGTCGGATCCTTTCTGATCCGGTTCCAGGTCCTGATCATGCCGCTGATCATGTCTGTCATCCTGGCCTACCTGCTCAACCCCCTTGTCACCGCGCTTTCAGGACACCTGCGGATTTCGCGCGTATTTGCAGCACTCATCCTTTACAGCATCCTATTCCTACTGCTGGTCGGTCTGCTCGGCGGGGCGGGCCTGCTCCTGCAGCAACAGCTCTCCGGCATGCTGGCGGCGACGATGGCATTTATCAACGGGATGCCGGGCTGGATCAACACCTTCGCCGCTCATCCGGTGACAATCGGCCCGTTCACCTTCGATCTTTCCACGATAAACACCGCCCTGCTGCCTACCGCGCGGGATTGGATCGGGCAGTTTACCCGTTGGATGGCCGGCGCTGCGTCGGGCGTGGCTTCCTTTCTGGGATGGACCGTTTTCGTTTTCATCATCGCCCTATACTTGCTGCATGATATGGACGCGTTGGAAAACGGGTTACTGCAGCTCGTGCCGGAAAGTTCCCGGCCGGATGCCCGGCGGCTGTTGAAGGAACTCGGCCCGATCTGGGACGCTTTCCTTCGCGGGCAGTTGCTGCTTTGCTTGATCATGGGGGTGACGATCGGATCGTTGACGGCGCTGCTGGGCGTCCGATACGCATTGATCCTCGGCGTGATAGCGACCCTGACGGAATTCGTACCGGTCATCGGCGCAAACGTGATCGGCATCATCATTTTTTTCGTCGCCTTTTTCCAGCCGTCCAACTGGTTCGGTCTCTCGCCGATCGTGTACGCCGTCGTGGTGACGGCGATCGCCGGGACGATGCAGCAACTCAAAGGATACATCCTCATCCCGCGGATCATGGGCGACCGGCTCCGAATTCACCCCGTGATCATGATCGTCGGCGCGCTGATCGGAGTCGTTTTGTTGGGGCTTCCGGGCCTTCTACTACACGGACCGATCATCGCCACATTGCGTTTGTTTGGAGACTATATCCGCGCGAAACTTCTCAGCCTGCCGCCCTGGCCGGAACAGGATGAGCGCGGAGCCGAGCTTCCTGCGGGCAGGGTGGTCGGCTGCCGCCCGGCGAAGGAATCCGACAAGCAGGACGTTTTAGACATGACCGCGCGAACGTGGGAAGGGCATGATTACATCCCGCAAGTGTGGAGCGAGTGGCTGGCCGACCGCGTGGGAATTCTGGCTGCAGCCGAGCGGAACGGGAAAGTTGTGGGAATCGGCAAACTGACCCGGTTGGTTGCGGGGGAGTGGTGGATCGAAGGATTGCGGGTACATCCGGATCTTCAGGGGATGAAGATCGGCTCGCTACTTTTTGAATATCTGCTGGGGCAATGGAAGGAGCGCGGGGGCGGCATGATCCGGCTGGCCACTTCTTCGGAGAACGTGCAAGTCCACCACTTATGCGACCGGCTGGGATTCCATCCCATCGAGACCTTCCGGATTATGGCCGCTTCGCCGAAGGATCGCGGGGAAAGCGCGTTCGAATTGATCACCGAGGCGGATGCCCCGGCCGCAGTCGCGCTCTCGAAGAAATCTGCCTACAACCGAAGCGTATCCGGCTTGGTCAACACAAGCTGGAGATGGAGCCGCCTGACGGAGGACCGGATGCGGGAATTCATCCAGCGCGGTCGCGCCTGGTGGTGGAAAAACCGGGCCGCAGTCCTGATGCTTTATGATTCAGATCACGAGAGCGAGCCGAGTTTGGAAATCGCGGCGGTTCTTTCCCCGGCGACGCAGTTGGCGGCGATGCTGGGGCAGGCGCGGCGCCTCGCGGGACTTTCCGGCGCAGCCCGGCTGGCCTGGGCGATGCCGGATCATCCCGCCGCGGCCGATGCCGCCCGGCGCGCCGGCTTCACGCAGGACTGGGACGGACAGTTGTGGATTTTCGAACGGCCGGATCCGCCATCCGCTGGGCAAACTTCAGGGTCCGCACCGACCGGTCCCGGCCTAAAAAGGCGGACGGTCCGACATCCAAGAAACGACGGAGGTTAGCCATGCCCGATTCTCCTGAGATTCGCACCGAGACTCTCGCCGAGACGGAAAATTATATGATCTACACAGCGGAAGAGCCCGACGGCGAGACGACGTGGAACGTGGAACTGGGAACGGCAACGCTGCATTTCTTCCGCGAAGAGTGGCAGGAATTCTTCGAACTGGTTTCCCAGGTTAAACCGAAAAAATAAAGCATGCGTAACCTCGCGCGATTAGCCCCGGCGCTGGTCGCCACCTGTTTGGTGGCGGGGTACCTTGGGTGGGTTTTCTTCACGCAGGGAAGCGATCCGCGGATTTTTGCCAATATCGGCACGCGGTTTAGCGCTCTCGATCCCTCCGGCACGGAGGGGTACGACGGGCAGTTCAATTATTACATCGCGCTCGATCCGAACCCGCAACGGGTGGCACCGCACCTCGACGTTCCGGCATACCGCTACCAGCACATCCTGTACCCGATGCTGGCGCGGTTCCTCGCCTTGGGAAATGCGGAGGCCATCCCTTGGACGTTGGTCGGGGTCAATCTCATTTGTCTGGCCGTGCTATGTTCCTTGACCGGCGAGCTCCTGGCCCAGCGCGGGGCCAGCCGCTGGGGGGCGCTTGTTTTTGGATTGTGGTTCGGTTTGATCCTAGGCGTGCGCCTGGATCTATCCGAGCCGCTGGCCCTACTCCTGGTTGTGATCGCCTTGCGGATTGCGGGTCCCCAACTCGACCGGCGGACCGTCCCCGCGGCACTGCTGCTTGCCCTGGCGATGCTCTCCAAAGAGACCGTGGTTCCCTTTTTGCTGGGATGGGCGGTATGGTTGATTCTGCAAGGCAAGATCGGTAAAGCCGCGTGGATCGCCCTTGCGTTGGTTCCGTATCTCGGGCTGCAGGTTTGGCTTTGGGCGGTGTTCGGATCGCCGGGATTGGGAAGCGGCGGCGCGGGGGCGACGCCCTTCGAATGGATCCCCTTCGCCGGTCTGTTTCTCGTTGCAGGGGTGAACCTTCGCATCTTTGCAGCGCTCTTCGCCGTCTACCTGCCGGGCTTGTTGATCCCCGCCGTCTACGGCTTGTGGGCGCCGCTGACGGATCTCATCCGGAGACAAACCTGCGCGGAAGGCTGGCTCCTGCTGGTCAACGCGGTGATGATCGCCTTCGCCCCCTTCTCCACGTTCCGGGAACCGCTCGGAATCGTGCGCCTGGCCTGCGGATTGATTCTTTGCCTGTGGCTCTATGCAGCCGCGAAAAAAATCCGGTGGTGGAATAAGTTCAGTTTGATCGGTTTGGTGTATTTGTTGTTTATCGTGATCTAATCGCGGGCACCCGCATTTTCCGGTTTCTCCACAATCAATCCAGCCGCCGATAAAATTGATTTTCACCGTTGTCGCAGGAATCCAACGGGCCGCGCAAATTGCGTAGCCCGTCGACGTCAAACGATCTCACCGTTGCCGATTGTTTTTCCCGGTTGCGCCGCCTATTTTTCCTCGGCAGACCAGAATCGCCATACCGCGAGCGCGAAGAACAGCAGCGCATATCCCATAAGGACCGCGGCCGGGATGAGGACCGAGTTGAACCCCAGCCCGCGGATGACTATATTTTGGAAGCCGTCCATCGCCCAGGCGATCGGCGAGGCGTGGCCGATCGTTTGAAACGCGGCCCCGGTATATTCCAACGGCATCCACGCGCCGCCCAAGCCGGAGAGGACAAACATCGGGATCATCACTAGCACGATCGTCTGTTCCTCGGACTTGGAGAAAACTCCAATCAGCAAGCCGAGCGCGGAGATACACGCCGCCGCGGCCGCGGCCACCAGCAACGTCGCCGCCGGAAGGCGCAGGTAGTCCACCCCCAGGAAGAGTTTACCGAACAGCATCAACACGACGAACTGGCTGAAGATCAGCGCGAACATCGCCAAATAGTGTCCGACCAGAATATGTACTCGGGAAGTGGCCGTGGTGAGCAGGCGTTGCAGCGAGCGCGATTTGCGTTCGGCGACGATGACCGTGGCGGCGGTGATCAGCCCGGCGATGGCAAACTGGAGCATCATCCCCGGCGAACTGTGCGCCGCCGACATCGCATTCGTGGACTGAACCTTCACCGCGACGCTTGCGGTCTGATCCAGGCGGATGGGCGGGTTTTGCCATGCCGCCAGCGCGTCCGCGAGGGCGGAAACAAACGCGGTCGGATCCTGGGTGGTCTGTGCAGCGATCTGCGCGATGCGGGCCGCGCTCGTCAACCGCTGGCTGGCGATCAGGATCTCGTTCTCGACGGTCGATGTCGTCGGCTTGGAAGGATCGGTGATCACGATTAATTTCAACGGAGTCCCGTCCAAGATGGACTGGCCATAGCCGGCAGGGATGATCATCGCCGCGGCCTGTTTTTCATCCGCCACCAGCTTATCCAGGTCCGCGGGAACGCGTTGTGCGTTTTGATCCAGGCGGATGACGGTCGACCCGGCGAGCACTTTTCCAAGTTCCCCGCTGAGGGCCGACTGATCCTGATCCAGAAACCCGACCGGCAGGCGGGCATCCGAGTTGCTCTGTCCGGCTCCGCCGAAGGCAATCGAAAAGAAGAGGGTGAACGCGATCGGCATTATGAGCAGGAACATTAACGTCTTCCGGTCGCGCAGGATTTGCAGCAGATCTTTTTGGGCGATATCCAGAATTCGAATCATGGCTTCCTCCTACGCGTACCGTTTCTGAAAGCGCATCGCGCCGATGGTGAACAGGACCGCGCTGATGACCAGGAGCCCGGCGACGGTGAGCGAAATATCGCCCAGCGGAGCGGCGTTCATCGTCTGGAGCAAACCGCGCACGGCCCACCCCTGCGGGA
>JBEKLP010000106.1:0-6537 GCA_050010135.1 Anaerolineales bacterium
AGCCTTTCCCGCCATTGAACCACTTGACCGTACCGGTGATGCGCTCAGACATGGTGTTTGCCTCCTTTTGGCAAAAAACGGTGTTAGGAACTCATTCAGTTCCATCGGAGGGACGAACAAAAATGGCCCACGGATATTCCCGTGAGCCACATCGTTTCTGCTTCCAACCAACGTGAACCAACTGGTATCCTACGGAGAGGATACTATCACGTGATGGCCATGTTGTCAAGAGCCGTTCTGGGTCGGTTTTACTTGTTCTCTTCCAGCCAGCGTTCGGCGGAGATGGCCGCCGCCACGCCCATTCCGGCCGAGGTGACGATCTGGCGAAAGACCGAGTCCGCCACCTCGCCCGCGGCAAACACGCCCGGCACGCTGGTCCGCATCCGGTCGTCGATGCGGATGTATCCCTTCGAGTCCATGTCCAGCTTCCCGCGGAAGAACGCGGTATTCGGTTCGTGTCCGATGAAGATGAAGACGCCCTCGACGGGCAAGACGTCCTGCTTCCCGGTCTTTACGCTGTGCACTGCGACGGATTGCACACTTTCCTCCCCGCGGATTTCGTCCACCACCGTCTCCATCAGAAAATGGATTTTTTCATTGTGTTCCGCCCGTTCCCGAAGCAGCGTCCCGGCGCGCAACTCGTTCCTCCGGTGGACGATTGTCTCCTGCGCTACGTAGCGAGTAAGAAAGATTCCCTCTTCCAGGGCGCCGTCCCCGCCCCCGATCACCAGCACGTTTCTCCCCCGGAAGAAAGCCCCGTCGCAGGTGGCACAATACGAGACGCCTTTGCCAAGCAATGTGTCTTCTCCCGGAACGCCCAGCCGCCTCGGGCTTGCACCGGTGGCCACGATCAGCGTCTTGGCGTGATACTCGCCGGTATCGGCCAGAATCCGGAATGGATGAACGGTCAGATCCACCTCGTTGGCGGTGGAAAAATCCACGACCGCCCCAAACCGCTCCGCCTGCTTCTGGAACATCGAAAAGAGATCGCCGCCGCCCACGCCTTCCGGAAAGCCGGGATAATTCTCGACGGCGTTGGTAAGCGCCACCTGGCCGCCAAGGTCCGGCCCGGCCAGCACGAGCGGCTTCCGATCGGCGCGTGCTGCATAGACGGCTGCGGCCAGGCCTGCGGGCCCCGTACCAAGAATAATCACCTCCTGTTCCACTGCGGGCGTTCCGGACTGGGTGGCGCCGAGAGAGAATTGCATATTCCTCCTTGCGTAAAAAAAGGTCGATACACCCCAGGCAGTTTGCCCCCCTCGCTCCCACTATTTTCTTTCGGAAATTGGAGTGTGAAGGAGGGAGGGTTCCGCCCAAGATTTGGCCTCACATGGGAACCGCATGTTTATTATACCGAATGTCCCTTGACCCTCGGGCCATCCTGGAGCAGAATCCCCGCGTGCACATCACCTCGTGCGTTATCGATATGAATATTCCCGGGAGCCGGTCGCTGAAAGAAAAACGCGGCCGCATCCTGCCTCTGATTTCCCAATTGAAAAGTCGGTTCGGCCTGGCGGCGGCCGAAATCGCACGCCAGGATGTCCATGACGTCGCCACCGTCGCCTGTGTGGCTGTGAGCACCGATGCCGCGCAAAACGAACGCGTGCTCCAATCCGCGCTGCGCTGGATCGAAACACACCGGCCGGATATGGAGATTATCGACGCGCAAATCGAGGAGCGGTGAGTTTCCCCGCCGCCTGTTCGTCGCCGGGATTTATTCCGCAAGTCAGGCAAAGGAGGAAGGGATGGATCTTGGCCTAAAGAATAAAAAAGCGCTTGTCACCGGCGCAAGCCGCGGGTTGGGATTCGCCACCGCACTCGCGCTTTCCGGCGAAAAAAACCAGATTGCCCCGCCCCGGTCCCTACTCTCCTAGAGTCGCATTTCCCGGGGCGAGGCCGGGGCTTCGATCCCTTTGTTCGCTCGCAATGACATCTTTCTTGTTTTTCCGCAACCTGATAGACCCGAATTAAGCATTCACGTCTTTTTCCCGAGGAGATTCGCATGACGTCATCCGATACCCAACCGTACGAGCGGCCAGCCTTCAACAACATCCGAATTCTCTCCTTGATATTGGGGATATTTATCGCCGGCTGGCTGGCGCTCGCGCCCTTCCTCGCGCTGATCGGTGGAATGATTCTTTTCCAATATATTCCAGCAAGTTTCGCGGAGTTCACGCTCGTTCCCAGGCCCGGAATCCTGCCCGCGCCGGCAATCGGGCTGATCATTGCCTTCGCCTCCTTTTTGCTTCAGGCAGTTGTGTTTTTCCCGCTGTGGCTGGGCACGCGCAAGCGCGCGAATTGGGAGCCGCTGCACGCGATCGCGGGCGGCCTGCTGGCGACGTCCCTCTACCTGCTGGCCTGGTCTCTGGCCGGGCTGCCGTTTTCCGGGCAATCGGTATGGCCGTCGGTTATCCGGATCATCCTCACCTCGATTTTGCTCCTGGTGTGGCTGCTTCCGATCCGCCGGTCGGCTCCCGCCGGTCTCGGCCGTCCATCCGCGTCCACGCTGCTTCTGGCGCTGGGCGCCGCAGCCGTTTTGCTCCTGCCGTGGCTGGTGCTGGGCGCGCTGGGAACCGTCCCGCAAACTTTGTCGGCGCTTGTCCAGGCGTTTTCCTACGGGGCGGGCGAGGAATTGCTCCTGCGCGCGCTGATCCCCACGCTTCTTGTGCGCGCGACGGGCCGGCCGCGGCTCGGTTTTCTTCTGGGACTGCTCATCGGCCTGGCGATGCAACCTGGATACATCCTCCCGCTTGGGGATTGGACATCCCTCTTCCGCCTTTTCAACACCGTCGCCGTCGGCCTGCTCGCCACCGAGCTTGCCGCCCGCGGGTCGCTGTGGCCGGCGGTCCTGGTCCATGCGGCGTTCGAATTCGGCTTTCCCGCATGGGTGGATCCGCGGATGGAATTTGCGCTCCCCCACCCGGCGGCGGTGGAGAGCCTCGGGTTGATGGTTCTGCTCGTCCTGATCCTATTCTCCGTTCGTCTCTTGGCGAATTGGGCTGCGAAGAAACAATCCATCGCTCTGCGCCTTTCCGTTTCCGGCGGATTTGCCATCCTGGCTCTGGCCGGCTCGGCGATAAGCTACACAGCCGTGGGTCATCCCGGCTTCGCTGCGGATGGATTTCTGATCGTCTTCCGCGAGCAGGCCGACCTTCAAAAGGCGGCTTCTATCTCCGGCCGGACACAGCGGATCGGTTATGTATATCAAACGCTCGTCCAGACCGCCGAACGCGTGCAAGCTCCGGCGCGGGCCGAATTGGAGCGCCTGGGGATCAAGTACCGTGCGCATTACCTGATCGATATGATCGAAGTCCAAGGCCGTTCCGATCAGATGCCCGCCTTCGCCGCCCGCCCCGAGGTGAAGGAGGTCATCCTCAACCCGAACGTGCGCATGTCGAATTACGTCGAGTCGATGGATCTGATGGCGATTAATTCGCCGGGTCAAGGGGTGGAATGGAACATTGCCGCCGTCGGCGCGCCGCAGGTATGGGCCAAGGGCGTCACCGGCGCGGGGATCGTGGTGGCCGGAGCCGACACCGGCGCGGACTGGACCCATCCGGCGCTGCAATCCAAATACCGCGGCTGGGAGGGCGGCAAAGCGCAGCACGATTACAACTGGTACGACCCGTGGGACGGATCGGATGCGCCGTGGGACGACATCGGCCACGGCACGTACACGCTCGGACTGGCGGTGGGCGGCGACGGGGAGAGCAACCAAATCGGCATGGCGCCGGGCGCGCAATGGATCGCCTGCCGCAACATGCGCAACGGTATCGGGAATCCCGGAGCGTACATCTCGTGCATGGAATTTTTCCTCGCCCCGTTTCCGCACGGGGGCGATCCGTTCCATGACGGGCGGCCGGACCTGGCGCCGGACGTAATCAACAACTCCTGGGGCTGCCCATCCCGCGAAGGCTGCCGCGCGGATACCCTGAACATCGCGCTTCAAAACCTGAAGGCGGCGGGGATCATGATGGTGGCGGCGGCCGGCAACGACGGCCCGGCCTGCGGAACGAGCGGCGACCCGCCTGCCAACTCCGGCGCGGTTTTCACCGTGGGCGCAAGCGATCAGAATAACGCGCTGGCCTTCTTCTCCAGCCGAGGCCCCATATCCGGATTGATCAAGCCCGATATTACCGCGCCCGGATCGATGGTCCGCTCGAGCGTTCCCGGCGGGAAGTACACTTCCGCGTTCGGGACCTCGGCCGCATCGCCGCACGTGGCCGGGGCGGTGGCGCTGCTGTGGTCGGCCGATCCGGCGCTGGTGGGCGACATCGACCGCACGGAAGAAATTCTGATGCGGACGGCAGTGCCGATGAGCATCGGACAGTATTGTCCTACGTTTAAAAACGAGGGGGCGTCCTGCCTGTGCGGGCAGGATTCACAGACCGCGGTTCCCAATAATAGTTACGGATATGGAATCCTGAATGTGTACGCGGCGTTTGGGGAATTATCGTCGCAATAAATCCGGTCTATGCGCGCCAGGAATAAGCTCCGGAATTCATTCTCCGGCTTTCGCCTGTTCCCAAAGCGCGTCCAGTTCCTCGAGCGACATTCCCTTCAACGGTTTGCCGAGCCGCTTGGCGGCCGCTTCCACGTGCTCGAACCGCGTGCGGAAGCGCGCGTTCGCTTCGCGCAACGCTGCCTCCGGATCCACCTTGACCCAGCGCGCGTAGTTCACCGCCGCGAAGATCAAATCCCCCAATTCGGCCTCTCGTTCTTCGTCATTCTCCGCCGCGTCCAACTCGCCCAGCTCTTCATCGAGTTTGGCGCGCACGCCGCTGATCTCCGGCCAGTCGAATCCGACCCGCGCCGCCCTTTTTTGATAGCCGATCGCCTGTTCGAGCGCCGGCATCGCCAGCGGCACTCCCCCGAAGAGCCCGCGGTCCTCATTGCCTTCCTGCTCCCGTTCCCCGGCTTTGATCTCCTCCCAATTTCGCAGCACATCCCCGACGCCGTTGACTTTGACTTCGCCGAATACATGCGGGTGCCGGCGCCGGATTTTGGCGTCCACACCGCCGACCACGTCCGCCATGCGGAACTCTCCCGCCTCGGTGGCGATCTGGGCGTGGAGCAGAATCTGCAGGAGCAGGTCGCCGAGTTCCTCCTCCAGATGAACCGGGTCATCCCGGTCGAGCGCCTCGAGCGCTTCGTAAGTTTCCTCGAGCAGATTGCCGCGGATCGACTTGTGCGTTTGCTCGCGGTCCCACGGGCATCCCTCGGGTGCGCGCAAGTGCGCCACCGTCTCCTGGAATTCCTCGAGCGCCCCCTTCGTAAGCGGCGGCACGTAGAGCGCGGTGAGGTGCGCGATCTTTTCGCTGCGGTCGATCGCGTGCAGCGGCAGATCCTCCACTTCTTCCGCGGCGGTTCCGGCCGCATGCAGCAGGCGCACCGGGTGCTCCTCCGGATATTGGTTCATCAGCGTCAGTTTGACGTCGGTGGCGAGCGTCCGCGAATACAATTGCGCCACCAGCGCATGGGCCGACGGCGGAAAGGGCGGATGGTAGCGGGATGCGAGTTCCAGCGCGTCGGCCAGGTACAGCCCGTCCAGCGCGTCCAGTCCCAGCGCCCCCAGCGCCGGTTCGATGAAAGACAGCCCTTCCACGATGCGGATCGTTTTTCCACGCTGGCCGGCCAACCGGACAATCTGCGCCACGGTTGCTTCCCCTACGCGCGGGCTGCCGGGGACGGCGTAGCATACGCCTTCCGGCCGCTCTGCAAGCCGCAGCACCTCCTCCGCAATGGCAAGGTAAACGTTGGAGAAATCCGCCTCCCGCTCGTAGAAGGAATCCATCGGCTTCCACGGGATGTCGGGCAGCTCCGCGACGGTCGGATGGCGCGCGGTGCGGACCCATACTTCGCGCGCCGCCGAAAGCGCTTCGCGCGCCTCCTGCGTAAGCCAACTGGCCCTGCCCGGGCCGAGGCCGACGATCGTTATCCGTGCAGCCATGCGGCAACTCCTTCCCAATTCACAAAACACTTCTTTCACATGATTAAAGCCATGAAACACGGATTACACGAAAATTATTTTAAATAATTAAAAATAATTCTATGAAATCCGTGGTCCAAAACAACGGGCCGGGGTAAAGGACGCCCCGGCCCGTGGTTATTTCCCTTTCGTATCGCGCCCTGCGGAAAGTTCTTACCGCTTGGTGTAGGTGGGTGCCTTGCGAGCCCGCTTGAGACCCGGCTTCTTGCGTTCCTTCATCCGGTCGTCGCGAGTCAGCAAACCCTCTTTGCGCAGCACCGGGCGCAGGGTTTCGTCCATCTTCACGAGGGCCCGGGCCACACCGTGGCGCACGGCTTCGGTCTGGCCGGTCACGCCGCCCCCCTGGACCATCACGGTCACCGTCATCTGGTTCTCGCGCCCCGCCACCTTGATCGGCAGGAAAGCATTTTCCAGATCGCCTAGCCGGGTGAAATAGTCGCCGGCCGCTTTCCCATTCACCGTGAGCGCTCCGGCTTCCGGGATGATGCGCACCCTGGCGCTGCTTTCCTTGCGCCGTCCGAGCCCTTCGAAATATTTCGTCGCCATCG
>JBEKLP010000107.1:0-6508 GCA_050010135.1 Anaerolineales bacterium
TATTTTTTCAGGTTTTTATGCTGTATATTGGCTCAACACGGAAAGTTTTTTGCTCTTCGCTTGGGTCGGCAGCCTCGCCTTTTACAGCCTCTCGGTTTTGTTGGAAAAACCACGCTGGTATTTGTCCTTTCTGACGGGGTTGCTCTGCGGTCTGGCGCATTTAACCCGAGCGGATGGCATTTTGCTGCTTCCTTTTACCGGACTGGCGATCCTCATTGCGTGCCCCGGGAAACTGCTTCAACGGATAAAATATCTTCTATTATCGATCGCAGGATACTTTCTGACCAGCGGTTTTTGGTACCTACGCAACCTTCGCGATCTGGGGAGTGTATTCCCTCCCGCCACCGGAAATGCACTATGGTTAACCGCATACAATGATTTGTTTCATTTTCCGGCATCCGACCTTACCCCCGAGCGTTTTTTTTCCGGAGGTCTGCTCCCCCTGATCCACGCACGTTGGATAGCCGTGCTTTGGAATGCCGAAACGGCCATTTTTGTCCTGGGAATGGTTTTTCTTTTTCCGTTCATTTGCCGGGGAGCATATCTCCTGCGCAAACAACCGGTAATGACCATCGGCATCGGATATTTTTTCTTATTGTTCTTCGTTATGAGCATTGTGTATCCGTTCCAGGGATCCCGGGGGGGGTTCTTCCATTCTTCGGCGGCTTTGCTTCCTCTGGCGGTCGTTTCCGCCTCGCTGGGATTGGACGATATCATCGCCCGGTTGAGCCATTACCGCAACTGGAGGGTTGAATCGGCGCAATCCTTCTTCGGGGTTGGCTTCGTTCTGTTGGCCATGGTCTCCACCGGTGTCATTTATTACCAACGGGTGATCGGAAGCGATCCGACCCGGACGTATTGGACTGGATTGAATGCGGAGTATTCATCGGGAGTCCGACATTTGGGAAACGCGGCAACGAGCAGCCGTTTTATGGTGAATGATCCACCGTGTTTCTACGCGTTGACTGGATTGGAGGCGGTGCCCGTTCCAGACGGCGACCCAACGACACTCCTGGCGGTGGCGAATCAATTCGATGTCCAATTTATCATATTGGATTCCGACGTTCCAGACGGCCTGCTCCCGTTCTACAATGGAACGGTATCCCTCTCGCGCCTGCCACTGGTATGGGAAGACCGGGAAGGGAATACAGTCTATCGGTGGTTCGCAGTCGAGCCGCCGCCATAGTCCAGGCTGCAATGAAAAAGATCCTAACCTTGCTCGGTATCTTTTTTGCCGGATCGATCGGCCCACTGATTTTCCTTTTCCTGGAGAAGAGAAACGGGCTCTGGGGATATCCTTTGGACGACGCGTGGATTCATCAGACCTATGCGCGATCCCTCGCCGACGGTCTCGGATGGAGTTATGCGGGTGCTTCGCCATCTGCGGGATCGACCTCGCCGCTCTGGACCTTCCTTCAAATTCCGTCGTTTTGGCTTCACCTATCCACTATCGCCTGGGGTTACGGATTGGGAATTTTCTTATTATCGCTGAATGCGATCCTTCTGATGCTTTGGGTTAAAAAAATACAGGTTAAGCAATATTTCATTGTCCTGGTTTTTGCCTTGGGGGAATGGCACCTTGTTTGGGCCGGTCTGTCCGGGATGGAGACCCTTTTATTCTGCTGCTGGGTTTCTTTGATGATCTATCTTTTTTTTCCGTTATCGCTTCCGCCGGATGGAAGCACAGTGTCTGCGGGATCGCTGTTTCTCTTGGGGATCCTTTCCGGGACGGGAATCTGGATCCGTCCCGAAGCGCTCTTGCTCCTGCTCTTTATCTGCGTTTCCATCACGATTCAACTTTATACCCCCATGAAGCGAAAGCTGTGGCTTTTCTTCCTGGGCTGTTTCTTACCCGCGGTTTTATATTTTTGGTTCAACTTCGGATTCGATAGACTCCCATTTCCGAATACCTTTTACGTTAAAAGCGCCGAATATTCCATCTGGACCGCCCAGAATATTTTCCTACGGTTTTTTCAATCATGGGTTCCCCTTCTGGCCGGTCCCGTCGTCGCTCTGATTCCATTCCTAGCCGCCGCCGTCATCCTTCTCATCCGTTGCCGAAAGTTACCCGCTGTGTTGCCGTTTGCGTGGGCACTCAGCCACGTATTGCTCTATGCCATCCGATTACCGGCCACGTACCAGCACGGAAGATATTTTCTTCCCGTTCTGCCCGTACTGATCGGTTATGGTGTTTACGGGTATTACGCCTTGAGAGAAAAAACGCTCCATCGGTTTGTTCCGAGGGTTGCCATCCGCGCTTTTTGGGGCAGTGCCCTGCTCCTGACCGGGATATTCTTGTTCATCGGAGCCGCCCAATTTACAACAGACGTCCGGTTCATCCAGACCAACATGGTGGAAACGTCACTTTGGATTCGCGAAAACACGCCCGCCGGCTCCGTAGTTGCGGCGCACGATATCGGCGCGCTTGGTTTCTTTGGCAATCGACGGATCGTCGACCTGGGGGGCGTTACCGATCTGGATGCCTTGGCGCTGCTTTCGGGGAAAACCGACCTTCAAAAATATTTGCAATTGAAGCAGACGGATCTTCTGATGACCTTCGACGACACTTACCCTCACGATTTGGCCGGTTGTATCCCGATGCATACCGCAGACGAGATCTCACCCCGTTTGGCCGAAAGAATGTTGCTCTTCGATTGGCATCCGGGTTGTTCCAACCAACGCTGATACAAATACAGGTTCCTTCTCCCCCAGTTTGCCAAGGCTTACCGGGAATGCTATACTACGTGCGAGGTTTCTCATGGCCGGAATCAATATTGTATTAATTGATGACCACCCTTTGTATCGCGAGGGGGTCAAGAAGGCTCTCACCTCATTCCCGGATTTGATCATCGTGGGCGAAGCGGGAAACGGGCATGCCGGTATGGATCTTTTAAGCAGCCTGAACCCCGACGTCGCCATCGTAGACGTAAATCTTCCGGATGAAAACGGATTACAAATTACCAAGCGTATTCTTTCCGAAATTCCCAACGTCAAAGTGATATTGCTTACTGGATATACGGATTCCGAGCAACCGATACACGCTCTCCGATCGGGTGCGCACGCCTACTGTTCGAAGGATATCGAACATGAACAACTGGCTGAAATCATCCGAATTGTCGCTTCCGGGAAATGGGTTTTCGAAGGCCGCGTAATGGAAGCCGGCGAAAGGCAAGCCTGGCTCGACGAGCAAATGGCCGGAATGAAATCGGAAGGATCGTCCGAAGATCTTTTCGCCCCCTTGACTCAGAGAGAATCCGAGATCCTCAACCTGGTGGCGCGCGGTCTCACCAACAAACAAATCGGCTACCTTCTCGGAATCAGCGAGCAGACCGTAAAAAACCATTTGACCTCCCTCCTGCGTAAAATCGGGGCTAGCGATCGGACACAGGCGGTGGTCTATGCTTTGAAGCACGGCTGGATCCGTTTGCCGGAAGGTAACGACTCGATCGAATCACCGCCGGTAACATCTCCTAAAGAGGAATAAGCCAGGAACCCCTTATGTCGAATGCCCCGATTCCCGAAAAACCTGCGGATTTGGAGAAGGACTCCTTATCGATAGTCGAACTCATCGATTCCATCGGATCCCAGATGGAGGAGATCAAACAACAATCAAAAGAAGTCCGATCGCTCATAGACCAAAGCCGGAGTGAAGTGGACAAAATGAAACAACGGCAGACGGCGGAAGCGATGCGGCTGAAGCAAATCCAATCCTCGTTCGATTCCGTCCCCCGGGAGGATATCCGCAAGGCGTTTGAATCCACGATGGACGCCCAACAACGGTTATTTTCGGGGAGCGGTCAGCTGGAGAAGTTACAGGCGCAATTGGGTGTCCTGGACCAATTTTCGAAATTTCTCGAGAAGGTGAATTACTCCTTGAGGCTCAGTCAGCCGGATGTCAAAGCCGGTCCGGCTCCGAAATCTGTGGTCATCCGCGTCGTGGAAGCCCAGGAAACAGAACGTCTCCGGCTGTCACGGTTAATGCACGACGGTCCGGCGCAGGTGCTGTCCAATTTCATCCTCCAGGTGGAAATTGCGGCGCGTCTATTCGAGATCGATCCGGTACGGGCCAAGGAAGAACTCACTTCGCTCAAGGCCGCCGCCAATTCCGCCTTTCAACGGATCCGGAATTTCATCTTCGACTTGCGTCCGATGATGCTGGACGATTTGGGGTTGATCCCGACAATTCGAAGATATCTGGATGCGTTTAAGGAGCAGGGGCAGCAGGAGATTACCTTCACCTTTACCGGGACTGAACGGCGGATGCCCAACCATATCGAAGTGGTCCTGTTCCGCGCTTTGCAGCAATTGGTGGGCATTGCGCGGGAGCAGAGCGAAGCTTCCAAAATCAAAGTGTCTTTCGACATCGACGAGACAACCGTAAAGGCAGTAATGGAGCACGACGGAAAATTATTGGATGAAAAAGCCGGCGGCCAGGAAGATCCTTACGGTCTCGCATCCCTCCGCGAACGCGTGGAAATGCTCGGGGGAACTTTCGAATATACCGGGCAAGCGGGCCAAGGGACGTACATTCTCCTGCAACTCCCGATCGGCGATTGATCGATTAGGCGGTTATCCTTAAGGTCATTAGCCCCCTCCGGAAAATTAATCAATTTTTTACCATCCTCGGATTTTTCCCAAATTACTAATGGCTCAACATCCAACCTTTCGCTGGTAGGACGCGGCCAAAACCGGTATTTTTTTGCGCCTCATGGTCGCAGTTGCATGGGAGAAAAGCTTAGTCGTGAGGACAACGGGGTATTAATCGCCGTAGGACTAAAGGAAGCGTTGATGAAGAGTTAATGCAAGGTTTTCGCAATTTGCTTTTCGTTCTATTGCGAATATAATCAAAGTTGGTAACCTTTCGCGAAAGGAGGTGAATCATATGTTGAAGAAGCTGCAACAGAAAGGCCAAGGGCTCGTAGAATATGCTTTGATCCTTGTTTTGGTCGCTATCGTGATTATCGTAATCCTTTCCGTCCTTGGTCCAGCAATTGGTAACGTATTCAGCCAAATCGTTAAAAGCATCTAAATTGGAGCAGCAAACGATTAACGAATGAATGGAGCCTTGAAATCCTCGAGGCTCCATTTATATTTAGACAATTATTATCCTAATTGTTTTGGAGTGGTTATAGCACAACTCCTCTCCTTGACTTTTATCATATAATTAGTATGATAACCTGCAATTAGGCTTTTTTTCATTGGGAGGCTGATATGCGACGAAGAATGATTTTGATTTTGGCGCTATTAATTTTTGTGGTTGCCGGAGTAATTTATATCGTTTTCCAATACCTACCCTCGATTTCTTCCGGTGGAAATGCTAGAAAGACACCGACGCCAGCCGTAACAACAATGAACATCATTTTCGTCGCCCAAGACATACCCGCGGGCACGCTGATCACGGAGGATAGTATCACCACGGGACCTTGGCCCAGCACCTATCCGCTGCCGGGTTTGGTGACGGATAAAACACAGGTGGTTGGCAAGCGGGCGAGGATTGACCTCCGCCGCGGCGAACCGGTGTTCTCCTCGCAACTGGTCGAAAGCGGGGCGAACGTTTCCGATACGGCCTCGGTAATGGCT
This sequence comes from Anaerolineales bacterium, assembly GCA_050010135.1. GTDB lineage: Bacteria > Chloroflexota > Anaerolineae > Anaerolineales > RBG-16-64-43 > FEN-1073. The sequence goes on from JBEKLP010000107.1 coordinate 5,581, forward strand.
CTTAAAATCCATCCCGGCAAAGTGGCAATTGCGGTCCCCTTAAGCAGGCTTTCGGGGGTCGCTTACGGCATCGGAAACGGCGACCATATCATGGTCGTCGCATCGTTTATGTTCATCAACCTAGATACGAATTTCCAGACGGACATCCCGAACCACATGCTCCTGTGCGGGCTTGATAAGGACAATAAAATAATTTGTGAGGAGGTCAACGGCGGACGGGTATTCAAAGAATCCCCGCTCAGCGACGCCCTTCTGGCCACATACTTTGTCCCGGTTGAAGCCCAACGTCCGCGTATGACCAGCACAATTCTGGTTCAGGACGCCCGTGTTTTAAGCGTTGGGAACGCCAATTCGTCTGGCAAAGCGCCGGCTCCTGCCGTGGTGGCAACTCCCGCCGCAACCGGGGCGCAGGCGTCCACTACACCGGCGCAAACAGTAACCACGCCCGATATTCTCGTGATAGAAGTCTCCCCGGAAGAAGCCGTGGCGATTAACTTCCTGATCCGCATGCGCGCGGACCTTACCTATGCTCTGCGTTCCGCTGGCGACACAACGGTATTCAACATCCCCTCGATGGATCTGAAACGGCTGATGGACGATTTCAAGATTGACCTTCCGCCCAGCCTTGCGTACGGCAATGGCACGCGCGTGGATACACCGTATATTCCTGTGCTGGGCAACGATGTCGTCGTTCAGGCAAGGTAGCGGGAACGTGGCTGATAAGATTCGCGTATTGATCGTCGACGATATTGCGGAAACCCGAGAGAACATTCGGCGACTGTTGCAATTCGAACGCGACATGGAAGTCGTGGGAGGCGCCCGGACCGGTAAGGAAGCCATTACCATGGCGCGGGATACTCAGCCTCACGTCGTCATCATGGACATCAATATGCCGGACATGGACGGTATCACCGCGACAGAAGCCGTC
>JBEKLP010000108.1:0-6502 GCA_050010135.1 Anaerolineales bacterium
AAAAAAAAAACAAAAAAAAAACGGAAGCCCGCCGGGAGTAGCGCCGGGGGCACCGAAGAGAATTTTGGGAAAATATTTCGCCGAAAACCTGATAATATTTTTTCGATATCCTCCGTGATTTTTCCGTGGAATTCGTATGCAGCAAATCCGGGTTGGATAGAAATGGCGATACGATGAGCGAATCCGATTTCCAACGATTGCACGGCCTCACAGGGTTGATCACTTTCGCAGCCATAGTCTTTTGGATCTTCTTTCAAATCAACAAGGGCGGCCCGTTCCGCGCGATTAATCCCTTCGGCGCGGATCCGTACGACGCCGTCGGATCGTTCGCCTTTCAAGGCGCGTTCCTGGTCGGGATCCTCACCTACGCCCGCGTGCTGCGCTCGCTGGGCGATTCATCGCAGCAGGATTCCAAAAGCCGCCTGATCCTCCGCGGCAACGGCTTTGTGCTCGCGGCGATCGGGATTACCCTGGCTGCCGACGCCATAGCCGTGATCCTTCATCACGTGCAGCCTTCCGGATGGGGCGGTGTGTTGCTGGCTGAATTAACGGTGATGATCCTGCTGGTCGTGGTTTGCGGGCTCCGGTTGATAATTTTCTGGCGAGGAAAGAAGACAACCCCGCCTCCCGGCAATTTAACCCCCGCCGATGCATTCGACGACCTTTGGACCTTGGTCCGTGTGCCTGTCCAAAAAGCGGGCAATCTCCCGCCGCGATGTTTCGTCGACTGGGTTGACCGGTTCCAGATCGACATGCTTTTTACCAGAGTACATTGGGTTCACCCGCGTCTCCATCCGTGGCGGTTCGCCGCCGCGCTCGGCCTGCTGGCCGGGATTGCGCTCGTCATCGCGCAATTGCAGGAAGGGCTTCCGCCCAGCCTGGCTATTGGACTCCTTGTAACGGGAATCTTTATTTCCGGAGAATTTTTCGCGACGCTTGTTGGATTTACCGTGTTCGGAGGGTTCCTGGGATTGCGGCCGCCGCTGAAGAACCATTGATCGGAAAAAATCCGGTATCATAGAAAATCAATCCGAGGAAAAAAATATTGGAGAAAAAATAGAAAATAGATTTGTTGATGTTATAATCTTCAGGTCGCTCTCTGTATTTTTCTTCTATGGACGGTTCCGACATGAAAAGAGCAATCCCGCGCCCGGTAAAAATCCTGTTGATATTATTCCTGGTCCTCCTGGTGATGTGCATCGGCGGATATATCGCCATTGACATCCAACCGTCCCTCGGGGCACAGGGAGCGGATATGCTACGCAACGTGTTCGGCACCGAGGCAGTCGCCTGGCTGGAGGGCGTGGTTTTTCAGGTGCAGGATACGGTCCACCAATTGGAATATAGTCTGGGTGCAAAGCCTGCCGCACCCTGGAGCGCTGTATCGGCGAACATCACTTCGCCGTCCGCCAGATTTTCTCCCGCGAGCCCGACCGCCACCTCCACCTTTCCCTTGACAACTCCGGAAATCACCCGCGAACCGACCGTCAGCCCTTCGCCCACTCTTACCGCCACTCCCGTCCGCTGGCCTCCGGCGTCCATCCCGGCCATCGGCACGCTGCCGGGCGAGGGCCAGTGGGCTTCGTATTTTACTGATTCGTATGGGCATCAAGTCGCCTATCGGACGTTCGTGCAACCCGATCCGGAACGCCCATTGACGATTGCAGCCATTGTGGCCATCGATCTTGCCCAAACCCGGCTGCATTACGTACTCGGATTTACCGAACCCACGTCGTATATAAATGTATATCGCACAGGAAAAATCCCCCAAGAGGATCGGAAGCCGGGCGTCCTGCTGGCCGTCTTCAACGGCGGATTTCAAACCCGTCACGGCAATTACGGGGTGATGGTGGACGGCCAAACGTTAATGACGATGCGCGACGGTCTGGGAACGCTGGCTATTTTTCAGGACGACCGGGTGCAGATCGGCGTTTGGGGAACCGATTTCACTTCCTACGATGGCATCACCGTGCTGCGGCAGAACGGGCCGATGATCATCCAGGGAGGAACAATCAACCCGCAGACCGGCAAAGATCTGCCGGAATACTGGGGCTACACCGTACACGGCGAGGTGGCCACCTGGCGCTCCGCAGTCGGACTCAGCGCCGACGGAAAGACGCTTTACTACGCCGTTGGATCCAGCATGACCATATCCGCGCTGGCCCAGGCGCTGAAGGCGGCGGGCGTAGATTCGGCCATCCAACTGGATATCAATAACTACTGGATCCTGTTTTGCACGGTTCGTTTTGAGAATAATGTTCCCACATCGCTACCGCTCCTGGACATATGGAAAAACAATTACAACAGCAACCGGTATTTATTCGCATCGGCGCGAGATTATTTTTATGTTACGGCGGCTGTTGGGTAGGCCTCAGCTTATCTATTAATAGGCTTGGTGGATGGTCTCGAATAGAATGCGCAAAATCGTAAACGAAGGACCTGTTATCCGTCATTAATATTTTTTCCAGGAAAACTTAACCAGCCTTCGATTTCCGGCCAATCGCTGGAAGGAACTACCTATGCAAAAAGGCCGAATGTTGCCCTGCCATCCAATAGTAAAATTAGGTCTGCGGGTCGTGAAGAGTCTTGATCTACCGGCTTACAACAAGATGGCGAAGATGCAACGGGCACCCATGGGTCCGGTGGAATTTGAGAGCGATCATAGCATACGGCTGCATCCCTGGATTTATAATATGGCCGACCCGGGTAATCCTGCGTGAGACGAAGCGGCAATCCCGTCGGAAGGATCTGGGCACGAGAGGGATGTACGTTCGCGAACCGTGGTTTTCTTGCGGAAGAAAAAGGGCCTATGGTGAAAATATTTTCGTTCGAGAGCGCATCCGAATTCCTCCGGTCGGTACAAGCCGAGCTGGAATTCCGCGAGGCGGCCAACAACCTGCTGCTCGGAATCTCCGGGCAGTTGGTGAGACACCCGGAGAGATTCCAATCCGCGCCGGTATTGAGGGCCGTCGAGGAGAACGGCGAGTGGGTTCTCACGGCGGTCATGACTCTGCCCCATCGACTGATCGTTTCATACGGACGGATGGCGGCATCGGACGAAGGGGTGAAACAATTTGCGGAAGCCCTTTTTCGGGAGGGGCAAAAATTGCCGGGGGTGTTGGGTCCGGTGGATCTGGCTGGAAAATTCGCTGTGGATTGGGAGAATGTCTCCGGGACGCAGTCCCGGATGGCGGAACAATTAATAATGTACGAATTGAAACAGGTGGCAATTCCAGCGCCGGATCGAGGGAGGCTGCGAGCTGCCGCGGCGGAAGATTTCGATCTGGTAGCCGGTTGGTGGTATGCGGCGCGGATGGATATGTTCGGAAAGGCGGATGCGGAAGAAGACCGTCAGACGGCGAAAAACCGAATTGACGACGGCGATGTGTTTTTATGGGAGGACGGGCGACCGGATTCCATGGCATGCAAAACCCGCCCGACCAGGCATGGAATCAGCGTAGGTATGGTCTACACGCCGCCGGAATCACGGTGCCGGGGATATGCGACTGCTTGCGTCGGAGAATTAAGCCGAACATTGCTCCGAGCCGGCCGGGATTTTTGTACGTTGTTTGCAGATGCTCGGAACCCTGTGTCCAACAGTATTTACCGGAAGATCGGATACCGGCCGATCGGGAATGTCATGGAATATGCATTCCTGGAAAAGGAATGAAATAATCCGATTTGACTCGCGGGTTTTCTTGAGCAGACCCGAAGATGATTATTCGAAAGAAGGCCAGGGGACCAGTCTCCATTGGGTGTAGCCGTGCTTCTCGACGGTATACACCCTTCCGGAGGATGGTTGCGAGCAACCGGGCTCGTCCTGGAAGATCAAGCCGGGATTGGCAATGTTTACACCAATGTAACTGACCGGCGCAAAGTAGAGCTGGCCGGCGTGGCAGACCCAGGCTTCGACCAGATACCCGCGGTAATCGTCCTCCGTCATCCAGACTGAACTCCACATGACCGTGACCTCGTTCCCATTCCGCCAGGCGTCGACGGCGTCCGGCGGTTCGTAGAGTTGGGAATACGGGAGACGTGAGGTGGTCTGCGGGGTATCGTTAATATTGCCGTGAACCACCTGAACCAGCGAGGAGAGAATCCAACATGGATTTGTCCCGCCGATGGCTTGGATGTACAACCACAGTGTGGGTTCCCAAACCCCGGGCTTATTCTGGCTGAGAATCTCCTGCCAGCCGAGAACCTCCATCAGAGTGCCGGTGAGTAATTCGTATTTGAAGAGATAAGCGGCCCCCGGTCCATTCAGGCATGAGGAGCGCATGAGGACCTTAACCCAGGGTGCGGAATACGTCGGGGTGATGGTTGGTGTCGACGTTGGGAAAGGCGTCGGAGTATCGCTGGCGGTTGAAGTGTACGTGGGGCTGTAGTCGGGGGTGGGTGTGGATGCAACCGTCACGGGGACTTCGACGATCCGCGTGACTTCAATGGTTTGTAAAACCGTTTGGACTACGGTGACTTCCCGGATCGCCGGTTGCGAATTACAGGCGGCTCCCGTCAAAAGGAGCAGAAACAGCCCTGCCAGAGTCGCTTCGCGGCGGAAAACAAATTTTTTCATCGGGAATCATTCTAACATTCGGGAAGCGATTTGTTGAGGTTAAGAAACCGACGCGGTTCAAAAGACCGCGTCGGTTATCGAAGATTGGGAAAAAACCGGGGTGATCTACAGAACCGCGTCGGTATGATTATCGGTTGAACATCCCCGCAAGATAAATTTCGACAGGTTTGCCGTGAATCGAGGGCGACGCGTCGCGCAACGCCACCGGGGCGAAATATCCCCAGGGGAAGAATCCGGAAATCCAATCGCGTTCGGACGCCGCCAGCAGCAGCGCCTGGTAGGCGCGAGTCTGCGCGTCGAAATCCGGCGTGAGCGTAAGCGCCAGTCCCGGGCCGGGGAAGATGGATTGGATCGGCAGGCAGGAACCGAGCGCGTCGCGCGGGCAGCCGGCATCCGCGCCGTTGAGGGAAGCGTAGGCCGGAGCCAGCAAGATCGTTTTTCCCAGCGCGCGGAGGTCGGCCAATTTGTCGTCAAGGAACGCTCCGGCGGCGGTTTTCATCTCATCGGGAGAATTAGTTCCGGATGTGACCGGGCCGCTGACGCGCACGATGAACTCATCCACTTCGTCAAAGAATTGGGGGATCGAGGGGAATGCATCGGTGAGCGGAATCTCCACTGCGAGCTTCCCGGCATAGTGCAGGTGCACATTGCGGATGAGCACCCGCCAGCGGGTTTCGATGTCCGCCGGTGTTTGCGGATTACCCGGTAGGGCGGGAAAAACCTCCGAACGGGCGATCACTAACTCTCCCACGCCGCTTTGCTGCGCAATGTCGGCATAGGTATAGAGAAGGTTCGAGTACGCGTTGAAGAACGCGTCCCACCAGGCGTCATCCCGAGGGGCGGTGTCCCACCAATCCGACGTGGTTCCGGAGAGCGCGCTGACGGTCGGCGCCAGCGCCGGTTGCATTCCGGCGGCTCGCACACTCGCCAATTGGTAAACTACGTCCGATCGAAGCGGGGATTCCAGTTCGGGCAGATAACGGATTTCCGGGACGGGGGCGTTCGCGCCCAGGTACCATTGCGGGCTGAGGAAAACCGTTCCAGCGCGCAAACCTGCCAGGTCGGCGAGCGTTGGTTCGTACGGCGGCGACCAAAGCGCGGGGGAGAACATCACGCCGAAACGAAGGCTGGAACGGAGGGCCGCCGAGGGTGCGGGGATGACGGCGGAGGACGTATCCGGCCATGTGGTCCATCCAAGAACCGTATCGACGATTGTCTGCGGAGCGGTGCTCACCTGGAACTGCCGTCCCGTCGCCTGGTTGCCGGCTGTGGCCAAATCGTCGGCCAGGCCGCACATCCCGTTGCGGCAATATCGGTACGCCACCGGCCCCGGCCATTCGAGTGGGCTCTCGAGGGTATAAGTCCATTGCTGCGGGCCGATCATCCACATCGGAATCGGACGCATCCAGATTCCCTGGAAGGGGCTGAATTGAATGGAAATCTTCTCGCTGGCCGGGGTGCCGGGAGGAATGACGGCATTGAAGGTGACCGGCCCCTGCTTGCTCGAACGCCAGGTCCGCACGCCGTTCTCGATAATCGTATCGTGCTCGGGGACGATCAGATCGTGCAGGAGCAATCGCCCCTGCGAATCCCGCTCGGCGTTCCAGAACCCGTCGCCGAGGGTGAATTTATAGCGAACGTACGTTCCCACCGGGAGCGAAAGCGATACGATATACGTGCCGTCGCCGAGGGCGGTCATGAGCGGCGCGCGAGCGGGTTCGACCATGGTCGACGCCGCGCCCGGTTGAAACGTATTTCCCAGCGAGAGCAGATTGCCGACCATCCGGATCTGCGCCCCGGGCGGGGTTTCCGATTGCGGAACATAGAGGTGGAAGGAAATCGTCACGTGCGGCGCGGGAGAGAGCAGCAGGTTGGCGGGTGTATCCTGTCCGTCGGCGACGATGGCTTCCTGAACGAACGGACGGTAGT
>JBEKLP010000109.1:0-6413 GCA_050010135.1 Anaerolineales bacterium
TGCATCCGTTCGTCGCCCAGAAACTCGCCTCGCAGGCGCGCAATTTCACCCTGCCCGCGCTTGAAAATATCTACCGCCGGTTGCGGGATATCGACGACGAAGTAAAAAGCGGCCGAGTGGAATTGGATACCGCGATGGAATCGCTGGTGGCGCAGCTGGCGTCGTAAGGGCCATGTTTAGCAGGACACTGAAAAACCCACACGTTTGACATTGATCCGCTCCCTTCCCCCGGAGAGGACGAGGGCAGGCAGGCGGTCGCTCGCAATGACATCATGATCTATTTTCAACGGACCGTTTGACGGTAAACCTTGGAATCATCGTCACCAATAATTTACTTTAACTTTCGAGCAGCCATACCTTCGGATTTTGGTTTTCCGTCACCAGGACATCCGTTTATGGTCGTGGAATAAACCGCCGTGAGGCCCGCCCTCGGGCAATGTGGCCAGCCACACAATTCCTTCCGCGCCTTCTTCGATGGAACGAGTCGCACCTGGACCTCCCATCTCGGTCTGTACCCAGCCCGGATGCACCGCATTGATCAGCACGTTCGTGCCTTTGACGCTGTCCGCCAACATCAGCGTCAGGCCGTTCAACGCGATTTTGGACAATCGATACGCCGTCATATCGTCGACCATGCATTCGATCTGGCCGGCGTCCGATGAAACGTTGATCACGCGCCCGTAGTTGCGTTTTACCATCATGGGGATAAACATCTGGCACAACAATAACGCGCCATAGACATTGGTTTCCATCGTCGTGCGGTACGTTTCTACCGATGTCTGTAAAACCCGGCAGTTCCGGTCGATCAGCACCGCCGCATTGTTCACCAATACATCCGCGGCTCCATAATCAGACATCACAAAATCATAGAGCCTCCGGATACTATCGGGATCCGTTACGTCGAGTTGGTGAACTGCGAGATCACCGGCTATCTTTGCGCCGATTTCCCTTATTATTTCATCGACGGTCCGCTTTCCTTTGCCTTCATCGCGGCTGGTGCAAATGGTTCGATATCCCAGTTGAGCAAGCCGTTTGGCTACCCCGCGGCCGACGCCGCGATTCGCTCCGGTGACAATTGCAGTGCGCATCTCATTCTCCAAGGTGTTTCGATGTAATTCCCAGGGCTTCTTTTACCTGCCCCATCATTTATTGGCGGATCCGCAGGTCATCCGATCCGAAATATTTATTGTAGATATTATCCAAATGCTCATGGAAACCCCCTTTCCGCTAGCGGTTCACCATTCCCTATGGCAGCTTCGTCGGATCAATCGAGAGGTACCGCTCGATCGGGATAGCGATCGGCGTGCTGACGTAGCCTTGAATATACGGTTTGACCAGTGTGTAGGAAAGCGTGTTGGCGGTGAACAGGACCGGCGCGTCGCGGATGATGATATCCTCCGCCTGCTGATACATCGCGATCCGCTTCACCGCGTCCGGCTCGGTGCGGGCCGCCTCGAGGATCGAATCCAACTCGTAGTTCGAATACCCGCCTTCGTTGAAATTCGACCCCGTATGGAAGAGAATATCGGCGAAGTTTTCCGGGTCCGGGTAATCGGCGCACCAGCCGCCGGACCACATCTGCCCACGGCGGCCCGCGCCGAGCTCGTCGAAAAATTTTTCCGGCTGCAGGTTCTCCACCCGGACCGTCACCCCCAGATATTTCTTCCACATCGCCGCCATCGCGGCGAGGTCCGGGCTGACGTAGCTCCCGTAGCCCGCATCCGTGATCATCACCTCGGGGAAGTCCGCTCCGGCGTATTTGGATTCGGCCAACAGCGCCTTGGCACCTTCCGGATCGAAGGGCAGCCCTTGCAACCCTTCGCGCCTCCCCGGCAAGCCCGGCGGGTAGAGCCCGGCGGCGGGCAGCGCGCCCCCGCTGTACACCAGATCGATGAACAATTGTCGGTCGAACGCCTCACTGAAGGCCTGGCGCACTTTCGGGTCGTCGAACGGCGGCAGGGTGTTGTCGAAGACCATATAGCCGGTGCACAAATCGACTCCCGTCGAGAGTTCCGCGTGCAGAACATTCGCCGGGTCGCTGACGCGCGCAGCGTCGGCGGTCGATACTCCGGCAATGTCGATGGAATCGGATTCGTACAGCCGGATCGGGACGCCGGTGTAGAGCTGCACATCCACGTAGCGGATTGCGGGCGCCCCCAGGTAGAAATCATCGTTGCGCGTGTACACCATCTCCTTCATGCTCGTCCAGCTGGTCAGCTTGTACGGCCCGGTTCCGTTCGGGTGCTTGTACCAATCCGCGCCGGATTCCACATTCGCCTTATCGACGATAAACGCCGTGGGATAGGTGAGCTTGGCGAGGAAGTAAGGCTTGGGTGCATCGATCGTCACTTCCAGCGTGTGGTCGTCGATGGCGCGCAAGCCGGAAATGTGATCGGCCTTCCCACCGTGCATTTCGTTCACGCCGACGATGTCGCCCAGGTAGGTAAGCACCGTGCCGGATTTCGTCGCCCGATTGGCCGCCCGCTCCCAGGAATAGATCACGTCCTGCGCGGTCACCGCGCGCCCGTCGTGGAACTTGGCATTGGCCCGCAGCGTGAAAGTGAACACCGTGCCGTCCTTCACCTGCCAGCTCTCCACGAGGTCCGGCACCAGTTGCATTTGCGGATTGAACGAAAACAATCCGCTGTAGACCATCTTATCGCCCGAGCCGCGCGCTGTGGCCGGATCGTAATCCCGCGGGTCGTTGCTTTCGCCGCCAGTCAGATACAGCGTTTCGGCACGCGGGTAATTCTGGCGCACGGACGCGGGATTCCATGCAAACGCGGTCGCCAGGATCACCGCCGCGATAAGGAAGACCGTCCGCCCGCGCCGGATCATTTTTTCCTCCGAGTGACGACGATAATCAAAACCACGCCTGCCGCCGCGATCAGCAGAATGCACAGCAGCCAGGCGATAATGACCAGGATCATTTCATTCGATCCGATGGAACCGAAGCCGGAGGATTCGGTTGCCACTATCGCGGTGGTGGGAGTAGTCGTCGAGGTTGGCGTTACCGTGGGGGTAATAGCGCCGGCCGTCGGGCTTGCGGTGAGCGTGGGGGCCGGGTTGACCGAAAGCGGCTGGAACGTCGGAACGATGGTCGGCGTGGCGGTCGGCTGCAATTGCGAATCCGGAAGCGGTTGCGCTCCGACGGATTGTCTCCAGGCTCGATCCAGACCGTTGACGCCGAATCCATATATCCCGTTCAGGGCATCGTCGATCGGCATCCCGCCGCTGAGCAAGGTAAGCAGCGAACGCATCTTCGATGCTCCCCCCGTCCGGATGAGGTAATCCACTACGCTGAAGGATTCCTCGTACGCCAGCTGCGCCTGGTTCGCATCCTCCGGGAAATTTCCTCCCAAGGATTGGAGCGGGAAGATTATATTCTGATGGATCGCGGCTTGCAGGTCGGATAATCCTGGCGCGCCCGGTCCGCCCTGGCTGACCATCGCCAGTCCTTCATTGAGCCAGGTGGGGATTTCCACCAGGCAGGAAAACGTGGAGTCGTCCACGACCGTGTGCATCAGTTCGTGGGCGATCGCGCCCATCCCCCATGACTCCTCCCCGACCGGAATTCCCAGGCTGATGATGTTGTACCCGCCGAAGGAAAGCCCGCCGGTCCAGCCCGGCTCGTACAAAACCGCCGCCCCCAATTCGTCATACGTGTTGTACAGGTAGATGTCGATCGTTCCCTGCGGTTGCAGGTCGATCAGATCGTGGATGTGCGTCAGCGCCTTGGTGGCGGTATCGTGCATCTGCTTTCCAAACGCCGCGTCGGTGCGGTACCAGTGGAGCGTCACCCCTCCGCCCGTCAGGCTCTTCCAAGGATGCTGGGAATCCAGCCAGAGGGATTCTTTTTTGTCGATCAGCGTTTCTTTTCCGTCCGAATCGGTCACGCGCCACCGCCACCAGATGGTCGCGCCCGGCGGCTCGGAGCCGGATTGGTGCATGTCCCAGGTCCATTCGGCCGTCACGTCCTCTCCGGGGGAGAAATCCGGAAAGGCCTTCCCCACCACGTCACCGCAGGTGGTTTGGTTCGCCCCATACTCCAGCACGATTCGCTCGATGGTTGTGGAAGAATGGATCTTCAATTGAAACGTTAAGGTGTTTGGAAAATCCGCGGTGGATTGATTGTTCTGGACGGTGACATTCGCGACGGGTGCGGCCCGGACCGTAACGGGTGAAAGGCCCAGGCCAAACAGAATAAAACCGCCGGCGGCAAGGGCTGCCAGCGAAACTTGCCGGTGGTTGATGATCCCCGCACTGCGGGCTGGAGCCGTCATCTAGTCGGGATTTTCTCCCTAGGGAAAAAATAGGCGCAATCGTTCAAATTCACTCTGCGCGCCACAATTTGTTCCAGATTACAAAAAAAGTCGAACCTCTCCCTGCGAGCCCGCCCCGCTTCGTGACGGCAGGCTCGCAAGGTCAGCTTTTTCCGTAGCTCTTTTACTTCTTCGCTTTCTCCAGGATGACTCCCTTCCCTTCCTGATAATCCGCGACGATCTTATCACCGTTCTTGAATTCACCCTGCAACATTTTCACCGATACCGGGCTTTCGATGTGTTTTTGCAGCGCGCGGTGCAGGGGACGGGCGCCGAAGGCCGGATCAAATCCTTCTTTGGCCAGTTCCTTGCGGGCGGCTTCGGTGAGGGTTACGGTCAATCCCTGCTCCGTGAGCCGCTCCTGGATCTTCTTCATCTGCAGATCGACGATTTTTTCCATGTCAGGCAGCTTGAGCGGGGAGAAGATGATGATCTCGTCGATCCGGTTGAGGAACTCCGGACGGAAAGTGCTCTTGAGCGCCTTCTCGATCTTTTCATTGTTCTCGTCCTCCTCGCCGTTTTCCCCCTTACGCAGGAAACCAAGCGAGCCGGATTTCGTTACGAATTCCGTGCCCAGATTGCTGGTCATGATCAGAGCCGAATTCCGGAAATCCACCGTGCGGCCCTGGCCGTCGGTCATGCGGCCGTCGTCGAGGATCTGCAGCAGCGCATTCCACACGTCCGGATGCGCCTTCTCGATTTCGTCGAACAGCACCACCCGGTACGGGCGCCGGCGGATGGCTTCCGTCAACTGGCCGCCCTCTTCGTACCCCACGTAGCCGGGCGGCGCGCCGAACAGCCGGCTGACCGTGTGCTGTTCATGGTATTCCGACATGTCCACCCGGATCAGCGCATCCTCGTCGTCGAACATGAATTGCGCCAGGGCCTTGGCCATCTCGGTTTTTCCCACGCCCGAGGATCCGAGGAAAATGAAGGATCCGATCGGCCGGCGCGGATCCTTCAATCCGGAGCGGGCCCTGCGGATGGCGTCCGAAAGGGCGTGAATGGCATCGTCCTGCCCGACGATCCGCTCCTGCAGCCGCTGTTCCATGTGCAGGAGCTTTTCCGATTCGGCTTCGAGCATCTGGGTGACCGGAATGCCCGTCCACTGTGCCACCACCTCGGCGATATCGTTCTCATCCACCACCTCGTCGAGGCGGTGATCGGATTCCCATTGGTTGCGTTTGGCGGTAAATTCCTCCTCCGTCCGCAATCGCTCGGCCTTCTTCTGGGCGGCGTGCTCGTAATCCCGCGCCAATCCCGCCTGCTCCTCCTCCCCCTGCAGCCGCGTGAGCTCGGCTTTGAGCTTTTTCAGATCCGGCGGCAGCGAGTACAGGGCGACGCGCAGCTTGGCGGCAGCCTCGTCCATCAGGTCGATGGCTTTGTCCGGCAGCCGCCGGTCGGTGACGTAGCGGTGCGAAAGTTTTACTGCCGCCACCAGCGCCGCGTCGGAGAAATGCACCTTGTGATGCGCCTCGTAGCGGTCGCGCAGGCCGCGCAGCATATCGGTGGTCTCCTCCTCGCTCGGCTCGTCCACGAACACCGGCGCGAATCTCCGCTCCAGGGCCGCGTCCTTTTCGATGTACTTGTGATATTCATCCAGGGTGGTCGCGCCCACGCACTGCAGCTCCCCGCGCGAGAGGGCGGGCTTGAGCATGTTGGAGGCGTCCATCGCGCCCTGGGCCGCCCCCGCGCCCACCACCGTGTGCAGCTCGTCGATGAACAGGATCACTTCTCCGCTCGCCCGCTGGATCTCCTCGATCGCCGCTTTCAGCCGTTCCTCGAATTCGCCACGGAATCTCGATCCGGCGATCATCCCACTTAAATCCAGCGCCACGACGCGCTTTCCGATCAGAATCTCCGGCACGTCGCCGCTTGCGATTTTCTGCGCCAGCCCCTCGACGATCGCCGTCTTCCCTACACCCGCCTCGCCGATCAGCACCGGGTTGTTCTTGGTCCGGCGCGAAAGGATCTGGACCACGCGCAGGATTTCCTTGTCCCGTCCGATCACCGGATCCAGCTTCCCCTCTTTGGCCATCTGGGTCAGGTCGCGGGAATATTTTTCGAGCGTCCGGTAGCGGCTTTCCGCCT
>JBEKLP010000110.1:0-6348 GCA_050010135.1 Anaerolineales bacterium
ACCGTGCGCGGACGGAGCGAATACAAGGCGGAGTTGGCGGGATTACTGGGAGGACGGGCGGCGGAGGAAATCGTTTTCAACGATATCACCACCGGCGCCTCTTCCGACATGGAGCGCGCGACCAAAACCGCCCGCAATATGGTCACCCGCTGGGGAATGAGCGACCGCCTGGGACCGATGGTGTACGGCCAGAAGGAAGAGCTGATCTTCCTCGGGCGAGAGATCTCCGAGCAGCGCGATTATTCGGACCAGGTGGCGAACGAGATCGACGAAGAAGTCCGCAAGCTGGTGAATGACGCCTTCGAGGTGTCCAAAAGCCTGCTGCTGAAATATCGCGAGGAGCTTGACCGCGTCGCCGGAAAGCTCATCGAGGTGGAAACGCTCGACGAGGAGGAGTTCAACCGGATCTTCCCCGCTCCGCAGCCCAAACGCAGCGGCACACCGATCCCGCGCGGGTAGGGAATAATTCATCCTCCGCCGATCCGAAATCAGACCGGCGGTTTTTTAACTTGATGATAAGAAAGGAACTCCGGAAAAATCTCGTAATTGCCTGGTCGCGAAGATCCCGGGAAGAGCAATTCAACCCTTGGGCGGAAGTGTTCCATTACCGTTCCATCATTACGGCTACGCCGCCGCCTCCGACAGCCACCCCAGCGACTCGCCGTCCGCGCCGTGCGTGGGGCGATCCAATAGCCCAATCCCCACGCGATTTCTTCTTTCACTTTATTAATTTCCCGTTTATATTCCGGGCGCCGCCGGTCGATGGGTTATAATGCTCCAGCCCGTACCTTGGGAATTAAGAGAATGGATAAAGGCAACGCATGGGTTTTGATCTAATTGGAATCATCCGAACGTTTGGATACCTGGGGATTATCGCGATCATCTTCGCCGAGTCCGGATTGTTTTTTGGATTCTTCCTCCCGGGGGACAGCCTCCTGCTCACCGCGGGCCTGCTCGCCGCGCGGGGGGAATTAAGCCTTGTTATTCTTCTGCTCACGCTTCCCTTCGCGGCGGTGCTGGGGGACAACGTCGGCTTCTGGTTTGGCAAGAAAGTGGGACCGCCGATTTTCAACCGGGATAATTCGCTCCTCTTCCGCCGGAAGAATCTTTTGGCGGCCAAATCCTTCTACGACAAGCACGGGGGAAAAACGATCACCCTGGCGCGTTTCATGCCTTTCATCCGCACGTTTGTGCCGATCGTGGCCGGCGCGGTCGAGATGGAATACCGCCGGTTCTTTTTCTTCAATTTATTGGGCGGTTTGGTCTGGGCGGCGGGGGTGACCTTGGCAGGATACTTCCTGGGCCAATCCTTCCCGCCCGACGTGCTCGACCGGTACTTCCTATTAATTATTGTGCTGGTTATTTTCATATCCGCGCTCCCGGCCATGGTCCACGCCTGGAAAGAATACCGTCACGAGGCTTGGAATTTTATTGTCCAGCGCTGGAACAGATTGTGGGATAAAAACCCGGAACCGAACGAATAGGAGAGGATCCCGCATTCGATCGGCGGAATTATCCCCGACCCCAAAGCAGGATTTAAAGAACCATACATGCCCACTTACACTTACCGCTGCACCAACTGCGGCGTTGAATTCGACCAATATCAAAGTTTTTCCGATGTTCCCCTGGTAAAGTGCCCGGAATGCGGAAAGAAAACGCTGCGCAAGCTGTTCGTCCCCGTCGGTATTATCTTCAAGGGCAAAGGTTTCTACGCCACGGATAACCGGTCTCCCTCGGGCCAATCCAATGGACCGAAAGAGAAAAAGGAAACTGCCACGGAGAAGACGGATTCCGCGGCTCCGGCCCCCGCTTCCACCGAAGGCCCCAAGACGAAAGCCTCCTTGGAAAAACCAGGAGACAAATCCGGAGAGAACGCGTAAAGAGGATAACCTCCGCGGAGAGGATAAGGGGCCACGGAAAGAAAAATTAATCATCCGTGATCTTCGTACCCTCTGTGGAATCATTTAAGCATCAAGATTCATTCCATCAAAGGATCCGCAAACACCGCATCCGGAACTCGCCCGCTCGAGGATGCGGGAACCGGCGGAAAAATTTATTGATTCTCAAAATCAATCCGAAACAAGAATTTATCGGTATGATCGCAACTTAACGGGGGTTAACGAAGGAAAACCATCGGGGCTTCCCGTGAAGCCGCCTACATTTGAAATCCGTTCCGTGCGCGGACCACCTTGTAGGCAAAATTTTCCACGTAGTTCATCAGCTTTTCGGAAATTTCCTGCCACTGGGCGGAGGCGAGGAATTTATCCATCGCATCCATATCCGGGGCGATCCCGCCCACGGTGATCTGCGGTCCGTCGCCATACGCCGTGTACCATGCGTCGGTGGGTTCCACACCCATCTTCTGCATCCCGGGCAGGAATTCGCGCACGATAAATTCGAAATATTCCTGCGCCTGCCCCGGCAGAATATCCCAGGTCATCAGGAGCTTCACCGGCGTCATGCGCCTCGCTTGTAATCCAGGACCACCACGTGGGTTTCTTCCGGAAGGTCGGGACGCGTGACCTTCAGTGATTCCTGAGGCTGGGGTGCGGAGAGCCCCATCTCTTTTAGAAACTTGCTGAGCGTATCGAGCTTGAGGGTGATTTCGGGGGTGCGGTAATGCATGGGCACGACGATGGACGGCTCGAGCAGGCTGATGACTTCGGCCGCCTGCGAGGCGTTCAGACCGGTTCCACCGCCGATGGGCACCAGTGCAATGTCCACCGCACCAAGGGTTTCGATCTGCTGCTGGGTGGGCACGTAATCCAGGTCACCCATATGCGCCACGGTCAGCCCGTTGAAGTCGATCAGATAAAGGGTGTTGGGATCCTTGCGCGGGGGCGATTTCTTTTTCCCGGCCGCCGCTTCCACCTCATGGTGGGTGGCAATACCGGTGATGAACACGCCGCCGATTTCAAACTCGCCCGGACCGCTGATGATGCGCTTTTCCCCCTTCACCGCTTCCACGCAATTGTGGCCCGGCGCGTCGTGCGAAACGCAGACGATATCGGCCTTCAGGCGCAGCGTTCCGTAGCCGACGCTGTCGTCGTACGGATCGACCACAACCGAAGCCATGCCACGCTCGCTGAACCGGAAGCACGAGAGACCATACCAGACGATTTCCATGGATAATCCTCCGCGGGTATGGATTATACTCGAGTAAGGGAATCGCATTCGGATGAAGGACGATTCGCTTCGGCTTACGGTTTTCGAAATCGGCGGCGGCAAGGTTGATTGGCCCGCGGGAATAGATTCCCCCGCCGAGCCCGCCGCCAGTCCGGTCGCCGGCGCTGGATCCCCCCTGGGGGGAGAAGGAACTGCGCCTCCGGCCAGAGCTCTCGAACCGGCCGGCACCGCGAAAACCGGAACGACAGAGCTTTTCCAACGGGCGCTGCTTACCCTCCCGCCGGTAAAATCCTACGCCGACGCCCAACTCGATGACACCCAGGCCCTTCGGCGCCATACCTTGCGCTGGAGGCCGCCGCTCCGTTTCTCCGTGCGCGCGCGCACGTCAATCCCCGCACCTCTCGGAACGTTTGGTTTTGGATTCTGGAACGATCCGTTTTCTCTCTTCCTGGGAATGGGCGGCGGGGCGCGCAAGCTCCCATCCGCGCCGCAGTGCGCCTGGTTTTTCTACGGCTCGCCGCCGCTCGATTTGCCGCTCGCCGACGGCGTCCCCGGATGGGGATGGAAAGCGGCGACGCTCCGCTTTCGGAACATCCCCGCTCCGGTCCTTGCGCCGATCGCTGTTGGCGGGGTAGTGCTGGTAAGTTTGCCTCCTTTGCGGCGGTGGGCGCTGGCGCAAGCGCGGCGGGTCTACCGAGCCGAGGAACGGCTGCTCCCAATCGATCCTTCGCAATGGCACACATACACCATCGAATGGCATCTTCCGTCCGTGGGTTTCTTCGTCGACGGCGTCGAAGTGCTGCGCTCATTCCATCCCCCCCTGCCCCCGCTCGGATTGGTCCTATGGATCGACAACCAATATGCGGTCGCTTCGGCGGAAAAGGGATTCGGTTTCGGCGTGCTGGCGCTTGAGCGGGAGCAGACCCTCGAACTGGAGGCGGCACGGATTGAAAGGGGCATACCCGCGTGATAGAATGCGCGGACGTCCGGGGGGGTGGCTGGGTCCCGGTGGGCTCCCCGGTCTTCAAAACCGGCGGCGGGTCGCTTGCCGAGCCGCGGTGGGTTCGACTCCCATCCATCCCCGCCTCCCTAAAGCGAGATCATGAATAATTCTTCGGATTTCGACAATCTTGCGCGAATCGTCGCCCGCGTCATGGCGGCGGAAGAGACGACGCTGGGAGGACCCAAGCAGCCGTTTATCTTCCGCGCACGCGGCAGGTTGCTTGTCGATAGCGAAACCGCCTTCGAAGAGCTCTCCTCCGCCGTAAAGCCGCTCGGCTTGATGCCGGTCCTGCGCGAAGAAAACGGCAGGCAGGAGATTTTGCTGATAAAGGATTTAACACGCCTTCCCGACGGTCGCGGCCGAACCAACCTGCTGCTGTTCATCCTCACCCTGGCGAGCGTGATCTTCACCGCGGCGATCGGAGCGGTGCCATCCTCCGCCATCCCTTGCGAAACTTCGACTGCCTTCGCCGCTCAATGGAAAGTCTTCGTGCTCGAACTTCAGTGGGGTTTGACCCACCTCGGCGCCGGATTGCCCTTCGCGCTGAGCTTCCTGGCCGTCCTGGGTTCGCACGAACTGGGGCATTACTTCGCCGGTCGAAAAAATAAAACCGCGGTCACTCTGCCGTTCTTTATTCCCCTTCCGCTGATCAGCCCCTTCGGCACGCTCGGCGCGGTGATCTCGCTGCGCGAGCCGCCCCGGAACCGGAACGTGTTGACCGAGATCGGCATCGCCGGACCGCTGACCGGCTTCCTGGTGGCGATTCCCCTTCTGCTGATCGGCCTGCTGCTCTCGACCGTCCAAGCGCTCCCTACCGCGCTCGGGCCGTGCGAGAGTTTCAGCCTCGAAGGCAATTCGATTTTGTATATCCTGGCCAAGCTGGCGGTCTTCGGACGGATGCTTCCCGCTCCGGCCCATTTCGACATCCCGCCCGTGCTTTTCTACCTGCGCTCCTTTTTCACTGGATTTCCCTTCCCGATGCAGGGCGTGGATGTGTTCATCCACCCCGTAGCATCCGGCGCCTGGGCGGGATTGATGGTCACCGGTCTGAATTTGATCCCGGCCGGCCAGCTCGATGGCGGCCATCTTTTTTACGCGATCTTTGGAAAACGCGCCGGCCGGCTTCTGCCCTGGATCATCGCCGCACTGGTCGTGCTCGGATTGTTCTGGCCCGGCTGGTTTCTCTTAGTGATTCTAATTTTCCTTTTCGGCCGGGCGCACGCCGAGCCGCTGGATACCGTTACCCCGCTCAGCCCCCGCCATCGGGTCCTGGCGGTGCTCGGCCTGATTCTCTTCTTCCTGATCTTCACCCCCATCCCGTTGCAGATCTTCGGTGGCTGAAGAACTCTTCCGCGACGTTACCCCCGAACAATTGCGCGCCCTGCTCGAGCAGGGCCGCGCGCCGCGGATGATCGACGTGCGCGATCCGGAGGAATACGCGCTGGGCCATCTCCCCGGAGCGGAGCTCCATCCCGCCGACCAGATCGCCGATTGGTGCCGCACGCTCGACCCGGACCAGGAAATTCTTCTCTATTGCCATCACGGAATCCGCAGCCTGCACGCCGCGATGCACCTCTCGGCGATTGGGTTCAAAAAAGTGAGCCATCTGCGCGGAGGGCTGGATGCATACAGCCTGCGCGCGGACCCGGGCATACCAAGGTATTGACCGCAGTTTCAAGCTCTTACATACATTTCCCCGGGGCTGATCCCGCGCTGCGGGCGGGACAGCCCGCCCCGGTCAGCCCGCCGGGCGGGCCGGAGGCGCCCCGAGCTATTAACCGCACCCGGCCGAGGCCGGGCTTCAAACATATCATGTTGTCGATGATTCTAAACATGGTATTTCCATGCCTTCGAAGGATCGCTTTGTGGGAAGTATGCCATCCGTTGGTTCAATTGATCTGAAGCCGGGTTTACCCGGCCCACGCTTCCCACGCTTCGCGAGGGCGGGCGCGAGGGGAGGCGCTGTTGAAAGCACGGAGCCCTGTCCCGAGCGAAGCGAGGGATTAGCTCCGGGCAAGTACTCGCGGGATGCTATTCAACATCTTAAATAAAAAAGCCCCGGCGAATAATCGCCGGGGCTTTTTTCAAAGGCTGCAGTTACGAGGGCACGACAGTGACGTTCGCGGCCTGCAAGCCCTTCGGTCCTTTTTCAACGGAGAATTCGACTTTCTGGCCTTCTTCAAGGTTTCGATAGCCTTCGCCTTGGATGGCGGAGAAAT
>JBEKLP010000111.1:0-6340 GCA_050010135.1 Anaerolineales bacterium
CGAGAGCTACCGTCAGGTTCTCGGCCTGTCCACAGATCGGCAACCGCTGACGATTAACGCGATAAATTTACTGATGAACTCCATGATTATCTCCACCTACACGACCGTCGTGACGTTGCTGCTGGCCGTCCCCGGTGCCTACGCGCTGGCGCGTTTCCGTATTCGCGGACGTTCCATTTTATTGGTGTGTTTGTTGGTCGCGCAAATGTTGCCGAGCGTTCTGCTCGTCATACCGTTGTTTGTTCTTTTCAGACCGCTGGGGTTGATCAATCAATATTCCGGTGTCATTTTGGCGGACGCCGCCCTGGCTTTGCCCATGGCAATCATTATTCTGCGGGCCAGTTTCCTCCAAATTCCGGTGGACCTGGAGGAAGCGGCGTTGATCGACGGTGGATCCCGCGTCCAGGTGTTAATGTATATCATCCTCCCCTTGATCCGGGCCGGACTCGTCGCCGTCGGGGTCTTTGCTTTCCTGACCGCGTGGGGGGAGTTTGTTTTCGCCTTGTCGTTTTTACAGACCCCGGAACTCCATCCCGTTTCCATCGGCGTTTATCAGTTCATCGGGATGTATACAACCCAATGGGATTCGATGATGGCCTTTGCCAGCCTGATCGCTTTGCCGGCGTTGGTCGCTTTCCTTTTCCTGCAAAAATATTTCATCCGAGGGATGACGGCGGGCGCCGTGAATTAGGCGGCCGCTTTGTGCACGGCGGAAAATTATATGGAAGGATTATCGAAGACCAAATCGATCATCTTCGCATGGGGCTGGCTTGCAGCGCGTCAGGATGGTTTTGGCGAAAAGCCCACTCTACGTATTTACGATCTACGAAGATCGCTGTTGCCGGCGTCCATTCATGTCCGTTAACAGCCAGTTCATAGCCGAAGATGCGGAGTGTAGCGTCCCATCGAAAGGAGGTGTCATCCATCGAGATCTGTTAATTCAAGAGGCAACAACCAAATAGAAACGCCTTCAACGATGTACCGATCCAGAAATTCATGAACCGAAGCAGCACGGAGGAGATCACAATGTGTAAGAAAATAATAATTCTTCTCCCGATCAGCCTAATCGTCTTTTCAGGCATCCTCGCGGGGTGTGGCCACGCACAAACTCCCAGCGCGGCAACTCCCACTGGCGCACAACCCACCTCCGCGCTAACCAATGCGGCCGGCGGCGGCAAGGTTCAGACAGTGACGTTGTGGACGTACTACGGCGACACGGGTCCGGCGGCGGCATGTTTACGGACCGCGGGGGATGATTTTAATACGGCGCAGAACAAGTATCAACTGACCATCCGGAACATCCCGTTCTCGCAGTTTAACCAGGAAGTGACGACGGCCATCGCGGCTGGGGCAACGCCGGATTTGATGATCGTGGACAATCCGGACAACGCGCGCTACGCTTCAGCGGGCGCTCTGGCCGACCTCACGGAAAAAGTGAAGGCATGGGGACAGGAGGATCAATTCCTTTCCGGGCCGTGGAACTCCACTATCTACAACGGACGAAACTATGGCATTCCGTTGGGCAGCAATACGGTGGTGCTGTGGATCAATACCGACATGGCCAAAACGGCGGGTTTGGATATCAACAATCCCCCCAAGACGTGGGATGAATATGAGATGTGGGCGGGGAAGATGACCGACAAAGCCAATGGTATCTACGGTACGGCCATGCTGGCCAAGCGCGATGAGACCGGCACTTTCTTGTTCCTGCCCTGGATCCTCCAAAACGGCGGCGACATCGATAGGCTGGACTCGCCGGAATCCATCGAGGCGCTGGCTTTCTGGCGGAAGTTGATCGACAAAGGCTACGCACCGAAATCGGCGATCAACGACGGGTTTGCCGAAATCTATCAGCAATTCACCATCGGCAAAGCGGCCATGATGATCAGCGGCACCTGGAACCTAAGCACCATTGCGAAGGATGCTCCGAACCTCCATTGGATGGTGGCGACCTTGCCTTATACCAAGAAACCCGCTTCCTCCTTGGGTGGAGAGAATTGGACCGTCTTTGCAGCCAGCAAGCAGCAGGACGGAGCTTGGGAATTCCTGAAGTATGTGGTGGATCCGGCCTATGGCACCAAGTTGACGGACTGCATGTCGTACATTCCCAGCCGCAAGGACGTCCTGGCGCAAGTGGCGGAGAAGAACAAAGACAACCCGACGATGCAGGTGTTCTTGAAGCAGATGGAGTCGGCCGCCCCGCGCGGGCCTCTGGCCAACTGGTCGGTTGTTTCGGAAATCATCCAGGTGGCGATGCAGGAAGCATTAAGCGGACAGAAGACGCCCGAGCAGGCCATGAAGGATGCCGCCGTCAAGATGAAACTTGTTCTGTCCAAATAATAAAAGCAGCGCCGTCAAGAAGCACAAGCGGTGTTCCCGAACCCTCCGCATGTACTTCTCAAAAAGACGCTACTCGCCTCATCCTACATCGAGGATGGCGAGGTGGTAAGTGATACCCATGGGTTAATGGTTTTCCATCGGCCTATGTGTTCGGGGAGAATATTCAAACCACCTTGATTCCGCAGGTCGTTTGAGGTTGTAAGATGGACATCCGTATTTCGGAGGCAATATACAAAAATATTAACTGCCTGGTCATGGAAAGCGACCGGTTGGCGATTACCGTGATTCCGGAAAGCGGCGGCAAAATCCAGAGTATTTTTGACAAGGCCAAAAAGAAAGAGTATTTGTATCAATCCAAAAGGGAAGAATATAAAAAATCGAATTATGGCGATAACTTTGGAGAGGGTGACACCAGCGGGTTTGATGAAGTGTTCCCAAGCATAGACACGTGTTGTTATCCCACCGGACCCTGGGCCGGGATACAGGTTCCCGATCATGGCGAAGTCTGGGCCCAGCCTTGGGCTTATTCTGTAACGGAGAATTCCTTCCTGCTCAGTGTCCATGGAGTGAGATTCCCGTACCGGATGGAGAAGAAGATCGAGTTTTTAAATGACAATTCGTTCAGGCTGTCCTATAAAGCCGTCAACCTTTCCAATTTCGATTTCGATTTTATCTGGGCTCCGCATCCTTTTTTTCTTTGCGAGACCAATACTCGGATCGTGCTGCCGCGCTCGGTCCAAAAGATCATCACGTCCTGCCCGCTTCCGAACAAACTGGGCGCGTATGGCACAATCCACACCTGGCCCGTTACCGAAACATCCGCCGGCGAAAAGTACGACATATCCAAAGTGTATCCCAAGTATGCCGGTAAATGTGAAAAATATTATTCCGCAGAAAAGATGGAGGAAGGCTGGTGCGCCCTGCGCAACGACGCATCCGGGGACATCATCGGCCTGTCTTATCCCGTCGACAAACTTCCTTATCTGGGAGTGTGGGAAGGAATATTTGGCGAGGATTACATCACCGCGCTGGAACCCTGCACAGGTGCGATGGACAGGTTGGATGTCGCTAAACTATGGAACAAGGCCGGAGTAGTCGAGGCCAAGTCGGAATATGCGTGGTATTTGAATCTGACTTTCGATACGACGCGCGATTTTCATTTCATCGACGGCGACGGTTTTCTCCACTAGTTCTTAACCGCTCAGGATTGGAAAAAGCTTGGGAAGGTAGCCATGCCTACTGTCAAACGCCAACTGGAACCGGTCCCATTCACCCAGGTCTCCCTGGAGGATACCTTTTGGGCGCCGCGCCTGGAATCGAACCGGACCGTCACCCTGCCGCACATTTACCGACAATGCGAAGCCACCGGCCGCTTCAGCGCCTTTGATTTGAACTTCCAACGGCCCGTACCGTCGCCGATTGTTTTGATCTTTGGGGATTCCGATGCCGCCAAGTGGCTGGAGGCGGCCAGCTACGCACTCGCCACGCACCCCGACCCGGCACTGGATGCGCTGGTGGACGGGGTGGTCGATAAGATCATCCACGCCCAACAGCCGGACGGATATTTGAACACGCACTTTACCGTCGTTCAACCGGAGATGCGCTGGCGGAATTTGCGGGATTGGCACGAGATGTATTGCGCCGGCCACTTGATCGAGGGAGCGGTGGCGCACGACCAGGCCACCGGCCGGCGCAAATTGCTGGAAGCGTTATGCCGATACGCCGATCATATCGACGCCACCTTTGGACGCGAGCCGGGCAAAAAGCGCGGTTATTGCGGGCATCCGGAAATTGAGCTGGCGTTGGTCAAGCTCTATCATGCCACGAACAACCCGCGCTACTTGAAATTGGCGACGTATTTCATCGACGAGCGGGGAAAAGAGCCGAATTATTTCACCATCGAAGCACGGGAGCGCGGCGAAGACCCGGCCTCTTTCTGGGCCAAGACCTACGATTACTGCCAGGCCCAGGTGCCCGTCCGCGAGCAAACCAAAGTGGTAGGCCACGCCGTCCGTGCGATGTACCTGCTCAGCGCCATGGCGGATCTGGCGCACGAGAACGACGATCCGACTTTGTTGGAAACGTGCCAACGATTATGGAACAACCTGATCACCCGGCGCATGTATCTTACCGGCGGGATCGGTCCATCGCGCCACAATGAGGGTTTTACCGAAGACTATGATTTGCCGGACGAGACCGCCTATGCGGAAACGTGCGCGACCATCAGCTTGATCATGTGGAATCACCGCATGCTGCAATTTGCCGGCGAAAGCAAATATGCGGATGTCATAGAACGCGGCCTGTATAACGGTTTCCTCAGCGGTTTGTCTCTAGACGGGGCGCGCTTTTTCTATGAGAACCCGTTGGCCAGCGCCGGGGCGCACCATCGCCAAAGCTGGTTCGAATGCCCCTGCTGCCCCCCGAACGTGGCGCGCGCGCTTGCCAGCCTTGGTGGTTACTTTTATTCCACCGGACCCAAGGATGTTTGGGTGCATCTCTTTGCCCAGGGAAAGGCCGATCTGAAAGTCAACGGGCGCGAAGTAATCCTCCGCCAGAGGTCGAAGTATCCATGGGAGGGCGAAGTTAAGTTCGAGGTGGACGTCGTCGCGCCGCAAACTTTTACCTTGCACCTTCGTGTGCCGGGGTGGTGCGAACGTTGGAGCATTCACCTAAATGGGATACCCCTGCCGGGTCTAGCGCCCGCGGCCAACGGATATCTGGCCGTCGAGCGGGAGTGGCGCCCCGGGGACTTGGTGGAGTACCGGATGGAAATGCCCATCCAAACTGTGTGGGCCCATCCGGCGGCGCGCTATCTGCAGGGACGTATGGCGCTCCAACGCGGACCTTTGGTGTATTGCCTCGAGGGTGTCGACCACGGCGGCATCGGTTTGGATCGCATTGCCATTGATCCGGCGTTGGTCGGCTCGAGCCAATTTACCGTAGAACACCAGGATCGCCTGCTTGGTGGCGCCAGCTTGTTGCATGGCAGAGGGTTTGTCGTCGACGAAGAGGGATGGGATTGTGTGCTATACCAGCACGGCAGACCGTCCATAAAGCCCATGGAGATTACGGCCATACCCTACTACGCTTGGGACAATCGCGATCCCGGCGAGATGCGCGTCTGGATCCGAGCGGGAGCCGCCTGAGCGACGGCGGTCAGCAGGCTAAATCAGATCTGTCGGAGGGTGACTGCTTGGATGGCGACGGGGAGAAGCGGATCACGGTGATCCCCTGGCAATTCCACCTGCGTGTGTGCGGCTTCCTGCAAAGGATCGGTGGTTGTAAGAGACGTCAGCCCGGTTGACAGCCTCGTGAGGAAAAGATTCTCGCACCCAGACTAGTTCGCGCTCGCGCTCCGTCTGAGAGGCAGGCACGCTCAAATCAGCGTCGGACGCCGGGATGGCGCCATCCCGGCGCGTTTTGCTATCGAGAGGATAGCGAGCCCACAAAAAGTCGGCGAAGGCTTGCAGGGCGGCCTGGTGAAGTGGGCGAAAGGCGTTGCTTTCCGAGACAACACCAGCTCGGTAAATGGGCTTAGCTGCGATTTGGCCGGCTTTACTTGTTCAACAGCGACTTTTTTAAAGAACTTTTCCAAATAAACCCGTTGGGATGTCCGCTGGATGTCCTCTGTATGTCTCCCGATTGGCCCGAACGCCCCCCGCTACCCGTTCTTTTCGTCTATGCTTTTTATTGTTTCTCAATCTGAACCAGGAATCCATCAGCTGAGCTTATCCAGGGGGATACGGCTTTACTGGCCGTCCAATGGACAAATATCTGGTTGGACATTCCCGTTTAGGAGCTTCCATGAATTTACGATCGGTATTCCGCAACCTTCGAGGGATCAATTTTTCTTCCCTTAGCAATAAAATGACGCCGTATATTTATATTTTTCCGTCGGCATTGTTTCTCGGCGCTATCATGGGCTTTCCGATCATCTTCAGCGTCGTCATGTCATTTCAAAAATACACGCTGGAAACACTGGTTGCGAAAAATCCGCAAT
>JBEKLP010000112.1:0-6329 GCA_050010135.1 Anaerolineales bacterium
GGCCGAGGTACCGCTGACCAATTTGCATGCGGGCGAGATTCTGGATGCGGAGATTTTGCCGTTGTGGTACACAGCCTACACCGCCTGCTTCCGGCGCGAGAAGATGGCCGCCGGGCGGGACGTGCGCGGGATCAAGCGCGTGCACCAATTCGACAAGGTGGAAATGTACAAACTCTGCCTGCCGGAAGCGGCGGATGCCGAACTGGAAAAGATGCTCGCCGACGCGGAGCAAACCTGCGCGGAGCTGGGCCTGACCTACCGAGTGAAGGCGTTATGCACCGGCGATCTCGGTTTTTGCGCCACGCGCACCTTCGACATCGAGGTGTGGGCGCCGGGCGTGGGGGAATGGTTGGAGGTTTCGTCGGTGAGCCACTGCGGGGATTTCCAAGCCCGCCGCGCCGGAATCCGCGTCCGCCGCGAAAAGGGCGCCAAACCGGAACTGGTCCACACGCTCAACGGATCGGGGCTGGCCCTGCCGCGCACGATGATTGCCATTCTGGAAAACTATCAGACTGGGGAAGGAAATATTATTATCCCCGAAGCGCTGCGCAACGCGATGGGTGGAATGAAGGTGATTGAAAAAGAAAAATAGAAAGCGGTCGAACTTTCACCTGGATATGAAAAATAGTTGCACGCTTTTCAAAGTCCGCGCAAGCGGGCTTTTTACCGTCGTTCAAAAATTTCCATCCATCCCATCTCCTACTCCTTACCCCTTCCTCCTTCCCGTGATACCGGAAGGAGGAAGGGAAGTATGTGGTTCGATCTGTGTGGAGACGGGAGATAGGGGTAGGAGAATAGGATGGCAAGGAATAGAAAAGAAGAGCGGATCCTTCGAGCCGCTCCGATTATCGTTTCGATGGCAAATCAAGATCTTATTCTCGGACGAACCCCCTACGGCTTGGTGACGTCAAGATTGTCGAAATATACGGAAATGGGCGTATCGTCGTAGGATCCGGCGATCAACCCGACGTTCCCCTTGGAAAAATCGGAATCCTTCACCTGGAAGAGTCTGGAGCCGTTGGCGTACAGCGTGAGCGTATTGCCGACGCAATCTCCCCGGAGGTGGTTGTCGGCCGCGCCGGTGTTGATCACGCCGGCCTTGTCCTGCTGCATGTCCTTGGCTCCGATGAGCTGCTCTGTTCCGTTCTTGAATTTCCCGATGGCGAAATAACCGTCGGATGAGACCACCAGATAATAGAAGTTGCCCGAATCCTGGTACCGGCAAATGATTCCCATATCGTGTTGAATATCGTCGGATTTCAGGATGTCGACTTCGATGCGTACGTCCTTGGAATCGCTCAGGGCACCGGGAGTTGAAAACAAAAACGAATTGGAACCGGCAACCGAGATCAAGTATTTCCCGTCCGAGTAATCGGTCGTGCCGTACTCGTCGGTGAGTGAATCCCAGCCGCCGGATTTGCCCGAGAAATCGTCTTGGAAAATGGGCTCACGGGTGGAAACCTTCGCGGAAACGGTGGCGGCTGTATTCTGAGAGATCGAGCAGGCAGAAAGAACCACGACGGACGGTATAACCCAGGCAAACAAACGGATTCGGCTTTTCATTCGGAACTTCCTCCAAATTCCGGGGTTTTCCGCCGGATCGGAAGGCTTATTCCCGTGGCGGGGGGATATTATAAAGCATGCCACCGCCGGTATCGGGACGATTGGTTCCATTGCCGGAACAAAAATCTCCATCTCCATCGCTTTCCGCCATCGGAGGGCTGGGGATATGATAATTGTCTACCGGTAATCCCAGATCGATTCGGATGATCAATCCTCGCACCCTGGCGGACGGTTTAAGAAAACGAGCGGCCCTCGCGAGCCGCCCCAACTTTTTCGATTGTTCTTCTTCAAACAGGGATCATCCGCATGTGGTGATCAGGCCGAAGATCGCATTGAAGGGCGAGGTGCAATACAGGTTCAGGTAATCGAAGAGGAACGCGCCCACCAGAACCAGGACGCAAAGCACGACCAGAACGAGGCAGCCGATGAGCAGCGGACTAGCGCCCTTCTTGGCCGGAACCGCGGCATATTGCGCCGGAGGAGGCGCGTATTGCGGCGCGGGAGGAGGAGGCGCCGGTTGGCGGGTGGCCGCCTGGCCCCGCCCGGGGGCCGCCACTGTAGCGGCGGCTCCTTCGCCCTGGAAAGAGAGCAACACGTTCTCCCCGAACCCGACCTCGTCGCCGGGGTTGAGCATGCGCGGCGAGGAGATCCGCTGGCGGTTGACAAACGTTCCGTTGGTGGAGCCGAGGTCCTCCAGGAGGAAGGTTGCGCCGCGCCGCGAGATGCGCGCGTGGTTGCGGGATAATTCCGCGTCTTGGATGACAATATCGTTCGCCGCCTCGCGGCCGATGCTCAATGAATCCATATTGAGTTCGAATACTTTGCCGGGGTTGGGCCCTGCGCTCATAACCAGGCGAAATTTTTCATCGGACATAATCTCCTCCTGTGGTAGGGGATACTCGGAGTGTACACTCAGAATTGCGGGAAGTCAAACGCAACACATTATTTATAACTTCTCATTTAATCGAAAGATCACGGATCGGATTTCGTGCCCGCTCACCGCAAAGGTCACTTCGCCTCCGTGCCCGATCTTCATCGCACCGGTTCGTTCCTCCGCTAGGTTGATCCGCTCGGCCTTGACGAAGGCCCGCCACGGCCGGATCCTGACGCGGATCGTTTCGCCGGTTGCATTCCAGCCGCGCACGAGAATTCCCCGTCCGTCGGCGGCCGACTTTACCGCGCTGATTTCGAACGCCGGCGGCGTCACCTCCATAAACGATCCTTCCGACGGAAGAATACCTTTATGCGCGCCCTCTTCCACCGCGCGCAACGGCGCCTCGAAGGCGCGCGCCGCGCGCGACGCCGCCTGCCAATCCCCTTGGTGGGGGATAACCGCGTAATCGAACACCCACTCCCCCGGCATCTGCGCGCCAGGCAGCGGCAGCATCGGTCCGGCATGCCCGGTCCGCGAGGGGAAATCGTCGCGCGAGAGCCATCCCACGCAGCGCAGCAAGGTAAGCGCGATCTCGCGCCCCTGCACCACCTCCACTTCGGGCAGGCCGCGGTTGGCAATCATCAGCCCGCGGCGGGCGTCCGAAAGATCGGTGAAATCCCGCTGGGGAACTTCCGGCCGCCAGCGCTCGATCCATTGCGAGCAGTCCGCGGGCGGTGCGCCATCGCGGCGGACCACCTCGAAGTGGCCGTCGTACCGCGCAATGGGTTTCTCATCCGATGATCCATCCCCAAACGGGAAATGCACCCGCAGGCGGTGATCCTTCGCGTGGTTTCCAACGGAGGTGTGGATCTCCGCGCGCGGGACGCCGGGCACGAGCGTGACCCGCGTGGAAATCGGAATGCGCACGGTTTCCTTCCCGCGCTCTTTCCGGTCGGGTCCGAGCGCGGCCGGCGCCGCAATCTCCAAATCCAACTCCAGCGTTTGTTCCACCGTGGCCTTGCGCACGCGAACCGACCTGCGCCGGGCGCCGATAACAGAATCGCGCGCGGGCGGACAGTAATTGTAGCTGTCGCCGCAATCACCCCCGTCCAGGAAACGGTTCAGCCCGCGATAGAGGGCACCGTTCCGTTTATCAAGCAGGCTCAGCGTCCCGTCGCGGGCCGCTTCGATGCGCAGAAATTCATTCTCGATCACCGGCGCGGTCTGCGTTTGAGTCAGACGTCCGATCCAATATTTTCCGAAATTCGTTTGCGCCAAACGCATGGCCGCCGGCAGGAACACGCGCGCCAGCGGATGAATGGAAACCGGCGCCGGGGGAGGAACGGATTTTTTTCGAAGATGGAAAGTTTTCCACCCGAGGCCGGGAATCGCGGGGGCGACAAAGACCGCTTTGGCCGAGGCTTCTCCGCCCGCCCGGATGTGGTATTTCGCGATCGTCAGGTCGGCAAGATATTCACGGAAGCCGTCCATCGCCCGCTTCCAGGCTTCGGGATCCGGCGAGGAATTTTCCTCCATCACCGCATCCACATGGAGCGTATCCCCTTCGCGGCGGAAGCAGATCCCGCGCAGGGCGAGATTCCCGGCCCGCCCTTCGTGCAGATTGCCGACGATCCCGCGCAGGCCGGCGGGAGAGGGCACGACGTTGATCAGTTCGGCCGCCGCGCCGCCCGCCGCCTGGTGCGGAATGACGGCGCCGGCGCCGTCGACGATCTCGAAGGCGTCCCACTCCGGCGGCGGATGCACCTCCGCCTCCACCCGGTCCGTGCGCTGGGCGGCGGCAGGATTGAAGACCACGATCGGGTGCGCACCCGCGCGCGTATCAACGGCTGCAGCCAGCGCCGCCAGGCTCGCGCGCGCGACCTCCGCTCCGATCTGCTCCACCTGGGCGAAACGCGGCTTCATCTCCTCATGCACTTCGTCGATCGAACAGCCGCAGATCGAATCGTGCGGATGATTTTGCATCAGCAGCCGCCAGGCGGCTAGTAATGCACCCGAGGGGTTGCGCACCAGCGGATCCGAGAACGGCTCCTTCCCGGCAACGTATGACGCGAACGCCGAGAACGGTTCCGCCCAGCGCTCGAGCAGCGTTTCGCACTCGCGGTTGCGCTGTTTGATCCACATCCGGGAGGAAAGCACGCCGGGCAGAAGATGATGGCGCTTGGGGGATCGCAATTCACCTTCAACAACAGGCAACGCGATCTTCCGGCTGCGAACCGCGGCTGATACGGCCGCGAAATATTTCGGGAGCGTGGAATGGATCAGCCGGTCGCCTTCCAATTTTCCAACGGCGGAACGGATCGCGGCCGACGTGTCAGGCGGCGGTTCCATGTGGTCGGTGCCGTGCATCAGCAGCAGGTCGCGCACGGCCGAATGCGTACGGAGCGAATCCCGCCGAACGCCCACTTCGCGCGCGAACAGGATCGGATCGGAAGTCGGCAGACCGGCGGCGTTGTCGTAACCGTCACGCAGATAGGCAGCCAGCACGCGCGAGCCGTCCGGCGATTGCCACCACAGCTCGCATGGTTCGTCGGAAAGCCCGCGCCGCAAGGCGGCCCACTCGATTCCAAATCCGCGCAGGATCTGCGGCAGCTGCCCGATATGGCCGAAGGGATCGGGTGTGTAGCCCACCGGCATGCGCGCGCCGAAATCCCGGCACAGGCGCGCGCCTTCCAATAAATTGCGAATCGTGGACTCGGGACTGACAAGAAATTCGTCGGGCAGGATGTGCCATGGGCCGATGAGGATCCGGCCCGCGCGAATGTGGCGCCGCAGTTCCGCTTCGCGTTCGGGGCGGATTTCGAGGTAGTCCTCGAGCGCGATCGTCTGTCCATCGAGCATGAAGAATTTATAATCGCGGTCCCGTGCCAATATCTCCAGGAGGCCGTCGATCAGGCGGATGAGTTGCAGGCGAAAGGCTTGGTAGGGTTTGTACCACTCGCGATCCCAGTGCGTGTGCGATATTAGGTGAAGCGTAATCATTATTCCTCACAGATTAAATCTCGTGCGCTGACCCAACCCCCCATCCCAACCCCATCCCCTACAAGGGCCCGACTCGACGTGCGATTCGGAATCACAAAGTCGTTTTATTTTTCAGGAGGATGAATCCTCGTTCAACACCGTAAGAATCTCCTCCCAGTGTTTGAAGAGCAACAGATGGCTTTCGCCTTCCAGGAAACGCGCGCGGCAATTTGGCACCGCGCGTGCGATCGCCCGCCCCATGCCGACCGGAGCGTCCGGATCTTCGATTCCATGCCAGAGGTCCACCGGGATCCGGATTGTTTCAAGCTCGAATCCCCAGGAGCGGGTCAAGAGAAATCCCTCCCAGGCATGACCGAGCAGTCCCGCACGGAACGCCTCGCGCGTGCTATCTAGACAAACCTGCAACCCGCCCGGCATCGCCAGCATCGCATTGTCCGGGTTGGCCGGGTTGCGGAAGTCCGGGTGGACGAATTCCTCCGGGTGATCCCGGCCGCGCCGGAAAATAAAATACATCGCCAACCGGAAGAGCGGCCAAGGCATTCGGCGGCCGAGCGTGAACCCGAGCCGGTTCTGCAGGATGATCCCATCGAGCGCGCCGGGTGCGCCGGCCGGACCGAGGCTGGAGATCACGCCTGCGGCTGTCAACCGCCCCGGAATACATGCCGCGCAAGCCAGAACGTACGGCCCGCCGGCGGAATGGCCGCACACGGCGAAGCGCGCGAGCCCCAGTGCATCCGCGAGCGCGCAAACGTCCGCCGGCCACCCAAGGATGCGGCGGCCGGGCTGGAAGGAAGATCCCCCATATCCGGGCCGGTCGACCGTGATCAACCGCACCCGCTGCCGCGCGGTGAGCTCATCCAGCGGAGGACGAAAGATGCGCGAGCCGGGAATG
>JBEKLP010000113.1:0-5909 GCA_050010135.1 Anaerolineales bacterium
GCTTCCGGGAGATGAAGTGCTCACCAGCCCGCTGGCGGACCAGGTGGAGATGGAGGCGGCGCGGATCCTGCTGGAGAACGGCCCGCTGACGGCCGAGGAGTTGGATAACCGCATCTGCTCGTTCTTCACCGGACTGCTGACACCCGAGCTTCGGCTGCTGCAGGCCTGTCTGGATTCCTACGGACTAGCGGCGGAAAACGGCACCCTCAGGCTGCGCCCGGAGGACCATCCCGCTTCCCGCGAAGCGGAATTGAAGATCTTGCGCGACAACCTGGGCGAGCTGGGCAGGAAAATGGGGTATGCGGTGAAAGAGGAAGACAAGCAGCATTGGATCGACTCATCCGGAGAAGAGGTGAGTTGTTTTCAGTTTACCGCCTCGGCCGCCGTCGGCCATTTTTTGCTCCAACCGGTGGCCGATCCCAAACACGCGTGGATCGTTCTACCCGGCGGACGGGCCCCGCTGGTTCTGTACAAGCTGCGCCGGAAC
Organism: Anaerolineales bacterium; assembly: GCA_050010135.1. Lineage (GTDB taxonomy): Bacteria > Chloroflexota > Anaerolineae > Anaerolineales > RBG-16-64-43 > FEN-1073. The sequence goes on from JBEKLP010000113.1 coordinate 488, forward strand.
GTCCTCCTGCGCCGGGCCGTGAATACCGGATGGCGCTTCCTTAAATTCCGGCACATCCGCCGACTGATGCAGGATCCTCTCCTGCGCCCGGAGAATCTCGACGAGCGGCTCGGATTGGATCCGTTGGGAACTACGGAAGACCGGGTTCCGTTCTTATGAGAATAACCGTACGGTTTCGCTTGATGGTTGAGGACCACTGATTTCACAGATTAAAATGGATCACACCGAGGAAACCTATTGGGGAGAAACTCCCCTGTCATTGCGAGGAGGCTTTGATGGTTTTGGTTTCCTATCAAAGCCGACGAAGCCCCGGCCTCGCCCCGGCAAATGCAACTCTTGCAGAGTAGGGGCCGGGGCGGGGCAATCTGGTTTTTCACCGCAGTGATTCCCTATCCCCTTTTCTGAATCATTCCTGCGAACCAGCACCTGGGAGATTGCTCCGCCCCGGTAAGCCCACCGGGCGAGGCCGGGGCTTCGCTCCCTCTGGTCGCTCGCAATGACATCCAGCTTTCTCCGAAGCTTATCGTGGATTGATCTTCCGTTTTACGGTCGGATCTGCGGCATTCGCGGAAGGCATGGCGAAGAGCGAAACTTTATTTCAGTTAACGCAACGCGGGACTATTTCGTCTCGGAGTAATACCATTCGTTGGCCAACGCCAGCCTGTCGGATTCGTCGTAGAGCGGGCCGAGCGGAATTCCGGCGATGCGTGCATCCACGGCATAGCTATAGACCGGATGCCAGAGGAACAGCGCGGGGGTTTGGTAGGCGAAGCGGTATTGGAAAGTCAGATACAATCGCGCCCGGTCGTCAAAACTCATGGTAGTTCTGGCTTCTTCCAATAGTTCGCTGATTGCGCGGTCGTCCAATTGCGAGTAATTTTGGCCGTCGGGGGTTTGAGTCTGATTCCAGAAAGGATATGGATCCGGATCCGGATACGGCGCCAGACTTAAATCAATCAGCGCCGCTTGATAGGTGCGGGGTGTCAGGTTGTCGTCGATCAGGGAACGGTAATTCGCCGGTTTCAGCGCCACCTTCACGCCCACCTTGGCCCATTGCGCCTGGATGGCGGTGGCGACAGCCTCCTGCGGCTGACCTTCCGCATAAAGCAAGGTAAATGAAAACAAGGCGTCTTTATTTTTCCTGACAAAGGCGTCGGTGCCCGGGGTCGCGCCCGCCGGGATGACCCACCCGGCCGCATCCAGCAACCGGGAAGCTTCCTCCGGATCAAACGGCACCGGAGCCAGGTTGGGATCCGCCGCCCAACTCCCGCGCAAGATCGGGCCGACCGCCTGGATCGCCTGGCCGGAAAGCACCATATCGATGATCTGTTGCCGGTCCAGGGCCATCAGCAGCGCCTGCCGGATTTCCCGATCCTGGAAAAAAGGTACGTCGTTGTTTTTTAAATTCAACAAAACCAACGAGGACTGGGGCAACCGCGCGGTATACACATTCCAGTTTGCCCCCTGCAACACGGTATTCAGTTCTTCCGGGGTCAGGCCGCCCAGGCCCATCACCGCTCCGGATTGCAGCGCCTTAAAAGCATCCGCGTGCGTTGGATAGTAGAGAAAATCAATTTTTTCCAGATGCGGCTTTACGCCGTAATATCCGGAAAACGGAACCAACGTGACCCCGGCAATGGCATCGCCGCTGAGGATCAGAGTTTCCACCTTGAAAGGGCCGGAACCGACCGGTTTGAGGTTGAACGTCATCCCGTCAAGTTTCGTCACATCCACGCCGCTGAGCAGGTGCTCCGGCAGCAATCCGGTGGCCAGGTAATCCAGGAACGGCGCATAGGGTTCGGGCAGGGTAAACTGGACGAGTTTCGCCGAGAGCGCCTGAACCTTGACCGTCCGCCAAAGTGCGGCCAGGTCCGCCCGGCCCGAGTATGCTTTATCCTGAAGCAAACTGAAGGTATATACCGCGTCCTTGGCCGTCACCGGATACCCGTCCTGCCAGACGGCATCCGGCCGGATCACCACGGTGTAGGTCTTTCCCTCGTCGCTGACGACCCACCCCTGGGCCAGATCGGGAATCGGCTTGCCGGTGGAATCAAATTTCACCAGACCGGAGAAGATGAGCCGGTCGACGTCGTGATCGGGCGGATTGCGTATGTCCAGAACGGGGTTGAGCCGCTGCAACGCCCCCACGATCGCTTCCTTGTATTCCCCGCCGCTTGGGGCCTGCTTTGTGGCGGTCGAGGCCGGGGCGCCGCTCCCCCGCAACGCCAAGATGAGCAGGACGACGAGGACGACGCCAACCCCTGCAATCAGGATTTGCCAGCGAAACCGCATCATAGCCGGATCCGGAAAGGAAGAATCATCTTTGTGTGCGGGTATGCAGCCGGGGATGCATGAAGCTCGCGGAATAAACCTTACTTGAACGCCAGGACGGTGATAAAGGAGAGAGCAAAGAAGAGGATGCTCAAGACGATCGTCCCGTTAAAGAGGGCCTTCTCCACTCCCCGACGGGCGCGGAATACACCACCCGCATCGCCACCGCCCAATCCTCCCAGGCCGGCTTCTTTGCTTTGCAAAACGACGGCGGCAATCAGCACGGCGCCTAGGATTATTTGGGCAATACTGAGATATGTCTTCACAAGACCTCCAACAGATTCATTGACCTTGGAACGGGGGGCATTATATCAGAAACCCTTTTTCCACCTCCAGATATTGGAATCGAGGGAATGGGGCCGGAAAAAGCGGAAAAGTTATGCATTTATGCAGACCTGCAAGATCTGCGTCCATCGGCGATGTGAGAGGCAGAAACCCGAGCCGGTTCGTCGGCCAATTGGTAAAATATAAGCATCATGGAAGCCGGGACGCTTCTAAACGACCGCTATGAACTCATCAAACCGCTGGCAAGCGGCGGGATGGCGCACGTCTGGTTCGGCCGCGACCGGCTACTGGGCCGGCCGGTGGCCGTAAAAATTCTCCGCGAGGAATACACCAGCCGGCCGGATTTTCAGGAGCGTTTCCTCAAGGAAGCCCAAGCGATCGCCCGACTTTCGCATCCCAACCTGGTGACCGTATACGATTTCGGGATCCAAAACGGGCAATACTTCATGGTAATGGAATACGTGGAGGGGGAAGATCTGAAATCGTTTTTACATCACACGCCCGGCCCCGCTCTCGGCGCGGATCGCTCGCAGCCGGTGGACCTCTGGCTGGATATTACGATTCAAGTGTGCGAAGGCCTCGGACTCGCGCACCGGGCGGGAGTGATCCACTGCGACGTCAAACCACAAAATATCCTGCTCAACGACGAACTGATTGCCAAGATCGCCGATTTCGGCATCGCCCGGGCGTTGGGCCGCGGCGCCGCAGGGGAAGATCCATCGAAAAACGATATGGTCTGGGGCAGCCCGCAATATATTTCGCCGGAACAAGCGGCCGGGGAGATGCTCACCCCGGCAAGCGATATCTATTCCACCGGGGTGATGCTGTTCGAACTCCTGACCGGGCGCCTGCCGTTCCCCGGAAAGGATCCGCGGACGCTTTCACTGCAACATATGCTCGAACCCGCCCCCTCGCCCCGTCTGCTCAATCCCAGCCTTCCCCCGGAACTGGACGAGATCGTCCTGCGGGCCCTGGCCAAGGATCCGGCGCAACGGTATCGCAACGGCGATCAAATGGCGCGGGTGCTAAAAACCTTTCTGACCGAGCATCCCGGGATCCTCCCGGGAGCGACTTCCCCGGAAGACGAGCTGGAAGAAGAGGCGAGCATTGATTGGAGGGCGGTCGGCCTCGGGTTCCTCGACCTGATCGCGGTCGGAAGCCTGATCCCACTATGGGTCTACGTCTTTTTTTTGTATAATCCTCCCGGGAAATAATCTCGCAGGGCGGGATGAGACCTATTTCTCCCCCGTTCACGTCAAAAGTATCCACAAAAAAGGGGTTAACGGAACGCTGATAAAGCATTGGTATAATCTTCAGATGCAAACAGCGGACAGTACCGGGGGAGGGTTTGTTCGCCGGGGCATGAAGAATCGGAGGCAAGTGTGAATTCGAATCGTTCGCGCAATTTCATCGCGATCCTTATAGTTCTCTTTTTTATGGGCTATCTCCTCTTCACCTGGTACAACAACCAGCAGGCGAGCGTTCCCACCATATCCATTAGCCAGGTCGCGCAGGACATCCAAAACGGACAGATCCAGGAAATCATCGTCGTCCAGGACAATCTGGAGATTCACTATGCGGGAACCAAGCAGGCCAAATCGCTGAAGGAATCCACATCAGACCTCACGACTCAACTGACGGCCCTGGGCGTTACATCCGAGCAATTCTCGAAAGTTAAAATCGTCGTAAATCCACCCAACGATTGGAGCTTCGTTTTCAATCTGCTGGGATACCTGTTACCGGTCCTGGTGCTCGGCGTGTTCATCTACTTCATGGTGCGGCAGATGCAGGGCACCAACAACCAGGCGATAAGCTTCGGCAAGAGCAAAGCGCGCATGCTCTCGGGAGACCAGCCCACCGTGACGTTCGAGGACGTGGCCGGCGTCGAAGAAGCCAAGGATGAATTGCGCGAAGTGGTCGAATTCCTCAAGGAACCGGAGAAATTCATCTCGCTGGGTGCTCGCATTCCCAAGGGCGTTCTGCTGGTGGGTTCGCCCGGAACGGGAAAAACCCTGCTGGCCAAGGCCGTATCGGGCGAAGCCGGCGTGCCGTTCTTCTCCATCAGCGGATCGGAATTCGTGGAAATGTTCGTTGGGGTGGGCGCCAGCCGCGTGCGCGACCTGTTCGAACAGGCCAAGCGCCATTCGCCCTGCATCGTCTTCGTGGACGAGATCGACGCAGTCGGACGGCAGCGCGGGACCGGCCTGGGCGGCAGCCACGACGAACGCGAGCAGACCCTCAACCAGATTCTGGTGGAAATGGACGGGTTCGACACCGATACCAACGTGATCGTCATGGCGGCCACCAATCGGCCCGACATTCTTGATCCGGCCTTGCTGCGGCCGGGCCGCTTCGACCGGCGGGTCGTGCTTGACCGGCCCGACATGCGCGGCCGCGAGGCGATCCTGAAAGTGCACGCGCGCGGCAAACCGCTCGCTCCGGGGGTCGATCTGGCCGCGGTGGCCAAAGGCACGCCCGGGTTGGTTGGAGCGGACCTGGAAAACTTGGTCAATGAAGCGGCCATTCTCGCCGCCCGCCGCAACAAGAAGGTGATCGGGATGGATGAGTTTGAGGAATCCATCGAACGCGTCATCGCCGGGCCGGAGCGCAAGAGCCGCCTGATCACCGACGCCGAAAAACGCATTATCTCCTTCCACGAAGCCGGCCATGCGGTGGTGATGCAGGCCATCCCGGAATGCGATCCGGTCCACAAGGTGTCGATCATCTCGCGCGGGATGATGGGCGGGTACACGCTGGCCCTCCCCGAGGAAGACCGCACCGTGCGCGGACGGAGCGAATACAAGGC
>JBEKLP010000114.1:0-5826 GCA_050010135.1 Anaerolineales bacterium
CGTTTGCGGTCCAGGCGGCAATCGCCATCGAGAACGCGCAGCTCTACACCCTCACCGACCGGGCGCTGGCGCTGCGCGTGGCCGAGCTGGAAGGGATGCAGCGTTCCGACCGCCAGTTGAACGCCACTCTCGATACCGACAAGGTGGCGGCGATGCTGCTGGACTGGGCGTTGCAATCCACGCACGCCGCGCGCGGCTGGGCGGCCATCCTCCAGGATCCCGAAGCGGGTCCGAAGATCATCGCCGCAAGCGGATACACAGACGATGATTCGCCCACGCTGCCTGCGCAAGGCGATCCGTTATCGGCGGCCGTCGCCGGATGGGAAATTGCCGTCCGGCCGGCCGGGACGGGCCTGCCCTCCGGAATGCTGGCCCCGCTTTTGCGGGAGGAAAAAACCGTCGGCTTGGTTCTGGTCGAACGGCCCGCACCGGATTTTTCCGACGCCGAACGCGGGGCGCTCGCACGCCTGGCGGACCACGCCGCCGCCGCCGTGGAAAATACCAGGCTGTTCCAGGAAGTGCGGCGCGCCAACGACGCCAAATCCCAATTCGTCTCGATCATCTCGCACGAGTTGAAAATTCCGATGACCTCGATCCGCGGATACGCCGACCTGCTCCGGCAGGGGTTGGTGGGAGCGGTGAACGAAAAGCAACTCGAATTCCTGCGGACGATCGTCAGCAACGTGGACCGGATGACCGCGCTGGTATCCGACCTTGCGGATATTTCCCGGATCGAAACCGGCCGTTTGCGGATCGAGCCCGCGCCGGTGTTCGTCGCGGATGCGATCCGTGACGTGATCGCCCAGTTGAAACCGCAATTCGACGGGCGCAAGCAGACAGTGGAAACTTTAGTACCGGAAAACCTTCCCAGGCTGAACACCGATCCGCAGCGGTTGATGCAAATTCTCGCCAACCTGCTCAGCAACGCCAACAAATACACGCCGGAGGGCGGCATCATAAAAATCAGCGCGGCAGCCGAAAGCGGAACCATCCGGTTCACCGTGCGCGACAGCGGAATCGGGATGACGGAGGAGGAACAATCCCGCCTGTTCACGCAGTTCTTCCGCGGTGAATCGGCCGCCGTGCGCGATCAGCCGGGCTGGGGGCTCGGGCTGCACGTGACCAAGCGGCTGGTGGAATTGCTCGGCGGAACAATCGGTGCGGAAAGTCGACCCGGCGCGGGCAGCACGTTTTGGTTCACCCAGCCGGTGGAATCGTCACGCTGAATCATGCATCCGCCGACTGACACTTAACAGGCTGCGGAAAACCAGATAGATGTCATTGCGAGCGACCGAAGGGAGCGAAGCCCCGGCCTCGCCACGGCAAATGTACTCTTGCAGTGTAGGGGCCGGGGCGGGGCAATCTCGTTTTTCGCGTTGGAAACCCCAGATTGCTTCGTCGCTTCGTTCCCCCGGCCTCGCCCGGCGAAGCCGGGGCGGGGCTCGCAATGACAGATCCCGACTTATTCCGCAGTCTGTTTGGGGGAAGAATCCGAAGACGGGCGCAAGAGGGAACGACGGATCTCTCGTGGAAAATGGCAACCGATAAGCGATATCCCCTGCTTCTCTACCGGGAATGGATGCATCCCTTCACGCTCCCGGCATTTTGCATCGCATTCCTTCTGATCCTTCTATGGGCGGCCGCCTGGACCGGCTGGCTCCCGGCAGCCGTGGGGATTTCGCGTTCCACACAGGGTCTCCTGCTGGAGATCGCCGCGCTGGTCGGTCTGGGTTTATGGCTGATCGTGTCGCTTCTTCCGCGGGCGGCTTTTGTGCAATGCCTGCCCGATTACCTGCTGTTGCGGGTGGGCTTTCTCCAGCTGATCGTATCCTATTCCCGGGTGCGAACCTCGCGGTCTGTGCAGCACAGCCAGATTCATTCCCCGTCGGACGAGCCGGGCTCCCGCCGCTCGCTGGCGAAGCGCATGGCGCTCAAGCAATGCGTGGCCATCGATCTGACGTCGTATCCGATGGCGTTCTTTTTGTTGCGCACCCTGACCCACCCATTCCTCTTTCTGGAAAAGGAGCCGGGATTCCTGTTTGCGGTGGAGGACTGGATGGGGCTGGGACGCGACCTGGAAGAAAAGCATTCCGCCTGGCTGGCCAGAAGGAAGGATGCCGGAAAGCAGCCCAGGCTGGGGGCCATGACATACGATTAGGCGGCAATTCGTTCAATGTTTTTCCGCAACCCACTTTGCGATATAGATAAAGAATATGGCGGCAACCGGTATCCGAAGTCTATCGTTTCAGGAGCATCCGCATGATTAATTTTCAGGATGCCGTAAAGTCCGTCGCGGGAGTATCCCTCGATCGCGATCAGGTCCGGACGTTCGAATCGTATTTGGAATTCTTGCTAGAATGGAATCAGAGAATCAATTTAACCGCGATCACCGACCGGGATGAGATTTGGGTGAAGCACTTTCTGGATTCACTATCCTGCCTGATGGCCCTTCCCCAGCGATGTGAACTCCGAGTTGTGGACGTCGGAACCGGCGCGGGCTTTCCGGGAATTCCATTAAAAATCGCGGTCCCGGAAATCCGATTAACGTTGGTTGAGGCCGTTGGAAAAAAGGCCGAGTTCTGCCGGGTCCTGGTCACCCACCTTAAGCTTCACGACATTACGATCCTTCACGCGCGCGCCGAAGAAGCGGGCTGCGATCCCGAACATCGCGAACAATATGATTGGGCGGTGGCGCGGGCGGTAGCCCGCTTGCCTGTTCTGGCGGAATATCTTTTACCCTTGGTCAAGGTAGGCGGACGGGCACTCTCACAAAAAGGAGAAAGCGGCCCCGAGGAGGCGCAGGCCGCGGAGGGCGCGGTGCGGTTGCTCGGCGGCGCGCTGGACAAAATCGTGCCTGTGGAATTGCCTGGCATCGCCGAAAAGCGATTTCTTATCGTGCTGAATAAGCTAAACGCCACACCTTCAAAATACCCGCGCCGCGCCGGGGCCGCCGCCAAAAAACCCCTAAGCATATAAGGTGAAATGGAAAGGAAATTGGAAATTGCTTCTATTTTCGGCGGATGTAAAGGGGGCTGTGCAGCCTCGAACACAAATCTATAATGTAAAGATAGACGGCAAGAACAATGAGAATATTATTTTTACTTCCAATAGTCCTTTTCCTCGCAGGTTGTTCAGGCCTCGCTGTAAGCCGGAGTACCGCCACGCCGGTGACGAAAATAACGATGAAAGAGGCTCAGCGTATCGCATTGAATATCGGAAAAACCGGCGGATTGGATATCCGAACCGAGTCCTCGGAAATTCAGATAATTTCCACGGAATTAATTCCCCTCAAAGAAGCCTACGTGCCGGATAATCATGTGTTTACCCCGGGTGAGGATCCTAATGCATTGGTATGGTATGTTCGACTGAAGGGTCTTTGGAGAGACGGGTTTCCCATGCCGACAGAGTATCCTACCTCGGAAGCCCAACAATATTTCATCGTGATCATTAATAGTGAAACCGGCGATCCTATTCTATCGGGTACAAGCATCACATGATGATCGGGCGCCGTGCTTGTTTTATTGCGATGCGACATGGGAAATGACGAACCGATTTAAGTATCATAACTATCGCTGAAAAACCACGCGCACCCGATACCAAACCGCTTGCTTCGCGATCCTTCCCCGGACCCGCGATCCGCTCGACCCCCTTTTTGCAGTCGTCCGGAGGTTTATTCGCCGCGGCCCGGCTTCAGGGCGCCGCCTTCCACCCACCAACTATGGGCGGACTTGCGGAACGCCGACGGCAGCATCTCCGGATCGCTGGCGGTAATCAGCACCTGGTCCGCGCGCACCAGATCCCCCAGCAGATCCTCCCGCCGGCGGACGTCCAGTTCGGAGAACACCTCGTCGAGCAAAAGCACCGGCCATTCGTCCCCGCGTCTGCGGATCCATTCCACCTCGGCGAGTTTGACGGCGAGGATCGCGGTGCGCGCTTGGCCGCGCGAACCGTAGGCGGTCAGATCAATCCCGTTGGCGAGAAAGCGCAAATCGTCCCGGTGCGGACCGGCGAACGTCAGCCCGCGACGGATGGCGAGGCTCCGGTTGCGGCGCAGGTGATCGCGGAACATGGCGCAGAGTTCCTCCTCGTTCCATCGCGCCCGGTCCACCGCGGCGTCGAGAGGCAATTCCCTCTGCAGTTCGTCCGGTTCCTCCTCCGGACGGGCCGGATCCCACGACGGGCAATACTGCAGCGCCAGCGTTTCCGCACCGTGCGTCAAGCGGCGGTGCAGCGGAGCGGCCAGCTGCTCCAGTTCGGAGACTGCGCGGACGCGTCCCAGCAGCAGCGCCGCGCCGGAAGCGGCCAGCGGTTCATCCCACACCTCGAGCTGGGATTCGTCGCCGCCGTTTTCCTGCAGCTCGCGCAGGAGCGCGTTGCGCTGGGTGAGCGCGTGATGATAATCCCATAAGGCCTTGTGATACGCCGGATCGGCCTGGGCGACGGCCTCGTCCAAATGACGCCGGCGGTCGGCGGGCGCGCCCTCGATCACGCGCAACTCCTGCGGCAGGAAGAGCAACGCACGGAAGATGCCGGGCAATTCGGACGGCTTGCGCCGGACGGAGTTGATCAGCACCTCCTTGCGGAAGCGCTGCTCCCCCGCGGCGGTCCGGTCGTAGAAAAGGCGCAACTCCATGCGCATCGGGCCGGCCCGGTTCTCCACCTCGGCCTCGAGCCGCGCGTAAGGTTCGGGCTCCCGCAGCGAAAGGAAGTTAATCAACTGGCGGTCGTTCTCAGCCAGCGGCGAACGGCCGTGGGTGAAGAGATAGATAGCTTCCAAAAAGGAGGTTTTGCCCTGGGCGTTTGGTCCCGCCAGTACGATCGCGCCGGCCGGAAAGGCGACCTCCAGGCGAATGTAGTTGCGGAAGTTGGCGAGGGAAAGATGGACGATGCGCATTTCAAGGAGGATTCTAGCATACGCTTTGACGCGGGATTTGTAGAGGTGCCGGAAAAACCTCTCCGCTTCCCATGAGGGGGAGAGGAAGAGGTGGGGTGTGTTCTGATCACTCCTTCTTTCTTCTAAGTCGTTCGATCCGATGATCCACGGCGATTTTAATCTTTCGGCGTTTGGTACCATCTGGCATTTCATCGACGGCAGACAGGGCCCGCTCGGCCCACTGCATCGCCGCGGACGGATCGCCCATCCGCCATTCGTAATACTTCGCCAGCTCTATGCTAGGACGCGGGTCGTCCGGCGCGGAGGCGCACCAGGCTTCCCAGAATTCCACCGCCGCGGCGGAATCCCCCTTCCCCTTGAGCATTCCGGCCAGCCCCTCCAGCGCACGGGTCCGGTTCTCGCGGTCCAGCCCGCACTCTACCGCCGTCCGGAAAGCGGTTTCGGCAAGATCGAAACGCCCGAGCCCGCGATGGACAAACGCCAGCGAGAGAACTTCGAGCGGATCTTCGATCTCCCCCACCGGCCGGGTGTACCGGTCGAGGACGCGCGCCGCGAGGAGCGCCATCGACAGGATATCCTGGACATTGTGGTACAGCACCCCCGCGATCAATCGCGGATCGCCGGTGCGCAAATATTCCCGGTAGAGATACGGGATCATGCTGCTGGGAACGTCCTCGCTGGATCGGCGCACGTCGAGTATTTCGGTCTCCAGCGTTCGAAGCGCGCAGGATTCCAACTTGCGCTTCCACAAGCGGCGGGCGTGCGGCAGCAGATCCCAATGGGGGGTTTGCGCCAGCGCGTCGAAACGCCGCAAGCGCAGCGAGGCGCGCGCCTGAAGTATCGGAACATCGAAGCCGCGCCCGTTGAAGGTCACCAGCGCCGAACCGGATTCCATCTCGGCCAGCGCCGCCGTGAGCATCCCAGCCTCCCCC
>JBEKLP010000115.1:0-5818 GCA_050010135.1 Anaerolineales bacterium
TTCCGCACGACGTGGAATCCCGCCTGTTCCACGGTCCGCTGCATCGCCGCCGAGACGTCGCCCGTTTTCCGTCCGGGCCGCATCTGATCGATGGCGGCCACGAGCGCCTGTTGGGTGGCCTCCATCAGACGCCGCAGCAGCGAGCTCGGATCGCCCACCACCACGCTGAAGGCCGAATCCCCCACGTATCCGTCGATGATTGCGCCGCAATCCACGCTGACGATGTCGCCCTCGCGGATCTTCTTTTTTCCGGGAATTCCGTGCACCAGTTCTTCGTTCACCGAGACGCAGGTGACGGCCGGATACGGTGGGTCGCCGTACCCCAGGAAAGCCGGCCTGGCGCGATGTTTTTTTAAGACTTCCGCCGCCGCCGCATCGATGTCGGCGGTGGTCACCCCCGCGTGGATGACCGCCTTGGCCGCTTCAAGCGCCAGCGCGTTCACCCGCCCGGCCTCGCGCATGAGGGTCAGTTCCCTGGTCGATTTCAGCGCGATGCCGCGGGAAGGGACCATGCCTACATCTTCTTCACCGAGGCCAGGAGCTCCTCGGTCACTTCGGCGATCGGTTTCTCTCCGTCGATTTCCGCAAGGACCCCTTTCCGGCGGTAATATTCGATCAGCGGAGTGGTTTGTTCAAAATACACGCGGATCCGGTTCTGGACGGTTTCCGCTTTGTCATCCTCGCGCTGATAGAGCTCCGAGCCGTCCAAGTCGCATTTTCCACTTTGCTTGGGCGGATTGAATTTCTCATGGTAGACATGCCCGCCCGCCCGGCACGACCAGCGCCCCGAAAGACGTTCCACCAGCGCCTTTTCCGAAACCTTGATATACGGCGCTTTGCGCACCGCACCCAGTTTGGAATCGGCCAGCCATGAGTCCAGCGCCTCCGCCTGCGGTACCGTCCGCGGGAAACCGTCCAGGATCGCCCCCTTCGCGCAATCCGAGTTGCGCATCCGATCCCGGATCATGGAGATGGTCACATCGTCCGGCACCAGTTCGCCGCGCTGCATGTACCCCTGGGCCAGAATCCCAAGATCCGTCTTCCGTTGCAAATGATCGCGGAACAGATCTCCGGAGGAGATATGCGCCAGCCCGAGCGCCTGGCTCAAGACTTTCGCCTGGGTGCCTTTTCCGGCCCCCGGGGGACCGAGCAGAACAATTAAATCGGCCATGGCTATTTCACCAGGAGTGATTCATCGTATCCCCGCAGCTTCAATTCCGCTTCGAGGTTGAAATACAGTTCGCGCACAACACCCACGACGATCAGCAATCCGGAGGAAGTGATCAGCAACATGCTGGAGGAAGACCCATAATTGATGATCATCCGCACCAGGAAGGGCAGAACGGCCACAAACCCAAGGAACAGAGCGCCCGGGAGAGTGATCCGGCGCATGACCTTGGTCAGATACTTCTGGGTCGCATCGCCGGCCGTCACCCCGGGAATCTGCGCCCCGCTTCGCCGGAGGTTCTCAGCGAAGTTTGCCTGGGTGAATTGGACGTCGGTGTAGAAAAACGTGAAGACCACCACCAGCAGGAAGTACACCACCCAGTATCCCGAGTTGTTGCTGTTCATAAACTGGACCATGTTCAACGCCACCGAGTGGAGGACGTTGGCTGGGTTTGGAATCACCTGGGTCACCCAACCCCCGACCACGGCCGGCATGGAAATGAACGTTCCGGCGAAGATCAGCGGGATCATGCCCGCCATGTTAACCATCAGCGGCAGATTGGCACGCACCGGCATCGCCTGCCGGAAACCGATCCGCCGTCCGGGGTACATCACCGGGATGTTGCGCCGTCCCTGCTGGACAATGATGATCAGGAAAACGACCGCCACGATCACCAGCACATATACGCCGAGGCTCTGCCAGCGGTGGACTTCATCGGCAAACATCGAGGCAAAATTGGTCGGGATGCGGGAGACAATTCCCGCGAAAATAATTAACGAGAGCCCCTGGTTCTTCAAGCCGTATTCCGAGATCAGTTCCCCGAGCCAGATGGCAAACATTGTCCCGGCGGTCATGGTCACGACCACCGCGAAGGACGGCAGGTTCCATCCGAAATTCGGGAACACGGTCACATTACCGATCACCTTGTACAGCCCGATCTGCGAAAGGGATTGCAGCGCCGCCATGGGAACCGCCACGTAATACGTCCATCGTTCCATCCAACGCTGGTAGCCTTGTGGATCTTCCTTCTGGCGATCGGCCATGCCGGGAAGAACCGGGGAAAGCAGCTGCAGGATGATCTGCGCCGTGATATAGGGGTACGGTCCCATGGCCAGAACGGAGAAATTGGCAAGCGTTCCCCCCGAAAGCAAATCCAGGAAGCCAAGGACGGTGCTGTTTTGGTTCTTGAACAAGGCGCGTAGTGCGGCCGGATCGACCCCTGGCACGGGGATATGCGCGGCAATCCGGTAGATGACCAGCAAAAACGCCGTGATCAGGATCCGGTTGCGCAGATCTTCCGCCGCCCAGAGATGCTTCAGAAAATTGATCGCCTTACGCAGCATGGGAATGCTCCCTTTCCGAACCCCGAATGGCCACCGGGTTTAACCCTTCGCCTTGCCGGGTTCCCATTCCTCGACTTTGCCGCCCGCCGCTTCGATCTTGGCACGGGCGCCGCCGCTTACTTTCTGCACGCGCACCGTCAGAGGCACTTTTACTTCGCCGCGTCCAAGAACGGCCACCGGCCGCTTCGGATCCGGCAACAGGCCCTGCTCGACCAGAAACTCCGGCGTGATCACCGTTCCCTTGGGAAATTCGGCCAGCAGATCCAAATTTACTTCCCGGTAACTCGTCTTCTGCAGGGGAGTGAATCCGCGCTTGAAGGGCAGGCGCCGAAAGAAAGGTAGATTTCCGCCTTGGAAATACAGGGAAGGGCCGCCGCCCTGCCGCGCACCCTGGCCTTTTGTTCCGCGGCCGGCGGTTTTTCCCTGGCCGGCTGAAATGCCCCGCGCGACCCGCTTCCGCCGATGGGTTGAGCCCGGGTTCGGTGTGAGTTCATGCAACTTCATCGGCTTTTCTCCTTGCCCGTCCCGGCGTCGACCGATACCAAGTGCCCCACCTTGGCCAACATGCCCGCGAGTTGCGGCGTGTCCGCCTGTTCGACGGTCTGATTAATGTGCCGCAAACCGAGCGCAACCAGCGTGGCCTTGTGCCGGTAAGTCGTGCCAATCGGGCTTCGGACAAGAGTGATCCGCAGCACCTTGGCCGTTTTTTTCTTGGCCGGCTTCTTCGCGATTTTCTTCTCAGTCATTTGCTTTTCGCTCCCAGAAGGGGATGACGTCGCGCGCTTCTTTCCCGCGGACTGCCGCCAGCACCTTCGGATCCTTCAATTGATCCAACGCATCCACGGTGGCCGAAACCACATTCAAGACGTTGGCGGACCCCATCGACTTGGTCAGGATGTCGTGGACTCCCGCCGCTTCCAACACGGCGCGCACGCCGCCCGCGGCAATCACGCCCGTTCCGGGGGAAGCCGGCTTAAGCATGACGATCGCGCCGCTGCACTTTCCAAGGACCTCGTGCGGTATGGTGGCTTTGGAAAGGGGAATGGCGTGCATCAGGCGGCGGGCTTTTTCCGTCCCTTTGCGAATGGCGTCGGGTACCGCTTTACTCTTTCCGATCCCCACGCCGATGCGTCCGTGGTTGTCGCCCACGACCACGACGGTCCGGAAGGAGAAATGCCGTCCGCCTTTGACGACTTTCGCCACCCGCGAAATATCGATTACCCGTTCGTCGAATTCGGGTTTAATATCTTGATTGGATTCCCGTCTGTCGTTTCGCGCCATCGTAAGCTCCCGTCCCCTGCTGCTAGAACTGCAATCCGGCTTCGCGGGCGGCGTCCGCCAGGGCCTTCACGCGCCCGTGGTAGCGGTATCCGCCGCGGTCGAATACCACCTGCTGGATTCCCGCCTTTTGCGCCCGCTGGGCCAGTGCCTTGCCCACTTCCTTGGCCTGTTCCGATTTTTTCAGCTTGCCGATCTTTTCGCGCAGTTCCTTGTCGATGGTCGACACGGCCACCAGGGTTTTCCCCGTGGTGTCATCGATGATCTGCGCGTAGATCTGCGAAAGGCTGCGGTAAACCGAAACCCTCGGCCGCTGGGATGTTCCCGCTACATGGCGGCGGACGTGCAGGTGGCGTCTGGTTCGTTTTTGCTCACGCGATTTCCGACTCATGGCTCATCCTCGAATTTATTTCGTGGCTGCCGCTTTGCCGGCTTTGCCCGCCTTGCGGCGTACGTGTTCGCCGACGTACCGCAGTCCTTTTCCCTTGTACGGTTCCGGAGGCCGAATATGACGGATATCGGCCGCCATCTGGCCTACCTGTTCCCGGTCGAACCCCTTCACCTGGATCGTGCGCGCTTTCTCGTCGACGGTAAAAGCGATCCCCGCCGGAGGTTTGACCGTCACCGGATGCGAAAAGCCCACGCTCAGGACGAGGTCGGCGCCCTTCATTTCCGCCCGATAGCCCACGCCCTCGATCTGCAGATTCCTCTGGAAGCCCAGGCTGACGCCGGTGACCATATTCTGGACCAGCGCGCGGGCCATGCCGTGCAAAGCGCGCTCCTTGCGGTCATCCGACGAGCGATTCACCTGGAGTGTGTCGGCTTCACGCACGAAACTCAAGGTCCCCGGGAACGTGCGCACCAGCTCGCCTTTCGGGCCATGCACCTTCACGGTGGTCCCTTCTATTTGAATTTGCACTCCGGCCGGTATCTTTACCGGCAAACGTCCGATCCGTGACACGCAAACCTCCTTCTACTGCTTCGACCCGGCCCGGGAACCCGGACCGCGTGCTACCATACCTTGCAGATGACTTCCCCGCCCACGCCCAATTTCCGGGCGCGCGCTCCGGTCATGACGCCCTTCGGGGTGGAGACAATCGTCACCCCCAAGCCCGACAATACGCGCGGGATTTCCCGCTTGCTAGCGTACACCCGCCGGCCGGGACGGCTGACCCGTTCCAGTCCGGTAATCACCGGACGGCGCTCGCGGCGCTCGCCCATATACTTCATATACAGGCGCAGCACTCCCTGCGGGGTTCCTTCGGCGGCCACTTCGTATTTCTCGATGTAGCCTTCATCCTTGAGAATCTGCGCCAGCGCGGTTTTCATCTTGGAGCCGGGCATGGCAACCACAGGGTGCCCGGCCAGCAGTCCGTTACGGATGCGGGTGAGCATATCGGCAATAGGATCCATAACACTCATCAGTTCACTCTCCTTGGCGGGGCAAAAAACGCCCTCCGCCTACCAAGATGCCTTGACCACGCCCGGGATCATCCCGTTGAGCGCCTGCTCGCGGAAGCAGATGCGGCACAGTTGGAACTTGCGCATATATCCCCTCGGCCGGCCGCACATTTTGCAGCGGTTGCGGACCCGCACCGGATATTTTCGGCGCGTTTCGCGGATGATGATGGATTTTTTCGCCATGGTCGATTATCCCTTCGTAAACGGCATGCCCATCAGCTGCAGCATGCGCCGCCCTTCCTGGTCATTCCGCGCCGAAGTCACGATCGTCACTTCGAATCCGCGGACCTTGTCGATCTTGTCGTATTGAATCTCCGGAAAAATCAGCTGCTCGCGCAGGCCCAGCGTGTAGTTCCCGCGCCCGTCGAACGCGTCCGGCGAAACCCCGCGGAAATCGCGCACCCGCGGCAGGGCGATGTTCATTAACCGGTCGAGGAACGACCACATGCGCTCGCCTCGCAGGGTGACTGTCACGCCGATCTCTTTCCCTTCGCGCAACTTGAAATTCGCCACGCTCTTCTTGGCTTTGGTGACAACCGGCTTCTGGCCGGTAATGGCCGTCACATCC
>JBEKLP010000116.1:0-5666 GCA_050010135.1 Anaerolineales bacterium
GAATTTACCCCGCTCTCGCCACGGCACAGGCGATCCGGCGACTGGATCCTGACGCCGGGCTGCTCTGGCTCGGCGGCCGGGGAGGCATGGAAGAGCAACTGGTTCCCCGGGCCGGCATTCCGTTCAAAACAATTCCCGCCGCCGGGATGCACGGGGTGGGATGGAGAGCGGCGCCGGGAAACGCCGTACGGTTGCTTTTGGGAACGGTGGAGGCATGGCGGGAAATCGGTCGGTTCGGAGCGGACGTGGTTTTGGTGACGGGCGGGTATCTGACATTCCCCGCCGTGATCGCCGCCCGCTTGCGGAATCTCCCTGTGGTCGTGTATGTGCCGGATATCGAACCGGCGCTGGCGGCAAAATTCGCCGCCCGCTTTGCTCGGAGGATCGCGGTCACCGCGAATCGGTCCGCGGCCTATTATCCGAAAGACGCGCCGGTGGTGGTCACCGGCTATCCGCTGCGGGAGGAAGTGCTTTCTGCGTCGCGCAGGGCGGGGCGGGCGGCTTTCGGAATTCCGGCCTCTGAGCCGGTGTTGCTGGCCTTCGGCGGGAGCCGGGGAGCGCGCTCGATCAACCAGGCGCTCTTCCGGGCGCTGCCGGGGCTGCTGGAGGTGATGCACGTGATACATATAACGGGAACCCTCGATTGGCCGGAAGTGGACAAGGTAATGCATGAGCTTCCGAAGTGGCACAAAGCCCGCTACCACGCCTATCCCTACCTGCACGAGGAGATGGGCGGGGCGCTGGCGGCGTCGGATTTGGCCGTGTCGCGCGCGGGCGCGTCGGTGCTGGGCGAGTATCCGCATTTCCTTCTGCCGTCCATTCTGGTACCTTACCCACACGCCTGGCGTTACCAGAAAACCAACGCCGAATTCCTTGAATCCCAGGGGGCGGCGGTGGTGCTGCCGGATGAGACCCTCTCGGAAAGCATGGCGGCGGAAGTGCTCGCGCTGATGCAGAACCCGCCCCGCCGGAAGGAAATGCGCGATGTGTTGGAGAAAATCTGCCAGAAGAACTCCGCGCTCAAATTGGCGGGTGAGGTTGTGGAAGCGGCCAAGGAGGGCCCGAAGTAAACCGCCATGACCATGCCGATGGTTTTTTGGTGCTTGGTCGTTTTATTTGCTGTGATGGGTTCCCTGCGCGGGTGGGCAAAGGAGCTGCTGGTAGTCTGTTCGCTCGTGCTGGCGTTGTTCATTAACTTGCTGATCGACAAATACGCCTCCGGGTTGCTGGCGACTCTCACGGTGCAGGAAGTGTTCGCAGTTCGCGCGGGCGTCTTCTGCATACTGGCATATTTCGGATACCTCACGCCGCGCATGCCGTGGATCGACGATGCGAAATTCATGCGCGACCGGCTTCAGGATTGGCTGCTAGGGATCGTGATTGGCGCCCTGAACGGCGCGTTGCTGGCCGGAAGCATCTGGTTTTTCTTGGACCGCGCGGGGTACCCCTTCCCGGGATTTGAACCGGCGCAACTGAGCGCGAAAAGCCCGGAAGTAATGGCCATGATGAAATATATGCCGCCGATCCTGCTCGGAGAGACGTGGGTGCTCGTCGCGGTGGCGGCGGCGTTCGTTTTCGTGATCGTGGTGTTCGTGTGATATGCGCTATCACTTCGTGGGTATCGGCGGATCGGGACTTTCGGCGATCGCCCGGGTCCTCCTGGAGCGCGGCGAGATGGTGAGCGGTTCCGATATGGCGGAGTCACCGTTCGTGGATTCCCTTCGCGATATGGGCGCGCAGGTGGCCATCGGTCACGCTGCGGAGAATGTGCGCGGCGCGGGGGCTGTTATCGTCTCCTCGGCGGTGAAGTCCGACAACGTCGAACTAGTGGAAGCCCGCGCATTGGGGCTTTCGGTCTACAAGCGTTCCGAGTTCCTCGGCCCGCTCACGGAAGGGAAACGCACAGTGGCCGTCGCCGGAACGCACGGAAAGACCACCACCACCGGCGAGATCGCGCTGCTCCTGACCCGCGAGGGATTGGATCCGACCTTTATCGCTGGCGGCGCGCTTTCCGATTTCGGCGGGGCCAACGCCCGCGCCGGACAGGGGGAATACTTTGTCATCGAGGCCGACGAATACGACCGTGCCTTCCTCGGGCTTTCTCCGTGGATCGCGGTGGTGACCAACGTCGAGCACGATCACCCGGACTGCTATCCGACCCCAGAGGATTACGACCGGGCGTTCGGGCAGTTCCTGGAGCGCATGCGGCCCGACGGTTCGGTGGTGGTATGTGCGGATTCCCCCGGTGCGATCCGGGTGGTGGAGGAATACTGCCGAAACAAACCGGAACTCTCGGTGTATTCCTACGCAGTGAACATGGAAGCCGATTGGCAGGCGACCCAGATCCAACCCCACGTCGAGGGAGGAAACGATTTCCTTGCGGTTCGGCACGGAGAGGTCATGGGTCGCGTGCGGATCCGGCTCGCCGGATTACACAACGTCTGCAATTCGCTGGCTGCTTTGTGTGCGGCGGACCTGTGCGGGGTTCCCTTTGCGCATGCCGCGAAATCTCTCTCGCAATACCACGGAGCGGAACGGCGGTTCGAGATCAAGGGAGAAGCGGGGGGCGTAACGGTGGTGGATGATTACGGGCATCACCCGAGCGAGATACGGGCGACCCTGGCGGCTGCGCGGCAGCGTTTTCCGCAGCACCGCATTTGGGCTCTTTGGCAGCCGCACACCTATTCGCGCACGCGCGCCCTGGCGCATGAGTTTGCACAGTCTTTTGCGGACGCCGACCGCGTGGTGGTGCTCCCCGTTTACCAGGCGCGGGAGCCGCTCGACGAGACGTTCCCGATCGAGGAGATTGTGCGGACCATAGTCAACACCGAGGCTCAATATATTCCCGGAATGATGGAAGCCGCGCCGTACCTGACTCGCGAACTGCGGCGCGGGGACGTACTGGTCATGCTCAGCGCGGGCGACGCCAATCGTGTGGGCGAGGAAGTGTTGCGCCGGTTGCGCCTGATCGAGGCCGAGCACCGCGTGCCGGTCCGCGTCCCGATCCTGCCGCTGGAAAAATTGCACCGGCGGTTCGAAACCCTTCTGCAGGAGGAGGTTCCTCTCGGACGGCTTAACACCGCCAAAGTCGGCGGGCTGGCCGACGCTCTGGTGGAAGTGCACAGTGCGGACGAATTGGCCTCGGCAACGGAATGGCTCTGGCAGGAGGACATCCCCTTCTTCGTCCTCGGCGCGGGGTCGAACATCTTGTTCTCGGATTTGGGCTGCCGGGAATTGGTGCTCTTCAACCGGGCCAAGAAGTTCGAGCTCCGGACGGGGGAAAACGGATCGAAAGATACCGCCGTGCTGTGGGCGGAATCCGGCGTATCGATCGGAGCGATCGCGCGCCAGGCGGCGCAGATGGGTTGGTCCGGTCTGGAATGGGCCGCGACCGTCCCTGGAACGGTTGGCGGGGCGGTGGTGGGCAACGCCGGCGCGTTTGGGGGTGATACCTCGGGATCGCTGCGGATGGTCGAAATCTTGCAACGAGTGGAAGCGCATAAACCAGCCCAATTTCGGGTCGAGAGGAAAACACTTCGGCCGGAGGAATTGGGCTTTGGATACCGTTCCAGCCTGCTACGGAAGAACCCCGGGCAGGCCGTCGTGCTCTCCGCGGAGTTCGTGTTGCGGCGCTGCGATCCATCGGAAGCCGTCGCGCGCATCGGTCATTTCCTTGCCCGGCGCAGGGAAACCCAGCCGTCGGGATCTTCGTTGGGGTCGATGTTTAAAAATCCGCCGGGAGATTACGCCGGGAGGCTGATCGAAGCCGCCGGATTGAAAGGGCACCGAATGGGCAACGCGGAAATTTCACGCCAGCATGCAAACTTCTTCATCAACCTCGGCGACGCAAAGGCGGAGGACATCCGAGCATTGCTGGAACTCGCACGGAGAATGGTCCGCGAGAAATTCGGCGTCGACCTGGAAACGGAAATCATTCTGGCCGGGGATTGGCAGGAGAAGGCGTAGACCGTTATGAGCGCGTTGCGCGTGGGCGTGATGTACGGCGGCCGCTCGGGTGAACACGAGGTTTCCCTGATGTCCGCCCGTTCGATTCTGAATGCGCTTAAAAGTTCCCGCTACGAGGTGGTGGAAATCGGCATCACCCTGGAAGGAAAGTGGCTGATCGGTGACGACGTGATGAAGACGCTGGAACAGCGCAGCCCAAAGGGAACGCACGCAGCGATGCTGGCGGAACCCGGACCCTCCCGCGTCTGGAAGATCATGGGAGATGCAAGCGAGGAAGAGCTGCGCCTGCAGCTGTTGGGGCAGGTGGATGTGATCTTCCCGGTGTTGCATGGCACCTTCGGGGAGGATGGAACGTTGCAGGGTTTCCTGGAACTGGCGGAAGTTCCGTATGTGGGAGCGGGCGTGCTGGCCTCCTCGGTGGCGATGGATAAGGCTCTATTCAAGCATCTGATGCGCGCTCACGGGGTGCCGGTGGTGGAATACCTTCTGTGCGGCCGCGGCGAGATCGCGCACGATCTCGACGGCGTCATCCGCCGGGCGGAAGCGGTGGCTCCTTATCCGCTCTTTGCCAAACCGGCCAACCTCGGTTCTTCGGTCGGTGTGTCGCGGTGTGCCAATCGTTCCGATCTGGTGGAGGGATTGGCGGAAGCGGCGCGGTACGACCGGCGCGTGTTGATCGAACGCGGCGTGGATGCCCGCGAGATCGAAGTGAGCGTGCTGGGCAACGAAACACCGCAGGTGTCCGTTCCGGGCGAGGTGATCCCGAGCCGGGATTTCTATTCGTACGAATCGAAATACTTCGACGGAACCTCGAAGCTCATCATCCCGGCCGACATTCCGGCGGACAAGGCAGCGCAGGCGCAGCATATGGCGGTGGAAGCCTACCGGGCTATCGACGGCGCCGGGCTGGCGCGGGCGGATTTCCTGCTCGACCGGAAATCGGGGGAACTGTATCTGAGCGAGTTGAACACGATGCCGGGCTTCACCAGCATCAGCATGTATCCAAAACTCTGGGAAGCGAGCGGCCTCGCCTATCCACAACTGCTCGACCGGCTGATCGAGCTGGCCATGGAACGGCATGCGGACCGCATGAAAAGCGAACGCAGCTTCCGGAAAAATTAGCGCTTCAGGGAAGATGACGATGCGAAAGCAGGAGACAACGTCCAGAGCCGAATTGTTGCGCCGGAAACGGGGGAAAATGCCGCGGAATTTGAATTGGCACTCCCGGACGGCGGCTCCGCGTCCGGTGCCGCCGCGGCCGGCGTGGACCGTCCAACCGCGGGGCGCAGCGACGCGCGTCCACCGGGTGTACAGCATCGCCCTGGAATCTCCGGGCGTCGAGGTGCAGTTCCCAGCGCTTGTGGTTTCCTTTTCTCCGCGTAGCTTGGCCATCCTCGTATCGGGGTTGGCTTGCGCCGGATTGCTCTTCATGCTCACCGGTCCGATGTTCCGCGTGGAATCCCCGCAGATCAGCGGGCTGCAAAACATTTCCGCCGACGCGGTGGCCGAAGCTTCCGGGCTCATTGGCAACAATCTCTTCCTGATCTCCCCGGCCCGGGTCGAGCAACAAATTCTCAACCGGATCCCGGCCATCCGCAGTGCGCAGGTGAGCATTGATGTTTCCGGCAGCGTGCAGGTGGGGGTCCGGGAGCGGGAACCGATCCTGCTCTGGACGCAGAACGGTTCATCGTACTGGGTTG
>JBEKLP010000117.1:0-5629 GCA_050010135.1 Anaerolineales bacterium
GACCGCCCGAAAGGATGAACGCCTTCGGATGCATCGCCAGAACTTTCTCCTCCGGTGCATCGAAGGGGAACAGTTCGCAATACACCTGCGCTTCCCGCACGCGGCGGGCTATGAGTTGCGAATATTGAGAGCCAAAATCGAGGACGGCGATGGAATCCATGAGGTCGTCTATATCCCATTATGAATTGGATCGTACGGATAATCTACTTTCGACCGCTACCCTCCCCCCAGAAAATCACTGTCCCCCCATTTTTCTTCGGAAAATGGGGGGACGATAGGGGGCTGGATTTCGCCGGTGTATTTACGGCGCAAAGATAATCTTCCCTTCCTGCATGTCGGTAATGACCGCGAGGGCTTCGATCGGAACTTCGACGCTTTTAAGAAGTTCCCGTCCTCCGTCGAATGTTTTTTCAATCAGTGCGCCGATCCCGACCACCTTTGCCCCGGCCGCCTGCGCCAACCGGACCAGCCCCAGGATGGTTTGGCCGGTGGCCAGAAAATCGTCGATGATCACCACCTTGTCCCCTTCAACCAGAAACTCGGGGGAAACGATCAATTCGATTGTGCGCCCTTTGGTATGCGAAGGCGCCAGTGTGAGAAATACCTGGTCGGGCATCGTGATCGGTTTGGTTTTTCGCGCGTAAACGATCGGAAGATTCAGGTGCAGGGCGGTCAGGAGCGCCGGGGCGATCCCGGAAATTTCCGCGGTGAGCACTTTGGTGGCGCCCACCTGTTGGAAGCGGCGGGCGAATTCTTTTCCGCAGGCGTCCATCAGGGCGGGATCCACCTGGTGATTGATGAAACCATCGACTTTAAGAATTCCGTCGCCCAGGTTGCGCCCGTTCTTTAGAATTCGTTGCTGCAACAGCTCCATGATCTCCTCCGTACCCCTAGAGCGCAGTATAGCACAGACTACGGTGTTGTTCCGTTGTTGAATTCCGGAAATATCTACAACGTCCATCACCTGACAACTCGTAGCAGGCTGCGAAAAAAAGTCGAATCTGTCACTGCGAGCCTGCCCCCGCGAAGCGGGGAAGCGGGGGCGACCGCCTGCCCTCGTGATCTTCGGGGGATGGGAGTGAAGCACTCTCGCTTTTGCGATCTGAAATGCGAGATCGCTTCGCCCGCTCCGGTTGGGGCGGGCTCGCGATCACATCTGTCTTTTTTTTCCGCAGCCGGTAATATCTTTCAGACTATGGGGGTTTTCTCGCGCGCGTTGAATCAACAACGCCGTCGCTATCGACGGCGTTCTGGTGTCCCAGGAGGGAATTGAACCCCCAACCTTGGCCTTAGGAGAGCCCTGCTCTATCCGTTGAGCTACTGGGACGCAAAATAATTATACTGCCCCTTCGATCGCCTTCCGCACCCGGCCGGCCATCGCGCCGAACGCTTTCGTGTACATCATCTCCGTCCGCCGCGGACGCGGAAGATCCACGGCCATTTCCATCCGCAATCTGCCCGGCCGCGAGGTGAGCACCAGCACCCGGTCCGCCAGCAGGATCGCCTCCGGTATCATGTGCGTCACGAGCACCACGGTCTTCCGCCGTGATTGAGCAATGCGCATCACTTCGGATTCCATCCGTTCGCGGGTCAGCGCATCCAGCGCAGCGAACGGTTCATCCAGCAGCAGCACTTCCGGATCGTGCGCCAGGGCCCGCGCCAATGCCACCCGTTGGGCCATCCCCCCGGAAAGTTCGCGCGGAAGGCTTCGCTCGAACCCCGCCAGGCCGACCAGTTCGATCAGCCCCCTCACGGTTTTTTCCGTCATTTCCGGCGCCATGCGGCTGATCTCCAGCGGAAGCAGGATATTCCTTTCGACGCTGCGCCACGGCATCAAATTCGACCGCTGGAAAACAAACCCGATCCGGGGCACCGGACCCGTCAGCTCCCGACCTTCGAGCAGCACCCGCCCGGTCGTCGGGCGCAGCAACCCGCCCAGAAGGCGCAACAGGGTGCTCTTCCCGCAGCCCGACGGCCCGACGACGCACACGAACTCTTCCCTGGCCACGGCGAAGGAAACCTCCCCCAAGGCGCGTAATTCGGTTTCGCCGCCGGTGTATTCGGCCGTAAGGTTGATCGCCTGCAGGATGGGTCCCTTCATCCCCGTCGTCCTCCGCCTACTGCGGGAGATAGTCGTTCGTAAAAGCCTGCGTCACGTCCAGCGGTTTGGTCAACAGCCCCATCGATCGCAGCGTTGCATCCATGTTCTGCCACGCGGCTGGATCGCTCCAGCCGGGTTTGTCGGTCTTCCAGAAGCTGAGCGTTTGTGCGAGCACCTGGCGTTGCACGGGATCGTTTTCCGCCAAGCCATCGACGTACTTGCGGCAGGTCTCATAGGCCGCATCCGGATTCGTAACGGCGTCGTCCACGCCCCGGAGGATAGCGCGGATCATCGCCCGCAGCAACGCGGGATCGTTTTTAATTGTCGATTCGTTGGTGAGCAAGCCGTTCGAGGCCAGGTTGACGAAGTCCGCCACGCGGATCACGTTCACCTTGTACCCGCGCGCCTGCAATTGGACCGGCTCGTTGTTGGCGTAGATCACGGTGGCATCCACCGTTCCGGCAATCAGTGCTTCCACCTGGTTGTATCCGATGACGTCAAGCGTTACGTCCTGCTCGGTCATTCCCGCGGAATTCAGAAGGGCCCGGAACCCGACGTACGAGGCGCCTGCCAAAATCGGGATCCCGACTTTCTTTCCCTTTAAATCCTGGACCGTCCGGATTCCGGAGGTCTCCAGGGCGGCGACGGCGACGGGATACCCGTGCCACCAGGCCGCAGCGTAAACCACCGGAAGCCCCTGAGCCCGCGCCAGCAGCACTTGTTCCCCTGACACCACCGAGAAGGGAATCTCGCCGGCGCCCACCAAGGCCACGCCGTCGGTCTCGAATTTATAATCGAATGCGATGGCAATGCCCGCTTCCCGGAAGTAACCCTTCTCCAGCGAGACATAAAACGGTGCGAATTGCACATTGGGGATGTAGCCCATCGGCAGGCGGATGGTGCGCAGGGAAGGCGTGCCGCTCGGGGTGCGCGCGCACGCCGCAAGCGCCAGCAGCATAATCCCCAGGAATATTTTCTTGGCCATCGATCGTCTCCTTCAAAAACCTACTCCCGCCAGCTGAGCCAGCGGTGCTCCGCCCAGGCCACCAGGCCGTAGAGCGAGAGCGCCATCACCACCAGGGCAAACACTCCGACGAACACCAGCGCGGTGTCGTATTGTCCACGGGCCACGCTGATGAGGTAGCCCAGCCCCCGGTCGGGCGCGAGGAACTCGCCCACCACGGCGCCGATCACCGAAAGCGTGGCGCCCACCTTCAACCCGCCGAGAAGAATGGGGAGCGCCGCCGGAAATTCGAGCAGCCGGAAATTCTGCCAGCGCGTGGCGCCCAGCGAGCGCATCAGTTCGCGCAAATTGGCCGACACCGACCGCAATCCGACGATGGTGTTGATCAGCACCGGGAAAAAAACGATCAGGGCGCAGATGAGCACTTTGGAGGGAAGCCCGCTTCCCAGCCAGATGATCAGCAGCGGAGCGATGGCGACCACCGGAATGGCCTGGGTGGCGACGATATACGGCGCAAGCACCCGTTCCACCAGCAATGATTTACTCAGGACGTATCCCAGCGCGGCGGCGGTTCCCACGCCCAGCGCCATACCCGCGACGACCTCGATCAACGTGTAACCCGATTGCCGCAAGAGGCTTCCGTCGGCCAGCACTTCCACCATACGATTCGCAACCAAAAGGGGTCTGGGCAGGATAAACGCCGGCAACCCGCTGAACATCGCGACCGCCTGCCAGGTGAATGCGCAAACCGCCATTGCCGCGACGATCGGAATCAATCTTCGAGCGGAAGATCCTTTTCTGCGCGGTACGTTGGTTTTGGAATTAGCGCGATCTGTCATAGAAGGTATCCGTCGTCCGGGTACAAATCCAACTCGGTAAACCGTGACCTTTGTCCTTCCACGGAGGACACGGAGAGCACGAAAATAAATTCGTGCCCTTCGTGGTCTCCGTGGACCTTTTCTCCCCGGTGTAACCCGTCATACAAAAAACCCCGAAACCAAAAGGCTTCGGGGTCGGAATCGTCCGCTGCGCGGAAGATACTTCCTTCTTTCATCCCGACTATACGGTCGGCTCCGGATTCACACCGGATCCTGCCTTCGCGGTAATTTCCGCTCAAGCTCGCGGGCTCGCCCGCCTCAGCCATCGAGTGGCTTCGACCGGCTTACCGCCGATCGGGAATTGGATCAGCTTGCGGTCCTCACCCGGCCCCGAAGGATATTCGATTGAATTCTATTATATCATCCGTTTCTTTTGTTTCTCCCCCGGTGGCCACCGTCGGGTAAAATTTTTTAAAACCCCGCAGTTCCGGAGTTCGCAGGGTTTAATTTTTTTGGTTAGCCGCCACAAAAGCCAGCACGACCGCGAACATCAGGACGATCAACGCTTCGGTGAAGCCTTTGATGATCGCCAATTCGCTCGCCACCGCAGCGAGAATCGCGACGAGGTGAATCCATCGCTTTGTGGCCCACCACTGCCGAAGCTCATAGAACGCCAGAATCGATCCCGCTCCCAGCATAATGAATGCCGTAAAAATATCCCACATGGTCCGATTCTCCTTTGGGCGGCTTTCCGACTTCCGATGATCCTTGCCGGAGATTGTATCCCGAATCCCCGGCAGTCGCAGCGCCCGTTATTTCTGACTCGGGGAATTCCGTTTGTCTTCTTCCACCAGGTTCAGAATTTCTTCCGCCGATTCCCGCGTGGTTTCCGAGAGGGTTCCGAGCATGGCAGCGAGTTCGGAAACGCGTCCCCGGCCTTCCAGCTTCTGGACGCGGGTTAGGGTGCGCCTCCCCTGGACCGTTTTTTCCACATGCAGGTGCTGATCGCCGTAGGCCGCAAGCTGCGGCAGGTGGGTGACGCACAAGACCTGATGGCGAGGTGTGAGGCGCCACAGTTTCCTCCCGACGGTCATGCCCACCCTTCCGCCAATGCCCTGATCGATCTCGTCGAAGATCAGCGTGGGCGTCCGATCGGCCCGCGCCAGAACGCTTTTCATTGCCAACATCAATCGCGAAGTCTCGCCCCCGGAAGCCACCTTAACCAGCGGTTTGACCCCTTCTCCCGGATTCGGAGCGACGAGAAATTCGATGCCGTCCAAGCCTGTGGAATCGAACGCCACACGCCTCTCGCCAACAAAGGCCCCCTCCGGATCCTCCCTCCAGGTTTGATCAACCGAGAATTTCGCTCCGGCCATCTTCAGGTCGGCCAACTCCGTCTCGATCCCGCGGGCGAGTTCGTCCGCAGCGCTCCTGCGCGCGCGGGAAAGCTCCGCGCCCAAAACTCCCAGGTTGGTAAGCAGGATTTTCTCCTGCGCTTCGAGCTCCGCCCGGCGCTGGTCGGCATGGGTGATCCCCTCCAGCTCGGTCCGTGCCTGCTGGGCATGCCGCGCCACCGCCTCGAGCGTCTCGCCGTATTTTCGTTTCAGGTTTCGCAGCAATTCGACGCGCTCCTCCACCTGCTCCAGCCGGCGCGGGTTGAATTCGATGGATTCGCGGTAAACCCTCAAATCCCGGGCAAGTTCCGCGGCTTGATCGAGCACAGCCTGGCTGCTTTCACGGGCGGAA
>JBEKLP010000118.1:0-5489 GCA_050010135.1 Anaerolineales bacterium
TACGAAGGTATGTGGCAAGCCAGGGCCGTACGAAAGAGTATGTCCGCATATACGCAGAGCAACTCCGATTGCTATAGCGGTTCCCTACAGCCTTGATACCGCGCGGCTTGCCGCGCGGCAGTTCATTAAGAGCGTTAGGGTGTTAGAAGATAGGCCAAGGCTCAGCGAGAAAACGCCGAATTTCGGTTTTAGATTTCCTGTTAAAATGTTATCTGTAAAGCGGACGCGGCCAAGCGTCCCCGCCCCCCGGAGCAATCACCATCCGTTTTTTGGGTGGTGATGAAATGCAAAGGGGGGTGAGCCGCCAGCCGTTGGGCAGCGGCGCTTCGTAATGTCAGCGTTTGGCTCTCCGGATGCTTCTACTGCGGTCGCAAGGGGAGGCGACACTTGATGCGACGACCGTGGACGCTTTCCCTCGTCGGGCTGCTGTGGCTCATGACTCTGATCTCCCTCGCAGCCTGCCGGCCGGAGCAACAGCCCTCAGCAGAATCACCTCTGTTTGCCGAAGATGTGCTGCCCGGCCGTTGGACTGACTTGCCCCCCGAAAACCGGTCCAGCCCGTAAGTCATAGCCGGGCTGGAGCAATTATGATGGACGTCGGGAGACAGGACAACATGCCTGGACGGCGCTACACCACGGAACAGATCATAGGCAAGCTCCGAGAGGCTGAGGTGCTCCTTAGCCAGGGGCAGACAGTGGGCTAAGTTAACCGGGGCTTTGGAATTAGCGACCACACCTACTACAGGTGGTGGAAGGAGTATGGTGGTCTGCCCCCCAAGAACTGATCCGGTTATTAAGGGAGAGGCAGGTTAGGCCAAGTATCATGGACGACGGGAGGCAGGACAACATGCGTGAGCAACCCCTCCAACTCACGAGACGCTACGACCTGGACTGGCTGCGCGTGTTGGCCGTCCTGCTGTTGGTCCCTTTTCACAGCGCGATCATCTTTAGCTCGCTTCCCCAGACCCAGGTCGTGTACGTGTACGATTCTCAACACAGCCTCTTGCTCATGAAGACGGTCGATTTCATGTATCTGTGGCACATGCCGCTCCTCTTTGTCGTCGCCGGGGCGGCTTCGTGGTTTGCCCTCGGCATCCGCAGCGGCGGGCGGTACCTGAGTGAGCGGGTGAACCGCCTCCTGGTCCCGCTGCTCTTTGGGATGGTCGCGCTGCTCCCGCCGACGCTCTACCTTTATACGCGCACGGTGCCCCGGTTGGCCGCACGCTTTCCGACCTTCTTCCAGTTCTATCCGCACTATTTCGTGCCCGACCTGGCCGACCTGACCGGCCGCACCCAGGGCAGCTGGACCTCGATGCACCTGTGGTTCATCCTGTACCTCTTGGGCTATTCGGCGCTCGCCCTGCCTATTTTCCAATATCTGCGCGGCCCATCGGGGAAGCGTCTGGTCGAAGGGCTGGCGGTCTTTTTCGCCAGGCGGGGCACGATCTTTCTCCTGGCCCTCCCCCTGGCGCTCGCTTCAGTTGTCCCGATCGGCGGGTCTGAGAACCCTCTCGTGTACCTGGTCTGGTTCGTCTACGGGTCCCTCTTGATGAGCGATCCTCGTTTCCAGGCGGCACTGGACCGGCACACCCTGACGGCGTTCCTGCTGGCAATTCTGTCCACCCTTTTCATCTTTACCGTGGGACAGAAGGTCGGTCCGGCCTGGTCTCCACTCTGGCTGTTGTGGGGCTTCGTCTACAACTTCTCTCGCTGGTTCTGGGTCGTCGGCATCCTAGGCTTGGGGCACCGTTTCCTCAACACCAAGAGCGCCGTCCTGCGCTATGCCAACGAAGCCGTCTACCCCTTTTACATCTTGCACTATCCGGTCAACATGCTGGCCGGTTACCTCTTGCGCCCCTGGAACGCCACCGTCGCCGTCAAGTACTTGGTCATCGTCATCCTCACGACCATTGTGACGCTGGCCCTCTACGAATCCCTGGTCCGGCGGTGTAGTCTGCTGCGCTTTCTCTTTGGCATGAAACGAGTAGGGGCAAGACGTCCTGGCCCGGCATCCACGTCAGTACCGGGTTGAACCGTGGGGTCCGGGTGTGCCTAACGAATAGCTGCACCGGACGTGGCAAAACAGCGCGCCACGCTGGTGAGCATATTGTTGGGCCTCACGGCCAAAATAATTTACAAACATTTCTTCAAATTATCGCTGGGTATTTGAATAAGTAAATAAATGTCTTGTTACAATGGGGATTGGATTTGGAGATGTTGCAATCGAAAGGTTTCATAATTGGTGGAAAAGTATCCTTCTCCATCATAAGAACATACAAATCAAAAACATGGGGCAACGAATATTGGAGCAATAATTTGGTTGCAAAAGAGATCCGCTAATCGCGTTCAAAGTCTTGTGCAAGGGGAGGCCCAACAAGCGGCTGCAGGCGACCTGGACTTCGGTTAAGAGTCGTCGTTGGTATTATTTTTCGGCGGAGAGCAAATTATATTGAACATTATATTGGATATTCGGCCAGATAGCTGAGCGCCAGACCGTTGGGTATTAATACAATCAATATGAGTAATTACGTTATTGAAAATTGTGATCCTCCCAGGAACCACGCAAAAAGATTCGAGGATTTAGGGAAACGCTAATTGGACTATTCAAGGAAGATGGTCATTATGGAAAAAATTCCTTTACCTTTCCGACTGTCTCCGCCCGGCGGAGTCGCAGCCGTGCCAGCAGGGTCTGGAGGATGGCGCTAATTCCCCAGCTGAATATCAGCGCTCCCGCGAAGACCAGCCCGAATTTAACCGGCGACGGCAGCGCGGATGGGATCAGTGTATATTGCAGCCAGTGGACGATCGGGTAATGGAAAAGGTAGATCCCGAAGGAATTTGCGTTAAGGCTGGCGATGATCCGGTTCCGTGGATGGACGAACGCACGGAAAAGTTCCAACAAGCCCAGCGAGATGCCGGCGCAGCCGACCGCGTACATAAGCCAACCCGCCCTCCACATTCCCTCGCGATCGAGGATGGGAGACGCGACAAACGCGGCCATCCCGCCGGCCAGCCACAACCCCCAGCGTTTCGGTCCGCTCTCGGCGCGTCCGCCCGCCCCAAGCGCCGTCCCGATCAGAAAATACCCGAAGAAGAGCGGGAGCCGGACGTACTGAACGTCGAACGGGCCCAAGTCTCTTAACCAGTCATACGGGGAAAAGAAAAAACTCAGCAGCACAAACACGGCCGACGATACGATCAGCAGGACCCGCGGTGCGGAAGGCCGCCGCAGCCAACTCAGGACGCCCGGTGTCATCCAATACAGCAGCACGGCGATTCCATCGAAGGCCAGCAACACCCACAGAAACCAGGGTGCTCCGATCAGCCATCCGTCGGTTGTGAAAAACCGGATCCAGTAGGGAACATTCGAATCGGGCGTAGACAAGAGATAGGAGGGCCAGAAGGAAACGGGGGAGAGGAAGAATGCCGCGGCGACGAATGGAATCCCCAGCCGCTTCAGCCGGGAGAGAAAGAACCCACCGCCTCCTTTCCGGTCCAGAGCAGAAAGCACAAACAGGCCGGAGACCAGGAAAAGGAGCGGCATGGCGAACGCGTCGATGAAAGCGATCGGGAGATCGACTGCCGGCCAGCGGGCCGGATCTACCACCGGCGCGGAGGCGTGGATGTAATCGGCCGGATCGTACCGGCTGAAGGAGGCGTAGGCGAGCGCCGAATGCAGAAAAACCACCAGGACAATCACCGTCGAACGCAGCGTATCAACCGCCGCATCCCGGCGAGAGCCGGCTGTCGCGGCAGAGAATGTACTTTCTTTCAAAGGATCAATCATTACAACTCCAAGCGGAAAAGAGAATCGATGATCCCAAGGAATCACGGATCCCGAATTGAGGTAAGGATCGAAATATCTGGTTTCCCGTTTTCGCATATTTCCCGGAATTTCCGGATATACCATAAACGGCGGATTGCGCTTATCCACAACCAGCCGCCATCGTGCCGCCATCGTGACGGCATCATACGGCGGATTCCGGAAGCTTGATTGGCTGCCACCGCGCGGTTTTTCCCCCATCCGGCACGAATGAACAGCCATCCGCCGACGGCGAGTGTCACCAGCGCGATCCAAAATCCTGCGAACGCCATAAGCACAAGCGTCCACGGCCATCCGGCGGTCTCGATTGCACCCGACGCCAGCCCGGTGTTCTCGGCCAACCCGACGGCCGCCAGCAAGAATGCAATCATCAACCCGAGCGACCCACCGATGAGGGCGCGGTACGAACGCGCACGTAAAGCCGCCGCGAGCAACAGAATCGCGCCCGCCAGGACAACCGGGAAAAGTCCAGCCGGCATGAGATAATCGAACTGGAATCTCCCCGCTTGAACCAACCGCATCACGGCAAACGCCACCGGCGCAAGGATGGAAATCCAAATCAGCATGGTTCCCGCGACGGCCATAATTTTCGTAAGGGTGCCTTTATTCCCCATCGGCTCTCGCTCCAGATCCACAACCAACACCAACATCAGATGCTTGAATAACCATCCTGATTATACGGGTTATGAATGGAAATCGCCGGACGCCAGTAATAAAGCGGGCGGCCCCGGTCGGTTTTCGAAAACCGACGCGGTATATCCGGAATTATTTCAGACTAAAAAAACAGCCTTTTGGGGCGGCATCTAATCCAATAATGATATGATCCAAACACATTCTTCATATCCGCTTTCTATACTGGAGCTGTAAATGCAAGCGGTGATCCACATCTCACCCTACTTATAATTCTACTGTCCATACAAAATCAATTCCTGCAAGGATTTATTGCGTTTGCATCGCCTGAATTAACACGTGAACAAGTTTTCAAAGCAATATTGCAGCTGACACATCAAAATAAATCACAGAAGATGAAGTGTACTTAATTCAGGACGCCCAACCCGCGGCATACTAGGCGACCTGGCCAAGGCGTATAAAGAGAACACCGAATTGCGATTATGGATTTTCTGCTAAAATGAAAATAGAAACGCGGGTGTAGCCAGGCGCCCCATTGCATCCCGGAGCAATCACCCCCCGTTTTTTGGGTGGTTATGAATTGCGCAGGGGGTTGAACCACCAACCGTTAAGAAGCATGTTTGGCTCTCCCTGTGGAATAGCACTGTGAAACTGAGGAGGGAAATCCAATGTCCGAGTTGAGTGTATCCGGATACGCGGCGAAGGCGGTGGGACAGCCGCTCGAGCCATTCGAATACCGATCACCGGAACTCGGGGAGAATGATGTCCGTGTTTCCGTCACCCACTGCGGCGTCTGCCACACTGACATCCACGCTATCGACAACTACTACGGAATAGTCAACTTCCCCCTCGTGCCCGGTCATGAGATTGTGGGGTACGTATCAGCTGTGGGTCCCGCGGTCTCCGGGGTAGAGATCGGCGACCGGGTCGGCATCGGGTGGCAGGGCCGGTCTTGCGGACAGTGCGAGTGGTGTTTGAAAGGAGAGGAGCAGCTCTGCATGGACATCGTTCCATCGGGAACATGGGTCCCCTACGG
>JBEKLP010000119.1:0-5397 GCA_050010135.1 Anaerolineales bacterium
AATCAGCGGATCGTGGCATTTTATTTTCCCTTATCGGTCATTTCGGGTTTCGCCCTAACACTTTCCTCCGAATGCGAAACCCTTCTTCGCCGCCGGCTTCTTCGCGGCCGGTTTTTTCCCTGTGGTCTTCTTCGGTGCCGTTTTTTTGGGGGGAGGGAGCTCGGTTTCTTTGGGGAGGATAACCGGCATTTTCGTTGACGGATATGGCTTTATAGTCCCGAACAGAAGATCGGCGGCGATCCTGATCGAATCCGGAGATCCTGAGAAATTACAGACGACGGCGTCCGCTTCTCTGGTCGTGCCTTGAACGTAGGGATAGTTGGTCACAACGATCACCGTCCGTCCTGCTGCTTTCAAGGCCTTTACCAGGTGCTGGTTATTGCCCCGCTTTTCAATCCGCGCGTAATAGTTGGTCATGACCACCAGGTCCGCCTGTTTGGCCAACGTCAGGGCTTCCTGCACGTCCTCCTCTTCGGCATGGAAGGTCGTGTCATCCAAAATGAGGTTGGTGGAATGCTTGGTCATGGCTTCACAAAACATGTGCGGATGGCTGTAGAGGTCTTTTCCTAGGAAGGGATATGGAATGAGTTGCTCGATAACCAGGATTTTCTTGTCCCGGGTTAAGGGCAACAGTTTCTTGTCATCCCGTACGACCAGCAAGGCTTTATGCGCCACTTCCCAGGATAAATCGATCACTTCCTTGCTTCGGACGATGGCCTTGGTTTTTTCCGGATCCATTTTCCCGGCTTTCTCGAACAAGCCCTGATCGTATTTCATGCCGAGCAGCCGGCGGACGGCATCGTCGATTCTTTCTTCGGACAACTCGCCGTTTTCCACCGCGTTTTTTATCCCGAAGAAGCATTGCGACCGGGATTCATCGTCGGCTTTCAGGAGGATGGTATCCACGCCCGCTTTCATGGCCATGACGCAGGCTTTGGGGAGCGGCCATTTCTTGAGGATGGCGGCCATGCCGATGGCGTCGGAAACGACGACGCCGTTGAATCCCAATTCCTCCCGCAAGAGTTTGGTGAGAATATTGGGCGATAGCGTGGAAGGAAATTCTTTGTCATACGGCGGATAAATGGTATGCGCCGTCATAACGGCTTTCGCGCCGGCCTTAATCGCGGCTTGGAAGGTAACCAGCTCGACCTCGTGCATGCGCTTGAGGTCCGCCCGGCAGACGTCGAGCACGTCGTGTGCGTCGGTGGCTGAATCGCCGCGGCCGGGGAAGTGTTTGGCGGTGGCGACGATGCCCGCGTCCTGGTACCCGCGGACGGTGGCCTCGACCTGCGCCGCGCAGACTATCGGGTCGTCGCCGAAGGAGCGGACGCCGATTTCAGGATTCAGAGGATTGATGTTCACATCGCATACCGGATGATAAAACTGCGTTACGCCGATTGCGGCCATTTGTTTTGCCAGGGTATGCGCCAACTGGTAGGTAACCTTAAGATCGCCGATGGCGGTCAATCCCATAGGCGGGATGAATTGGCGAATGCCGCCCGAGGTGTAATCGTTTTTAAAATCCCCTTCCATGTCAATGGTAATGTGCAGTGGGATGCCGGAGGGCCGTGCCATGGCGATTTTCTGAAGTTTGTTCAGCGCTTCCGTCAGTTCTTCCGGTGTGACACTTACACCGTAGTTATGGTCGTCAAAGTATGTATGCGCTATGTCGAAATAATCCTTCGGTTTTTTATAGGTACTATCCACCTGCGAACGGCCCCAATACAGGTTTTTACATGTTTCCAACGCGTAGGGTTCCAGGCAAAGGCCGCCGGCGTGCAGTTTCGTGACCTGTTCGATCCCCGATGGCGTGAGGTAGGCGCCGCGCCAGGTAAAGGTGAGGCACTGGCCGACTTTTTCCTCCAGCGTCATTTTCGCCAACTTTTTTGAAATGAACTCGTCTTTTTCTTTCGGCATCATATGCCTCCCGGATGATTTTTCGCTGCCTTTGGCCTTCTTCTCATCGACCGCGGTTATCGGGTTGGATCCGGAACCTGCGTGTCGATAGGGGATTGAATAGCCCCTGCGCTTCGGGAGTCCCCGATCTGGCTCCTATTCCCCAACCTCTGGGTTTGGATTCCAAGAACATGATCGGCAACTGGTCAACAGTATAAATAACTCGAATGCCAGCGTCAATGTGGAATGTAACGACGATCGTTGCGGTCTCTGATCTCATCCATGTAAATTCATGATTCCTTTACATGACTGCCACGGGCATTTGCATCTCTCCGATAATCACAGCCTCGAGCACCTCTGCGAGGTCAAGGATTCCGATGACCGCCTCGCTCCGCGTCTCGCGTTGCCCCGGGTCGGATGGTTGGCTTGATTGGCTTCGGGGTGCGCTCTCCATGCGTCGCCCTTGCCACAACTTTTTTGCGAACACGTTGCTGGCGTCGATCGCGAAGTGGAAGGGGGAATTATGGATCCAAACGATGTGCGGAGCGGCGGCGGAGGATGGCATGCGGGTAGTAAGGTCCCGGCGACGGGGGACGGACAATCTGGCTTTTTCGAGGAATATGGCACCTAAACCGCGGTTTAAAAAAACCGAGCGCCTCGTCCACATAACGGATCAGGCGCTCGGTTTTTAAGTGGATAGTGGTTGCATGCCGGTAGCCCGGATTATGTGATCATCCAAGCGCAAAGGAAGAGCACGGCGACACTGGCCGCCAATTGGAGCCACGAGAAGATCATCATCTGGTTCCACAACCCGGCGGAATTGGATTGGGGTTTGGAAAGCCTGGGCGCCAGGTAAAACCAAATGCAGGCGCTGATGGCAATTAACACGAGCACGGCGATATGTTTATAGTATATGACAAAGGTTCCCGCAAACAGCTTAGTCAACCAAATTGTTTGCGCCCATCCCGTCGCCCCTACCGTTAAGCCTCCAACGATGAACCATGGCAGATACCGGTGCGTAATATTGGCCATGGTTTTTATCCGCTCGGATTCCTCCATGGATTTTAAAGAGGGAAGGATGACCAAAGGCAGCAAGAGCGCCATTCCGGTCCAGAGAACGAGGCCGATCGTATGGAACGTGACGTAAATCGTTAGCAAGCTCATGAGGTCCTCCTTTTATCCGTT
This sequence comes from Anaerolineales bacterium, assembly GCA_050010135.1. Lineage (GTDB taxonomy): Bacteria > Chloroflexota > Anaerolineae > Anaerolineales > RBG-16-64-43 > FEN-1073. The sequence continues at coordinate 3,082 of JBEKLP010000119.1, forward strand.
TGAAAAAAACAGTTTAGCGAGAAAGTAGATCATGCCACATCATGAAACAAGCCGGAAGGAATTCATTTTCAAAGGAATTTCAAGCTCGTAAATCCTGTTTTGCCGATGCGGATATCTCTTCCATTGAAAATTTTTTTCGAGACTATTATATTCCTAATAGATATTATCGGACATAGATGCAGACTCGATGACCCTGATCAATTGGGGTTGTGCCGGACCGCGGCGAGGATGCACAGCCACGAATACGATCATCCTTATCATATATAGCAATCGTTCGGGATAGATCCACGACCAGCCGGCGCGATCACATGCGCTTTTTTCCGTGATTGGGCGTATATAGAATAGCAGACGCCGCCATAATTGATGGACGGCGGTTCCCATCTATGGATGGAACAGGAGAAAAAAATGACATCGGAAAACAAACCCATCATCAACCAGGTGCAAGTTGGCAGCATTCTTGGGCCGATCTGGTTCATCGGCTGGCTGTTTACCCTGGCCTTTGCCAATCTTGCCGGGTGGCAGATACTTTTTTCGCTCGTTATCTGGCCCTATTACCTAGGCTTGGCAGTCCGATAGATTACAGACAAAAAAACATCCTCAAAGGACGTCACGCTCCCTGAACGCGGTAGGACCAGCCGCGTTCGGGGTATCTTCCTTATAATGCTACCCGCTGTTATTACTTTTGGGCACGGTTTTCCCATGGTTTGCATGGTCGCATACCATAATAACTTTGACGGGTGGCGGGTTCCGAAAAGATGCTCTCCATCGATTCCACACCCGGCTATTCAAGGACGCCCGCAACCGTCGGCTCTGACGAAATATTTATCTAAAGTGGGATAGTGTATAAAGAGCCGGAAATGCGGCGGTTTGAAGGGTTCGATAATAATCTGGAAAGGATGTGCAATCATGGATGAGCTCGCCAAGTTCCGTAAAGAAAAGGACGAATTATTTTCAAGCGATCCGGACAGCCCGCTGACCTACGAACAAAAACGCGAATTCAAGGGATTGAAATATTTTCCCCCTGACCCGAAGCTCCGTCTGGAAGTGAAAGTGCGGGAATTTCCCTCCAAAGATTCCATCGCCATACAAACTACAACGGGGAGTGTTCAACACTACCAGCGTTTTGGAAAGATCACCGTGGAAGCGGAAGGACAGACTGCCGAATTGACACTCTACAAAGATGAACGGTCGTATTTCCTTCCGTTCGTGGATTCGCTCTCCGGGAAGGAAACCTACCCCGCGGGGCGGTATCTCGAACCCAAAGCGGTCGGCGGCGGCCGATTTATCGTCGATTTCAACTTTGCTTATAACCCATACTGCGCCTACAACGAGAACTGGTCCTGCCCGATCACGCCGTTTGAAAACCATATTAAAATCCCCATCCGGGCGGGCGAGAAAATATTCCATGAATAGCTGGATGTCGTTCCCACGTCGAATTCGGACGGGCGCGGCCATTCGGGATTTCCTGATTACGCGGCGGTCCCTCCCCACATTCCGCCGATACGCGTTCACTGTATAATGCACCGAATGTAGCGGGAATATTCCTTCCCGCGGGGATGTCCATGACCCATCAGATTATCCTGATCGAGTGCAGCGACCAACCCGGGCTGATTCATAACATTACCGGGGCGCTCTTCCGGCGCGGCTTGAACATCATCCGCAACGACGAGTTCGTGGATCGCGAGAGCGGCCGGTTCTATATGCGCACGGCCGTCGAGGGCGAGGTGGATCAGAAATTGCTTTCCAGCGAACTCACCGCCAGCCTTCCTCCCGGAGCGCTCGTCCGTTTTCCCAGCAGAGAAAAACGGCGGGTGGTGATCCTCGCGACAAAGGAATACCACTGCCTGGGCGATTTGCTGCTGCGAAACGCCTTCGGCGACCTGAATGCGACGATCCTGGCCGTGATCTCCAACCATGAGGATTTGGGGGATCTCGTCCGCCGTTTCGACGTCCCCTTTCATCCCATCCGTCACGAGAATAAAACCCGGACCGAACACGAAGAGGAAATTCTCGCCGCGCTCGACCGGTACGATCCGGAATATGTCATCCTCGCCAAATACATGCGCGTGCTTTCCGCCCATTTCATCGATCGGTATCGGAATAGGATAATCAACATCCATCATTCGTTCCTCCCGGCTTTTGCGGGGGCCAGCCCCTACCACCAGGCGTATGCGCGCGGGGTGAAAATTATCGGCGCCACGGCGCACTTCGTCACCGAAAACCTGGACGAAGGGCCGATCCTCGCCCAAGGGGTCATTCCCGTGGATCACAACCACACCGTCGAGGATATGATCCAGGCCGGGCGCGACGTCGAAA
>JBEKLP010000120.1:0-5310 GCA_050010135.1 Anaerolineales bacterium
CGCGCACGGCAATACAAAAGGGTTTGGTTCCTCTGGTGGTGCATGCCTCGTTCGATGCGTTTGTGCTGGGAATCCCTTATCGAAAGATGCTGGCGGTCTGTTTTTGCTGCGACTGCTGCTGCACCATCCGCCTCGGATTGCGTCTTGGCCCGCACGCGTTCTGGGATACGGTTGTGCGGGTTCCCGGTCTGACGGTGGAAGTGGGCGAGGATTGCATTGGATGCGGGCGTTGCACGGAGGTTTGTTACGTCCATGCCATCCAGGTGGAATACGGACACGCCCGGATCGACGATCAGTGCAAGGGGTGCGGCCGCTGCGCCGAAGAATGCCCGGTGCAAGCGATCACTCTTCGGTTGCACAAGGATGTGAACGTGCTGGAAGAGTTCCTCCAACGGGTGGAACGCAGGACCGACGTTGGTCAATTGGATGGAAAACCGCGCTAAAGCGCCTTTGGGGAAATGCACTCTGATCCAGTAACCCCGTATTTTTAAAACCTGCCGTTTGATTTTCCTCAGAGACAAATACCGTCGGCCATCTTGGTTCTTCACCTCGAAGTTTGAAATATACTTTCTCCCCTTTGCCGCGTTTTCCGGGATTCCTACCCGGTTCCGAAAAGCAATTTGAAGAATAACTCCCCCGCAATAAAAGAAAAACAACCAAGGTAAGCCCGCTGAAAAAGTTCGCTCATCGTTGGCGGCTTAAAGCACAAATTGTTTTCCCCCAAGCGCGCGTTTTTTTAGCGATCTTTGATTACGTAGTGCGATGTGTTCCGATGGGAACCGCGAGCTTTCAAGTATGCCTCCGACGGCTCCCATCCCCTGGAGGGGGGGTCTAGGGTTATCGGCTGATTCCAAGTGGGCTGACTCTCTCAGTGATCTCATCCTCCAGATCGGTTCCAGTAACCGTCTCTGAAGCGTATCGTCGAAAGACCTCCAAGCGGTCGGACAGTGTTCCAGCAGAATACTTTGTTCCCTCCCGCTGAACCGTTTATTAAGGACCGGAACCTACGAAGGGTATCCATTCGTCCGGGTTCCCATGACTTGGCAGATTCCCTGTAACTTGAAGAGTCATTTGGGAGGAAAAACCGATTAAATTGCTTTTCCTACTTGCCATGGTGGGAATATTGATATATACTGTGGGCAATTGTGGAAATCAATGGAAAATTGTGGATAAAACCACCGGCCAGTCCGGTGTATGTTTTTAAAATAGGGAAACGAACATATGTTCTTGGGTGAGTATTCTCATTCGTTGGACGAGAAAGGCCGGGTGACCATCCCGGCCAAACTCCGCGCCGGTTTTGCAAATGGTTTGGTAATCACCCGCGGGTTCGAACCGTGTTTGGTCGTATACCCCGTCGAAACTTTCCGTGCCCTCGAACAAAAAGCCCACTCCCTAAGTTTAACCGATCCTTCCAATCGGTCAATCTTCCGTTTGTTATTCGGCGGCGCTTCCGATGCTGCGTTGGATAGCCTGGGCCGGGTCGTCGTCCCCGAGTATCTCCGCACCTATGCCGGTTTCCAGAGCCAGGTGGTCGTGGTCGGTGCGGGCCAATATCTCGAAGTCTGGGACGTCGAGAAGTGGAACGCGCAACTGGCACAGCTCAACGACTCGGAAGCCAACGCCCGACGATTCGCGTCCCTGGACCTCGCCACCGGACCTTGATGGGTGCGCCAGGGTTGGATCCGGATCGGATTGCGCACGTTCCGGTTCTTTACCAATCGGTTCTGGATTGGCTCCAGCCTCGAAACGGCAAAAGATATTTGGATGGAACAGTCGGGGGAGGCGGCCATGCGCAAGGAATCCTCGACCGGGGTGCATGGCTGCTGGGGTTGGACCGGGATGCAGATGCTCTGCAAAACGCCCGATCCAGACTGGCCCCTTTTGCCGATCGGGTGATCCTGCGCCAGGTGTCTTACCGCAGAGCCCGTGAGATCCTTGAAGAAATCGGCTGGCGCCATGTGGCGGGGATCCTGCTTGATCTAGGGGTTTCCTCATACCAACTCGCCGACTCGGAAAGAGGATTCGCGTTCCGGCGGGACGGTCCTCTGGATATGCGCTTCGACCGCAGCGGCGGAGAAACGGCGGCGGACCTGGTGAACACGCTGCCGGAAGAGGAAATTGCCCGGATGCTCTTTGTGTACGGCGAAGAACGAAACGCCCGCCGGATTGCGCGCGAGATTTTCCGCAACCGGCCGATAAGCTCCACCGGGCAACTGGCGGAAGTGGTGGCGGGGGCGACCGGTCGCCGGAACCGGGGAACCTCCGGATTACACCCGGCCACCCGGACGTTTCAGGCGCTGCGGATCGCCGTCAACCACGAGTTGGAGGAATTGGAGGCGGCGCTCCCGGATCTGATGGAGAGCCTGGAAACGGGAGGCCGGATCGTTGTCATAACTTTTCATTCCCTGGAGGACCGGTTGGTCAAGCGGGCGTTTCGGAAAGCTTCGGGGAAACCCGCAAAGGACGAACCCAACCATCCGCTGCTTCCAGAAACGAGCGCCTCTTTCCGCGATGTCACTCCCAAACCGGTGCGTCCAAGCCCGGAGGAGATCGCGGAAAACCCGAGGTCGCGTAGCGCAAAAATGCGGGTGCTGGAACGGCTCTGATTTCAGACCGAAAGCGCGGAGCCCGGCGGATAAGGCCGGGGATGGGCGGTCATGACGACACAAATTGATCCACGACAAAAATTGTCGCCCAATAAAATCCGAGCCTACAAGCAGGCTCCGTGGCGGGAACAAACCCGACTACTTGCCATCGGGCTGGCCGCCATTTTCGGTTTAATGGCCATGCTGGGCCTCTTTATTTTCACGGGCGCGCAGGCGGCGGAAGCGGGGTTGCGGGTTCAGAGTTTGATTCGCGAGCGCGATCGTCTGATGCGATTGTTGGAATCCCAGGAATCGGAATTGACCCAAAACCAGTCAGAGGAATGGATGAGGAAACGGGCCGCGGAATTGGGATTTGTTCCGGCCGGCCCGAAGGATTTGGATTATCTCTCCGTTCCGAACGAGGCTCCGGCGGAGCCGGTTTCCGTCAGTCCGACGAGTTTCTTATATACAAACGCGGAAATTTCGCTAGCTCCGGCCTATCGTGAGACCCTGCTGGAATGGCTGTTGGATTTAATCCAGCCCAAGGGTGCGAAATAACATGGACCGATCGCTGCAAAAACGAATCCGCTTCGCGCAAATCGCATTGGTGTTCCCCGCCGTGCTGGTTTTCCTTCAGCTCTCCCGGTTTCAGATACTTCCGACGCAGGAACGCAAGCAATTGGACGAGGCGCCGTATCCGTTGAACCAGCATATCGAGACGCCGCGCGGAAGGATCCTCGACCGCAACGGGCAGCTTCTGGTGGGAAACACCAGTCAATACCGTGTGTACGTGGACAACTGCCAGTATTACCTGTATTGGGAGAAATACGGTGGATCGGCAGCCGGATCGCAACCTTCGCTGAGCGATGTGCTGGCGGCGATTGAACGCGCATCCGGCGCATCGATCGATATTCCCTCCGCGGTGTCCATGCTGCAAGACGTCGATAAACAATTACAGGCGCAATATAACCAACCGCTTTCCACCTGTACGCTGCTGGCGGGGGTCACCACGAATTCCCAGGGCCAGAAACTGGCGATCCCTCTTTGGCTGACGGAAAATCAGAATTTAGGATTGGACGTGGCCATGGGAGCCGCGCCGGATTCGAACGGCGTCTACCATAGCAGCCCGTTTCTAGTAAATGTCCGCACAGAGGCGTGGTTTTTCCGCGATTACCCTGAAGGGAGCCTAGCCTCGGAAGTCCTGGGATACAGCCGGCAGGAAGGTTCGGGCAATGGAAATCAGCAAGATGGCGTTATTCGCTATTACCGCGAGGTTGGGGATTGGGGAGTGGAGCGGTTTTACAACGATATCCTTCAAGGTGCCCGCGAGGATGTTTCCTGGACGGTGGTCCCCGTGGAGATCACGCAAAATCTGGACCGGGCGCAACCTCCTGCGGACCTCGTCCTGACGATCGACCGAGACGTTCAGGCCGAGACCGAGGCCGCCCTGCGGGAGGCCATCCAGGATAGCCAAGCGACCCGCGGTTCGATCCTTGTCCTCAATCCGCGTACCGGAGAAATTCTCGCCATGGCGGATTATCCGGCGGTGAACCTGCAGGATCCGAACGATTTCCAGAATATTTTCCACATTAAAGGCAGCCTCCCGATGGACCCCCAGGGGCAGGTGGTTTCGCTGAACGTCGCGGCACCCTATGAGCCTGGTTCGACCTTCAAGGTGTTGACCATGGCGGCCGCATTGGATGCCGGAGCGGTGCAACCCGGGACGTGGTTCGTCGATACGGGCCGGATCGAGATCGGCGGCGCGGTGATCCACAACTGGGAAGGGCGGTCGTTCAATTTGCAGGATATGACCGGATGCCTGCAAAATTCGATCAACACCTGCCTGGCCTGGGTGGCCACGCAACTGGGAGCCGGGAAGTTCTATCAGTATATGGACCAGTTCCGGATCGGGCGCCTGACGGGCGTCGACATGTCCCCGGAGATCAGCGGCATCCTGCGCCGGCCGGGCGATCAGGATTGGACCGATTCCACCCTGGCCACCAACGCCTTCGGACAGGGGGTCTCCGCGACGCCGCTGCAGATGGCCGTGGCCATTTCGGCAGTGGCCAACGGCGGAATCATGATGACCCCGCATGTCGTGCGCCAGATCATTCTTCCCGACGGGCGGGTGCACACGGTCGTCCCCGTGCCGCTCGGGCAGCCGATTTCCGCTCAAACGGCGAGCACCCTGATGGACATGCTGGCGACCTCCTTGGAACTCGAAGGATCGCGCGCGCTGGTGGACGGATACCGCATCGCGGGGAAAACCGGAACGGCCGACATTCCCCCGTATGTCGATACCAAGACGGTTGCTTCGTTTGTCGGTTGGGGGCCGGTCGACGATCCGCAGGTGCTGATTTACATCCGCATCGATGAGCCCACCTCGCAAGGCAGCCGTCAATACGGATCCATCACCGCCGCTCCCGTATTCGGGCGGCTTGCGCCGCGGATTTTCACTATTTTAGGAATCCCGCCGGACGCGTTGCGCCCGTCGTTGGGATCCGGAAATTAATTCGAAGACCTATGTTGACCTTGGGCGTGATCCTCGAAGCAGTCACCAACCGGAGCGCAGGGACCTATGACGCCCTGCCGCTGGCGCACCGGGTGATCACCGACGCGGTGATCGATTCGCGCTTGTCGATCCCGGGCTGCCTGTTCGTCGCCCTTCCCGGAGAGAAGGTCGACGGCCACCAGTTCGTCGAGGACGCGTTCCGGCGGGGCGCCG
>JBEKLP010000121.1:0-5256 GCA_050010135.1 Anaerolineales bacterium
CCCCCCGTTCGCGTTCAAGATCCATGGTATCCAGCACCTGGTCGGTCATCTGCCGGTCGGAGATGGTTCCCGTGCGTTGCAGAAGACGGTCCGCAAGGGTGGATTTGCCATGATCGACGTGCGCAATAATGCAGAAATTACGGATGTGGGAGGTATCCATCGTTATTTGCGCTCCCTGGGCTGCTCGGGAGCGCCCGGTAAGTATACCCGATAATCGGATTATTCCTTTATTTCAAGGGCGTTAACGGCATACAGCCAGTCTCAACCGACCGAATCGCAAATCGTAATTTTCGATCAAAAACTATACACGGAATACACAGAACAGAAACGGAAGACACCGAGTTTAATCTCTTTTTTATAGCTCGGTGTCTTCTGAGCCGACCCCTCCCCTTCCCTCCCCATTATGGAGAGGGTGGCGGAGCCCCGGCGTGCACGCCGGGGCTCCGCCAGGAGGGGTAAGCAAAGGATCCATAAAAAAACTTCCTATCAGTACATGAATAGGTGATAATTATTTCAGCGCTTTCAAATTCCTATCAGTGACTTCCGTATATTTTTATATTCCATCCCCTCTCGATTTATTCCGGGATGATGGATGCTATTAGTTGCCGCAGCGAATTATCGCCGTCCATTATTGGATGCGGTTCACCGGAATGTCGCAAATGCGCCAGAAATTCGATGTTCCCTGCCGGCCCCTTCAAGGGAGAGAGCATCAATCCCTCGACGGAAAATCCCGCTTGCAGGGAGGAACGCAGAACCTCCTCCAGCACGCTGCGGTGAACGGTGGGATCCTTCACCACCCCGCCTTTTCCCACCTGGCCGCGCTCGGCTTCGAATTGCGGCTTGATAAGCGCAACCGAACGGCCATCGGGCTTCAGCCAGCGGATGAACACCGGAAAGAGCAGGCGCAGCGAGATAAACGCGACGTCGGCGGTAACCAGATCCACCGGCTCGGGGAGCGCTTCGAGGTAGCGCGCGTTGTGCTCCTCCAGGACGACCACCCGCGGATCGTTGCGCAGTTTCCAATCCAGGATGCCTTTGCCGACGTCGATGGCATACACCCTTGCAGCTCCGCGCTGCAAAAGACAATCGGTGAACCCGCCGGTTGATGCGCCGACATCCGCGCACATCCATGCTTCGGGGGAAATGGAAAAGCGATCCAGCGCGGCTTCCAGTTTCTCCCCGCCGCGGGAGACGTAGCGCGGCATTTCGGTCAGTTCAATCTTTGTCTCCGGCGGAAGAAGCTTCCCCGGATGGAGCGCTTCCCCGCCGTCGACCTTGACCCGCCCGGCGAGGATCAGGCGCTGGGCAAGCGAACGGGTGGCGGCCAGCCCGCATTCGACCATAAGAATATCCAATCGCTGTTTTTTCCCGTCCGGCATGGACTTACCCGGCCTTGGGAAAAGAAACGGGGCGGCCGGCGGGCCGCCCAATGAAGGATGACGAGTTATTGGTGGACAGAAAGGTTTCCTTTCGCATTGCCATTCAGGAAATGATCTGCGAAGGCGGAGGTGCTGCGTTCTTTCCTTTATATAGGTACCAAAGATAGCCGCCCAATGCACCCAAACCGACCATAAGGACCAAATTCAGAATGGCGCAGCAACCAAGGGAGACAAAGGTGCCCAGGGTTGAGCTTGTGGAATCGAACGCCGCGGACCCCATCCCGGTAATTTGGCCCGCCAGGCTGTTGACGGTTTCGGGAGTGAATATCACATAGGTTTTGACCAACGTACCGATAACGTTTCCGATGATCCCAAGGATCCCGGCGATTAATCCCGCGACGCCTCCCGAGAGGGCGGCTTTGTTCGCAAGTTGCGATTTATCAAAGAAGACAGCCAACGCTCCCGCCAAAAGCCCGAGGATGATCGCTTCGACGGGTGTGCACAATCCCATGGCGATGCCGGTTACCAATAAATACACAAAAGCAATGGCTCCCACGATGATGCCGGATTTAATCATTTTCTCTCCTCTTTAAAAATCCGTCTCCGATCGGAATGACGGGTCGCGTTGCAATCTCCGCGTATCGCCAAGCCGCGTTTTCCTTCCGCCGGAAAAAGCATCCTACTTTAGACCGACGGTTGCGCGGATATACCTGGAGGCGGAGTGTTTGTTTTTCTGTGGATGTACCAGAACCACAGCCTGCCCCCCAGCGCGCCCAGGCCGGCCATGATGGCAAAGAGTACCAGCCCGCAGAAACAGGAAGAGAAAAAGGAACTGAGGAGCCAGGACGTTTGGCTCGTAGGTGCGGATGCCAGGTCGCATAAACCCGGCAGACATGCCACCGGGGTCTTCCCGGAACCGGCGACAAGCATGATGATGGTTCCGCCGATCGTCTTTCCTACCAGAGCCGCCGCCCCGGCAATCATCCCGGCGACTGCTCCGCGGACGGCGGATTTTTCCGCTTCTACCGGTTTTTCAAAATAGACGCACAAGCCCCCGGCGATCAATCCGAGAACCGCGGCGGCCATTGGGTTGCAAATACAACAGACAGAATTCAGCAGCGAAGTAATGATCACCAGAATAAGCGTGATCGGAGCCATAATCATGCTGGATTTGGCCATAGTCTCTCCCATGGAGGATATCCTCAGATTATACCAAGGGAAGAATAATCGGATGCCGGCCTCCGAATCGAAAAAAGATTACGATCGGTGAAACCTGACGGGATAAAATTATGTTTCAACCTTACCGAAAGTCGGTCAATAGATCCCGCGGCATCAAGGCTGGAAGCGAACGATTCTTTCTTCAAGCCTGCCGGGTATATAATTTCCCGTATGGTTGATCTTCCGCTTTCCGGACGCACGGCCGTCGTCACCGGAGCCGCGGTCCGGCTTGGACGCGCGATCGCCCTGGGGCTGGCTGCGCGCGGCGCCGACATCGCCCTGCACTACCATTCCTCCGAGGCGGCCGCGCTGCGGACGGCGGAGGAAATTCGCGCCCTGGGCAGGCGTTGCCTGCCCGTTTCGGCTGATCTGCAAAACCCTTCGGCCCCCGCGAAGATCATGGAAGCGGCCGACGCATTCTTCGGAAAGGCCGACATCCTGATTAATTCAGCCTCCGTTTTCGAGACGGGCACGCTGGCCGAAACCACGCCGGAACTCTGGGAAAAGACAATCGCGATCAACCTGCGTACGCCGTTTTTCCTTTGCAAGGCGTTTGCGGCTCAGACGGATTCCGGCGACATCATCAACCTGGCCGATGCAACCGCCGACCGGTCCGGCACAAAGTACCTTGCGTACTCGCTCTCCAAAATCGCGCTGATCGCCTTCACGCGTGACCTGGCCAAATCCCTGGCGCCGGGAATCCGCGTGAACGCGGTGGCGCCCGGCGCGATCCTTCCCCCACCCGGTCAGGGGGAGGATTATCTCGACCGGTTGGTAACCCGCATCCCCTTGGGCAGACACGGGAGTCCGGAGGATATCGTCGGCGGCGTGCTTTATCTGCTCGCTGCCTCTTATGTTACCGGTGAGATTTTGCACATTTCCGGCGGTTCGGATTTATAGGCGCCGGGGAGGGAGCGAATGACGGACTCGCTGTTCATCCAGGATCTTCTGGTTCGCACTGTACTGGGGGTGAGTGACGAGGAGCGGCGCGACAAACAGGATGTTCTCATCTCTATTGTGATGGATACCGACACGTCGGCGCCGGGGGAATCCGACGATCTGGCGGATGCGGTCAACTACCGGATGATATCGAAAAAAATCCTCGCCCTGGCCGAGCGCTCGCAATTCCGTCTGGTGGAACATTTCGCCGAAGAGGTTGCCGGCCTGTGCCTGCTGGAACCGCGCGTGAAGCGCGTGCGCATAACGGTGGAAAAACCCGGCGCGCTGCGGTTCGCGCGGTCGGTGGGCGTCACAATCGAACGGGGCGCGGGCAGTGGCTGATCACCTGGCTTGGCTGCTGCTCGGATCCAACATCCGGCCGGAACGGAATTTACCCCTTGCGGTGGCTTCGATCGCCAAGCAGCAGGAATTGCTCGCCGTTTCATCGGTGTGGCAATCGCCGCCTTCCGACGGATCTGACCAGCCGGATTACTTGAATGCGGCAATCCTGATCCGCACGGTAAAATCGCCGGCGGAGATTTATACCGATATCATCGCCCCCATCGAACAATCGCTGGGACGCATGCGCAAGGCGGATAAATTCGCGCCCAGAACGGTGGACATCGACCTGGCGATTTACGACGACTTGGTGGAGGAATTCTCCGGGAGAAAACTGCCCGACCCGGATATCCTGACCCGATCTTACGTTACGCTGCCGCTGGCCGAGATCTCGCCGGATAAAATTCACCCCGAAACTGGCGAGCCGTTGCAGGCTATCGCCGGGCGCCTTCGGAACGGGGTTATCCGTCGTCGGGACGAGATTGCCCTGCTTCCGGCGCAGCCCGCCGGCCGGCCCGTGAAGCGATAAGTCCCGGCCGCATCCATCCGTTTTCTTCATGGAGAACGCCATGCCCAAGATGCAAACCGATCCTTCCGAATTCGACATTTTCCGCGACGATCTTTCGGACCGCCCGAACTTGGTGAATGAAGAGGCCGTCGAGTCCGCCGTGCGCTCGATCATCGAGGCGATCGGCGAAGACGGGAAGCGCGAGGGCTTGTGGCAAACCCCGCTGCGGGTGGCGCGGATGTTCGAGGAAATGACCGTGGGCTACAACGTGGACCCGGGTAAATTGGTGAACGAGGCCGTGTTTACGGTGGATTACGACCAGATGGTGGTGGTACGGGATATTGATTTTGCCAGCCTGTGCGAGCACCATCTGCTCCCGTTTTTGGGAAAAGCGCACGTGGCCTACATCCCCAACGGAAAGGTCATCGGACTCTCGAAGATCCCGCGCGTGGTGGAAATGTTCGCCCGCCGGCTTCAGTTGCAGGAACGCATGACCCAGCAGATCGCGGCCTTTTTGGAGGAAACGCTGCATCCCCGCGGGGTGGGCGTTGTGGTGGAAGCGCTGCATTTGTGCATGGCCATCCGCGGGGTGAAAAAAGCCAACGCGCGCATGATCACCAGCGCCGTCCGGGGTTCTTTCAAAGAGAACCTCAACACCCGAAACGAATTCTTTACACACATCTACCACACGCATATCACTGAATGAGACAGCCACCCCGGTAGCAACCGATGATTGGATAAGCTGCTTCGCTTTGACTTCCGCTCTTCCCTCATGATAGAATGCCCCGACCTGGGCCGTTAGCTCAAGTGGCAGAGCAGGTGCCTTTTAAGCACTTGGTTGAGCGTTCGAGTCGCTCACGGCTCACCTTGGGA
>JBEKLP010000122.1:0-5226 GCA_050010135.1 Anaerolineales bacterium
TGAAGATTTCCTTTCCGCCCCGGTTTGGGGCAAGCGGAAGTCTTTGCTTGGAACGCGCGAGGCAAAGACTTTTCGTTTTGGAAGGGAGGTGAGAGATTTGGCGCTGACTCCGGAACAAAAGAAAGAAAGGGTGGCCGAATACGTCAAGTTGCTCCAGAAGAGCCAGGGGATCATCCTGGCTGAATTCGGCGGGCTGGCCATGCCCGGGATGAACACACTCCGCAACCGGGTGCGCGATTCCCAGGGAGAAGTTCACGTGGTGAAAAACTCCCTGGCGGCGGTCGCGATGCGCGATGCCGGACTGTCCGCATCCGCGGAGAGAATCACCGGCAGCACCCTGATGGCATTCGGCATCGTGGATGTCGTCGGCGTGGCTAAAGCGATCGTGGATAGTGCCAAGGAATCCGAGTTCCTGAAAATCAAGGGCGGGCTCCTGAACGGCAAACTGCTGACGGCGGCCGAAGTGAAAGCTCTGGCTTCACTGCCCCCGCTGCCTGTCGTTCGGGCGCGGTTGGCGGGCTTGCTGAAGGCGCCGGCGACCAAGGTGGCCGGCACCATCGCCGCCCCGGCGCGCAAAGTGGTCGGCGTAGTGCAAGCCTACTCGCAAAAGACGGCCGCGGCCTGAAACGGCCGGACCCGATCCATCCGAAGCTTTCCAGGCAGGAAAATTTTTCCAAGGAGATTTTTTGCAATGGCTGATTTACAGAAAATTGTGGACGAGCTGAGCACGCTCTCCGTGATCGAAGCGGCCGAACTGGCCAAGCTGCTCGAAGAAAAATGGGGCGTTAGCGCGGCGGCGCCCGTCGCCATGGCGATGGCCCCCGGCGCGGCCGCCGGAGCCGCCGCCCCCGCGGAAGAGGAAAAGACCGAGTTTACCGTGATCCTCAAGGATGCCGGTGCCAAGAAGATCGACGTCATCCGCGTCATCCGGCAACTGACCAGCCTCGGTCTCAAGGAAGCCAAAGACCTTTCCGAGACCGCGGGTGCGAAGGTGCTCGAAGCGGTCACCAAGGAAGTCGCAACCGACGCCAAGACCAAGCTCGAGGGCGCCGGCGCGAGCGTCGAAGTCAAGTAATCCGCCCTCCGAACGAAACAGAAACCCCCGCAAGGGGGTTTTTTGTTCCTGCAAATTACCTATAATGAAAGCATGGACGCTTGGCGGAAACAACTGCGCTACGATCCGATTCCAATCCTGACAGGTTCGGGCAGCGAGCCGGTTGCGTATTTCGCGCGCCGCGAATTTCTCGCCGAAGATCCCGGACCGCTGGAGCGGCTGTGGGAATGTCGCGACGCGCAAAAAATCGTCCGGCGCCAGTCGAAAAACGGAAGATGGAAATACCCGGCGCCGGGAGCAACCGACCGCAGCCTGGAGGATTACGATCAGATCGAAACCTTCCGCAACCTGGGGTTTCTCGTGGAGAAGTACGGCTTCACCCGCAGGCATCCCGCCGTCCAAAAGGCGGCGGCGTTCCTCTTTTCCTTCCAAACAGCGGCCGGCGATTTCCGCGGCATCTACGGCCGGCAATATTCGCCGAATTATTCCGCCGCGATCATGGAACTGTTGATCAAGGGCGGTTACGGACGCGATCCACGCATCGACCGCGGGCTGCGCTGGCTTCTTTCCATGCGGCAGGCGGACGGCGGCTGGGCTGTTCCGCTTCGCACGGCAGGAGTCGCTCGATATACGGAAACGCTCGCCCGCGGTAAAACGATCGAGCCGGACCGCTCCAAACCGTTTTCCCATATGATCACCGGCGTCGTGCTGCGGGCGTTCGCCGTCTCCGGGAAATACCGAAACCACACCGCGGTGCAGTCGGCTGGCCAATTGCTGGCGGCGCGGTTCTTTAAACCCGACGCGTACATCGACCGCAAGGCTGTGGGTTTTTGGACCGGTTTCCGCTTCCCGTTTTGGTTCACCGACCTGATCTCGGCGTTGGATTCCCTTTCGCGGTTGGGTTTTTCCGCCGACGATCCCCACGTGCGCACCGGATTGGATTGGTTTGTGCAGCGGCAGAGGGCGGACGGAGGTTGGGCCTTGAAATTGCTCGGGGGCGCCGATAAAGCATTGCCGTATTGGTTGGATTTATCCGTATGTAGAATCTTCCGCCGGTTTTATTCGGACGGCTGAAAGCCCCCTTCAAGCGGCGAGGCCTTTGATTCAGGTTTTTCCCATCCTCACCAGAATTCGATGGAGAACCAGGCTTCGATCCAGGATGACCTCGCCCTCCGCCAGTGGCTTCCCGTCCAATTCCATCCGCGTGGTTCCGTGTCCGCAATGATCCGGATTCTCCACCCGGATTTCGTATACCGCTTCGCCGTAGCGGTACCGGATTTGAAAACCTTCCCACCCGCTCGGGATTGTCGGATCGATCCACATCCGTCCGTTCCGGATCTTCACGCCTAGAATTTCCTCGATCCAGACGCGGTACATCCATCCCGCCGATCCCGTATACCAGGACCATCCGCCGCGTCCAGCGAGGGTTGCCGTGGAATACACATCCGCGGCGGTGACGTAAGGTTCCAGCCCGTAGCGCCAGACAGCCTCCGGGTCCCGCGTACGTTCCACCGGGTTGAGCATGCGCAGAATCTTCTCCGCGCGATCGCCGTCTCCCTGCCTGGCCATTGCCATCGCCAGCCACAAGGCGGCATGGGTGTATTGGCCGCCGTTTTCCCGGACGCCCGGCGGATAGGCTTCGGTGTATCCCGGAAACGGCCGGAAGGAATCGAAGGGGGGATCGAAAATCAGGGCCAACCCCGATTCTTCCCGGATCAGGTTCTTCCATGCGGATTCCATGGCTTGGGAAGTCCGTTCCGGATTGGCGTCGCCGCTCAGCCGGGCCCACGATTGGCTTAAGGAAAAAATTCTGGCTTCCGAATGTTGCGCCGTTCCCAGCTTGGTGCCGTCGTCGAAAAAGGCCCGCAAATACCACTCTCCATCCCAGGCCGATTCTTCGATGCTGCGCAGGAAGGCAGTCCGCTTTTTCCGATAGGTCTGGGCGAGCTCCGGAAGCGACATACTGCCGGAAAGTTCGGCCATTCCCCGCAGCGTCTCGGTCAGGAACCATCCCAGCCAGACGCTTTCTCCCACGCCGCCGATGCCCACCTGATTTAACCCGTCGTCCCAATCGCCCGTTCCCATCGTCGGCAGTCCGTGCGGTCCGGGTGTCATGTGCCGTTCGACCGCCCGCCGGCAGTGTTCGAAGAGGGTCGCATGCTCCAGGCTTATCTCCGGCCGGCCGAAGCTCTCCGTCTGATTATTTTCCAGCACGGGGGCGGCGAGGAACGGGATCTCCGTGTGCAGGATGGCAGAGTCACCCGTGACGCGAAGATATTGGGCCGTGGCAAACGCCAACCAGAGCGAATCGTCGGAGATGCGCGTGCGCACGCCGGCGCCGTCGGGCGGCTGCCACCAGTGCTGCACGTCCCCTTCCGAAAATTGCCGGCTCGCCGCGAGCAGGATGTGTTCGCGGGTCAGTTCGGGATGGGTATACAGAAGGGCCAGACAATCCTGCAGCTGGTCGCGGAATCCATACGCGCCGCTGGATTGATAGGTGGCGCAGCGCCCCCAGATTCGGCAACTCAAATTCTGATACAACAGCCAGCGGTTGACGAGAAAATCCACCGAGAGTTCCGGAGTGTGGATTTCCATGGAACCCAGGAGCTCGTCCCACCGCGCCTTGGTTTCACCCAACGCGGTTTCGAAGGACGATGCCCCGCGATAGCGTTGGACCAGCTCCCGGGCTTCTTCGATGGAAGCGGCTTGGCCGAGCATGCAGATGATTTCCTTGGTCTCCTCCGGTTCCAATTCCAGACTGACCTGCAAAGCCGCGCACGGATCCAGCTTCGCGCCCGCGCGCTGCGATCGCCGGATCCGTTCCATCGCCGCCGGATTGCTGAGCGAGCGGTTGCGTCCCATAAAGGACGAGCGGTCGCCGCTGTAGGATTCCGGCGCGGGGGAGAGGGCGGCGAACGCCACCCGGTCTTCGAATTCCGGGTAGTAGCGGTTTTGCGCGAAGAGAGAACGGGTTACGTCATCCCATTGGGTGACGATGTGCATCTGAGAATTTTCCCGCTGCTCTCCCAGCGTCCATTCGACGTAATAGTTGACCGTGAGTCTGCGGCGTCGGGTCGTGCCGTTCTTGATCCGGAGTCTTTGCAGTTTGACCGGTTCCCCGCCGTTGGAATCCAGGGGGACCAGGACCGTGAGTTCTTGTTCGATCCCGTTGCTATTGTGTTCGAAGACCGTATACCCGGTTCCATGCCGGGCGCGATAGGCTGTTTCCTCGCGCACCGGGGAAGCGGTGGGGGTCCAGAATATTCCGGTGTCCTCATCCCGGATATACACCGCTTCGGAGGGCGGATCCAGAACCGGATCGTTCGACCATCCCGTGAGCCGGTTGCGCTGGCTGTTCCCGAACCAGGTGCAGCCCGAGCCGGTTTCGCTGACGATGGTTCCAAAGCTCGGATTGGACAGTACGTTGACCCAGGGAGCGGGCGTGTTTGTATCCGGCCCAAGATAGATTGCATATTCCCGTCCGTCGGGCGTAAAACCGCCGAGGCTGTTGAAGTAGGGCAGTTCCATGAACGGCAACAGCGCCGAGGGTTCGCGTACGGGCCGTTTTTTAACGATGGGGGACGGTAATTCGGGAATCTCCAGATGCACACCCAACTGCGCGGGAAGCGCGCCCCGCGCGGCCACGAGCACCACGCTGGAGGCCGCCTTCAGCAGGCTGAGATCGTCCTTCGGGATCTGGTCGGCGTTGCGCAGGAAAATCCCCCCCGGTTGATCGATTCCGGTATAGATCGCGTAGGCACGGATGATACTTTCGAGTTCTTCCTTGAGCGGCCGTTCATATCCGCCGACTTCCTCGTCGAGGATGACCAAATCCGCCCAAAAACCGTGTTTGCGCCAGTAACTGTGGGCCTGGAGCAATTGGCGGATTAACCCCAGGTCGCGCGGATCGCCGATGGTCGCGGTTGCGATCGGCAAATCCCCCGAGATGCCGTATGGCCACAAGCCGGCCTGGCCTTTGTTGTTCATTTCCAGCTGCTCCGAGGAAGTCCGCAGGAGGGGGTTGACGTAGAGGAGATGGCTGGCCAACTTTTGAAATTGGCGGGCGTCGTCGGGTTGAATCCGCAGGGATCGCAATTCGAGTTGGGCCGACGCCCAGGTGAAATCCATCGCCCGGTCGATCGTATGCGGGTCGCCGTATTTTCCCGCAAGCG
>JBEKLP010000123.1:0-5076 GCA_050010135.1 Anaerolineales bacterium
GGGATGGAGGAAACCACCACCGGCGTAATCCGGCTCAAGGCGATGGCGGCCGCCGGGGCGCTGCGTTTCCCGATCATCGCGGTCAACGACTCGATGACCAAGCACTTCTTCGACAACCGCTACGGCACCGGGCAATCCACCATCGACGGGATCGTGCGTGCAACCAACATTCTGCTGGCGGGGAAGAACTTCGTCGTTTGCGGTTACGGCTGGTGCGGCAAGGGGCTTTCCATGCGCGCGCGCGGGATCGGATCCAACGTGATCGTTACGGAAGTGGATCCGGTGGCGGCGGTGGAAGCGGTGATGGACGGATTCCGGGTGATGCCGATGGACGAGGCCGCCGCGATCGGCGACATCTTCTGCACGGTCACCGGCGACGTGAACGTAATCGACAAAACGGACTTCGAGAAGATGAAGGACGGCGCGATCGTGGCCAACTCCGGCCACTTCAACGTGGAGATCAACATCCCGGCGCTGGAGAAAATGGCGACGGGAAAGCGCAAGATGCGCGAATTCGTGGATCAATACACGCTCGCCGACGGGCGCAAGATCAACCTGCTGGCCGAAGGGCGGCTGATCAACCTCTCGGCCGCCGAGGGGCATCCGGCCAGCGTGATGGACATGTCGTTCGCCAACCAGGCCATGAGCGCCGAATACATGGTCCAGAACGCCGCCAAGCTCGAGCGCACCGTCCACCGCCTGCCCGAAGAACTGGACCGCGAGATCGCGCGGATCAAGCTGGCGGGAATGGGCATCCATATCGACCAACTCACCGACGAACAGAAAAAGTATCTGACGTCGTGGGAAGCAGGGACCTAAATATAGAACCGGGCGGCCCTACGGCCGCCCGGTTCTATAAGTAAATCTGGGAATTGGCGCCACGTCCGTGAAATGCGAACCTTGCGCCGTTTTTTTATTATCCTCCCCAAAATATGTCACTCCGAGCCCCGATAGGGGCGAGGAGTCGCATCCATTCGATGAAAAATCAACCTAAAAGGAAATCCTGGAAGTGTTTAAAAAGGTCTTATTCTATTTTCCCTTCCAATATTTCTTCAACACTTCCACCAGTCCTTCCCGCACGCGGCAATTGCGCAGCGCGAACGATTGCATCACCTTGTCGATCTGCGTCTCCGACAACCCGCGGAAGCAAGAAGCGTATGCCGGCTGCATCAGATTGGCGAAATACCCCGCTTGGACCGCCTGGGCCAGGAACATCCGGTTGGAGAGGTGATCGATATTCTTGTCGCCGATCGCCCGTTCGGCGATAACCGCCAGCCGGTTGACCAGTTTCTGGGTTTCCGTTTTCGCCGCGCCGGTATTGAGCCAGCCGTCCACGCCCAGCAAACATTTGGCGCGCAGCGCGGGCATCACGCGCCGGATGTACTCGCTTTCCGAAGAAACCGTCACCAACCCCATCACGCCGATATCCTTGTAAGTCCAGATCGTCCAATGCGCCCGGTGTTGTTCGAAGACGGCGATCTGATCGTCGAGCGCTTGCAGGCGGTAGGCGGCATTGGATTTGGGTCCGTCAAACGCCGCGCCGAATTCCCCCACCCACAGCGGAACCTTGTTCTCTTCCGTATAGTGCGTGCCTTCATGATCCGCAAACGCCGCCGCCTGGCGCCGTTTGTTCCAGGTGGTTTTCCCGATCTTCCCCGGATACTTTCCGGCATGGGTGGAAGCCGGACTGTAATTGTGGCTGCTGTAAACGAGGTTGGGCGCGAACGGCGGGTCGAACCGGACGAATTTCGTGGAGAAGTAATCGCCCTCGAGGAAGATGATGTGTTCTGAATCTACTTCGCGGATCGCCTCGACCGCGCGCCGGTACAGGCCGTTGATCACGGCCCAGTCGGTCTCGTACTTTGCGGTGAACCGGCCCGCCGGAGCGTTCGTCACCGGTTCGTTCATCAGGTTGTAGCCCGCCACGGTTTCCACCTCCCGGAAACGGTGGGCGATTTCGCGCCACAGCGCCACGAACCGCTCCTGAAAGTGCGGATGGCGCCAGATCAGCGTGTGCCGGCTGGAATTGTCGCAATGCCAGTCGGTGTTTTGCCAGCCCTGGGCCGAATGCAGATCCAGGATGACATACAGCCCGGCGCGCGCGCACTCCTCCACGATGCGCGCCAATCGCTGGAAACCTTTTTCCCGATAGGCGTAGGGAGCCGAATCATCTTCGAAATGCCGGTAGTTCAGCGGGAGCCGGACGACGTTGGCGCCACACTCCTTCAGGAACGCGACGTCGTCTTTGTTGAAAAAATAATCCAGCCAGCGGTCGAAGAGGAATTCCGCCCGGCCCGCGCCCAGCAAGTGGGCCGACGCGCGGCGCACGCCGCTCTCGTCCCCCGGGTAGCCGTTGATAAAATTCTCCATGTTCATCCATCCCCCCACGCACACCCCGCGCAGCCGGACCGGCTGCCCAGCCGAGTTGACGATTTCCGAGTTACGAACCTGCAGCATATGCCTCCTTTAGATCATGCCGACGTCCGGCAAGCGCCGGCGTCATGGAGCGACGACGATGTCGATATAAAGCGAGTCCCCGAAGGGAACCCCGAGCGGCGAAACCGCTCGCCAATCGGAAGTGTATTCCCCCGGAACGGTTGGCGCGGTCATGGGGATGACGATCGCCGCTTCGCTGCCCGCCGCGGCAGGGTAAAGCGCAAATTCATCCTGAGCCGAAAGATGGGTCCCGCCGGTCCATCGGAACCGGTACTCCGGTCCCCAATCGCACTGACCGCTGTTCCGCACCTTCCAGCTTTTCTCAAGCCTTTGGCCGGGGAGCACCTTGGTGCGGTCCGGGAATGTCAGGTCGCCCATAAAGGTCAGGCCGTCGGTGCAGGAACCGAAGGGAAGCGGGGTCAAGGTGGATACCGGAGATTCCGTGGGAGAAGAAATTGCCACCGTTTCGGCCGTAGTACCGGTCATCTCTTCGCTTGGAAGAAGGGTTTCCTGAGCGGAGAAAACCGTCTCGGCTTTCGTTGGGGAATCCTGATTCTCCTGCGAAGGAGCGGGGGATGTCCGGAATGGCGCGATCTGACAAGCCGAAAGCAGGATTATCAGGATAAGGAGAAAAAGGAAAGATGCGGCGGTGCGTGTCCAATCTGAAGTTCTCCCAGAATTGCATGGCAGCCTGTCGTTTTCCATACCGCGATTATAGCCCGCCCGGCCATTCTCCGGCCAAAACGGGGCGTTCCGCCGAATCCCACGGACGGTTGCTAAGGTTCGCCATTCCGTATAAAATCCCTAATACCAACGCGGTTCCCCCTCCATAGAGGAGAACGGTCTTTTTCTTCCCAGGCCGGCACAGGCAGCCCGCCCGGTCCGAGGTTATCTTTCACGGCGAGGATTTTCGATGGGGAAGATACTCGACGGAATTCGAAAATTTTTCGTGGACGACCAATGGCCTTTCACCGAAATGGAGGGCAAAACCATTTTTCGCACTGGATTCTCGGGGAAGAACGGTAAATGGACCTGCTTCGCCCAGGCGCGGGAAAACCAGCAGCAATTCATTTTCTACTCTGTCTGTCCCAACGCCGCGCCCGAAGATAAGCGCCCGGCCGCAATGGAATTCATCACCCGCGCCAATTACGGTCTGGTGATCGGGAATTTCGAGATGGACGTAAGCGACGGGGAGATCCGTTACAAGACAAGCATCGACGTGGAAGGCGGCGAGCTGAACCATATCCTCATCCGCCAAGTGGTCTATTCCAACGTGATGACGATGAACAAGTACCTGCCCGGTTTGATGTCAGTGCTGTACGCCAACGTTTCGCCCGAACAGGCGATCCACACCATCGAGGGCAAGGGCGGGTGATCCCCGGGACGGAAGAGGTCCCACGGGCCGGGAGCTGGTCTTTCCGGCCCTTTTTATTCCGGCAGCAGGACGCGATAGAAACATGAAAATTCTTTGCCTGGTCGCCCATCCGGACGACGAAACGGTTTTTGCCGGCGGCACGCTTGCCTTGCTCGCGTTGCGCGGTACGCAAGTCGGTCTGGTATGCTGCACGCGCGGCGAGGGCGGCGAAGCGGGGGAGCCGCCGCTGTGTTCCCGGGCGGAGTTGGGCGCGGTGCGCGAGGCCGAGCTGGGCTGCGCCGCCCGCGCGCTCGGATGCTCCTCGGTCGAGTTTCTTCCCTTCCGCGATCCGGACGTGGGAACCGACGGCTCGCTGTACCCCTTCGCCCCCTCGCCGGAAGAAGTCGTCCCCCGGATTCAAAGCATATTCAACGCGCATCACCCCGACGCGGTGATCACCCACGGATCGGACGGGGAATACGGCCACCCCGCGCACCGTCTGGCCAACCGCGCCTGTCTCGAAGCCGCGCGGTTATCGGGCGTTCCTTGCGTATACACCTTCAGCGCGGACTTCGGGGCGCACCCGCGCAAACGCTCGGCCAACCGGGACGATCCGGCGGATTTCGTCGTGGCCGTCGACCGAACCTTCGAGCAGAAACTCGCCGCGATGGAATGCCACCGCACGCAAGGCGCGCTCTTTGTCCGCCGCGCATCCGCCGATGCCGGCCATTCTGTGCCGTTGCGGGAGGTCGTATTGCGGGTGGAATCGTTCCGCCGTGTCGCTACCGGCCGCGCGATGGAAATGGCCGCCCCCGATATGGTATCTTTGCTGGGAGACGTCCTCCGTCCGTAGTTGCCGACCTATTGCGGGAGGATCAAGATGCTATTCTTGGCGGTTGCATCCGGCGTATTCTGGTCCATCACCTATCTGCTGATCATCAAACGCGGCCTCCAGGATAAAGCCTGCGGGATGCCGATGGCCGCCCTGTGCCTGAATATCTCCTGGGAGTTTCTTTTCTCCTTTGTCTTCCTCCCGGGCCCGGTGCAGCGGGTGATCAATATCGCCTGGTTCGCATTGGATCTGGTCATCGTCGTCCAGTTTCTGGCCTATGAACGCGCGCGGCGGCCCGCGGCCATCTCGGCTGCGTTTTTCTATGCGTCGTTCGCATCCATTCTGGCGACGGCTTTCCTGACGGTGCTGCTGGTGACGCGCGAATTCGCAAATTGGGGCGGCTACTACACCGCCTTCGGCCAGAACCTGCTGATGTCGATCCTCTTTGTGCGAA
>JBEKLP010000124.1:0-5066 GCA_050010135.1 Anaerolineales bacterium
CGCGCGCATCCACGCCGCCGAAATTGTGCCACAGCCCGAGCGAAACGGCCGGGAGTTTCAGGCCGCTGTGCCCGCAGCGGTTGTATCGCATCGTATCGTAGCGGGATTCAGTTGGCAGGTACATGCTCTTCTCTCCTTTCGGATTGACCCGGTTCAAGAGGGAACCCCACAATAAAAAAACGCAGGTCTAAATGCTTTACCACCATACCACGAATCGCATTTTGACCTGGCAATATCTTCCTTACTATTATCCTTTTTTCTTTGGGAACATCCGCCGATGAAGCGGCGGCGGGTTACTCGCCGAAAACCGCGCAGCGCATGCTCACCGATGCGGCGAAAAACCCCTCGTTGAACTGGCGCGGTTTTTCATTTTCGCTCGCGCCCAGGACGTAAAGCAGCGGCAGGTAATGATCGAAGGTCGGATGGGCGAGGCGCGCCGAGTGCCGCTCGTGGTAGCGGATCAGCGCGTCGTCGTCCCGCGCGGCGAGCGCATCCTCAACGTAATGGTCGAAATCCAGGGCCCAGGCGAAGGGCGCGGCGTCGAAATCGATCGCCATCAGGTTGTGCACCAGGTTGCCGCTGCCCAGGATCAGCACGCCCTCCTGGCGCAGCGGCTGGAGTTCCCGGCCGATCCGGTATTGCTTGGCCGGCGGCAGATAATAATCCAGGCTCAGCTGCACCACGGGGATATCGGGGTGCGGATACATGTTTGCCAGCACCGACCACGTCCCGTGATCCAGCCCCCATTCCGCGTCCGCATGCACCCGGACGGTCTTGACGGTTTTGCGGACCCGCGCGGCGAGGTCCGGCGATCCCTTGCAGGGGTATTCGATTTCGTTGAGCGTTTGGGGAAAGCCGTAGAAATCGTGAATGGTGCGCGGCGTATCCATGGCGGTGACGGCCGTGCCCTCGGTGAGCCAGTGGGCGGAGATGGAAAGGATCGCCTTCGGCCGCGGGAGCGAGCGCGCCAGCGCCTTCCAGCCGCGCGTGAAGGCGTTCTCTTCCAACGCGTTTTCCGGAGAACCGTGGCCGATGAAGATCACCGGCATCCGGGTGCCGATGGAAGAGGAGGGGTTTACAGTCATGGGTATCTCCGTTTCGGGCCGGGTCAGTCTTCCCCGCCGGTTCTCCTTTACTTCCATGTAAATTCCAGCGCTACCGAGCTTGGCAGCGTGATGGGAAGCGACACCGGTTCGACGATACCTTGATATTCGGGCTTATACGATGTGCAGTTGATATCCGTCCAAACGTTGGAGACGCAGGAAAGGTCGGAGAAAGCGACGATCCACGTTCCGGTGTCGCTGAACGGCATATACGAGTAGAGGTCGCCGTCGGCGTTGGTTAGCACCGGATTCAACGCGGTCTTGGTCTGGCTCAAGGTTCGGGCGATGTTAAACCCGATTCCTTCCATGGGAACTCCGTTTAAATCCCGCACGTGGGCGCGGATGAGGAGCACGTCCTGGGGTTCGATCACCGGCGCTTCCTGCAGATCTATGTCGGACAACATCAGCCAATGGTAGACCCAGCCCTCGGCATTATCCGCGGTTCGGACCCGGAACCACTCCTTATCGGGAGCCTTGCCAAGGATGGTCACCGTATCCCCAACGTGGATAACCCGAAGGACGGGAAAGAAATAACCCGGTCCAGAGCGCAGGTTTACGTTTTCCGTGTTGATTTCCGATTCGAAGGGCGCGAACGCGGTCTGCGTAGGCGTGATCGTTACGGTGGGAATGGAACTGGGCGTGTCGGTGGGTGGAATCGGCGTGACGGTTGCGGTGGGCGAAGGAGTCTCGGTAGGAGTGGGCGTGGCGCCAGTTTTCAGCGCACATCCCGGCAGCAGCAGCACAATCGAGATGCCCGCAAAGATTTTTTTTCTACTCATCGTTCCCTCCCTCAATCCCTCCCGGGGTGGTAGATTTCCCATCCATCGATCCCGTTTCTTTTTATCCGGATATCTCCTCGACCAGACAAAATGCAATCCGGCGCATGAACGCACTCCTCGCGCCGCATTCACTTCCAGGTGAATTCCAACACGCCGGTGGACGGAAGCGTGACATCCACCGACGGCGGATCCACAGTGCCCTGGTATCCGTTCTTGTAATTCGTGCAGCTTGCATCGGTCCACACGTTACTGTCGCAATCGATTCCGGTTTGGCTCACCGTCCATGTTCCGGTTGAACTTGGCGGCAGGAATGCGAAGAACTCGCCGCTCGAATCGGTCAGGACGGGGTTGGTTCCGCTGACGGTTTGATCCCCTTGCACGACATCAAAGCTCACCCCCTGGATCGGGGTGCCGCCCGCGTCGAGCACGCGGCCCTGGATCAGTTGGACGTTCTGCGGCTGGACGACCGGCGCTTCCTCCACATCCACCGTTGCGCGCAACAGCCTCCAGAACACCCAGCCTTCGACCGTCTCCTTAGTCCGCACCCGGATCCATTCCCCGCCGGGCGCCTTGCCCAGCACGGTGACCGTGCCGCCCTCCGCGATCTGGCGGAACACGGGAAACAAATAGCCCGGGCCCGTGCGCAATCTGACTTCGGCGGCGGTGGTGACCGCGTTGAAGGGCGTGAACGCCGTGGGGATGGGCGTGATCGACGCGGTGGGAGAAACGGTCGGGGTGGCCGTTGCGGTGGGGGTGGGCGGCGTGGGGGTCGGGAGAAGAGTATCCGTCGGCGGGATGGCCGTGGGCGTCGGGGCAAGTGTATCCGCCGGGGGAATGGGCGTGGCCGATGCGGCCGGCGCGGTTTGGCAGGCGGATAAAAATAACATTAGCGCGATGACCGGAACGGATATTATTCTTCTCACGATTTTCTCCTTTGATGGATATTATGGAACCTTTTCATTACCGTTTGCGGCCAGTGTTACCCGATGGCAATATACCAGTTTTTTTGATAATTGAAACGCAGCCGAACGATGGGGGGTTTGCATTGATTTTATTATGGCGAGGGTGGGGCCACAGTGACCAATATCCATATGTTCGTTACGGGCGGATCCGTAGGGGCGGGGTGACCCCCGCCCTTACCCCATTCAATGTTGATGGTGGTATTCATCATCCGTTTCCCATGCGAGTGGATTGTTTCGAATATATTCACGGATGCGCGATAATTCATCGGCATTCCGGATTATATGTTCATGATAATTCCGTTGCCAAACCGGGGCGCCGGGTGTCCCGCGCAATTGGTTTATTCGCGATGTGACGGCGGATTTATAACCGGCGATTAATGACGCCAATGATTTATTGGCCGGTCCCCGTGGCATGTCGGGGCGTAGGGGCGACCGGCCGGTCGCCCCTACCAAACCATTCCCGCATTCCACGATGGTAACGATGGCGTGGAAATGATTTGGCATGACGACGAATTCGTCCAATGCGATTTCGGGGCGGATATCCGGGGTTTTCATCCATTCCACATGCGCGATTTCCCCGCACGCGTTCAATCGAACAACCCCGCCGGCAATTTCGCCGAATATCGGCAATCGCCGATGCGCGACGATTGTTACGAAATACGCGCCCGGTTGGGTGTAATCGAATCCTTTTAATCGGATCGATCGTCTGTGATGGATTGATGGATCGTATGCCATGATTTTCCCCCTGTGCGGCGAATATTCAATTGCATTTGTGGGGGCGACCCCCCGCTTCGCGAGGGCAGGCGGCCGGTCGCCCCTACGATGTCATTCAATGCCGTGGATTCATCACGGCCGTGCGCCCCTACAATATAACGGGGCGGTGATATATACGGGCGGGTCGCAACCCGCCCATGATCATCCCCCGCGTCGTTTTGAATCCCGCGGACCGCGCGGGCGCCCGCCGCTGCGACGGCCGCCGCCTTCCGCACGCGGGCGCGCCGACCGGCCGGCGGCGCGCTGCGCCGCGGATGTTTCTCCTTCGGCGGGCGGGACGAGCGGGGCGTGGAACGTCTCCTGGTAGAAATCATCCAGGAGCATCGCCAGCAGATCGGGTTCCTCGCTTTCGCCCAAGGTGCGCGCCAGCGGCAAAAAGCGCTCCATGCGTTCGATCTGCAGGCGGTCGCGGTTGCGCAACCGCGCTTCCAACAGCGTGATGATCCGTTCGGATACTATCCGTTCGACGTCTTCATCTTCGGGCAGGGGGCGCGCCTGAAGCTGGATGCCGTAGCGCTTGCCGATGCGCTCCAGGTCGCCGAGCTCCGCCCGGTTGACGAGCGACACAGCGGTGCCGCTTCCTCCCGCCCGGCCGGTGCGCCCGGCGCGGTGGATGTAGGCTTCGGGGTCCTCGGGCGGCTCGTATTGGAACACGTGGGAAAGCTCGGGCAGGTCAATCCCGCGCGCCGCCACGTCCGTCGCCACGAGGAACCGCAGAGTCCCGCGGCGCACCTGCTCCATCACCTTTTCGCGATCCGATTGCGTCCGATCGGAGGTGAGGTCGTCGGCATCGTAACCGAAACGCTGCAGCACGACCGTCACATACTCCACGCGGGTCTTGGTGTTGCAGAAGATCAGGCCCGAGAGCGGGTTCTCCGTTTCGATGATCCGCACCAGACTCCGGTCCTTGTCCATCCCGGGCACCACGTAATACACGTGCTCGACCTCGGTGACGTGAATGTGGTCGCTGCTCAGGTTGAGGAAACCCGGCCTGGAAAGGAATTGATCGGCCAGGCGGATGACCTGGGGCGGGAACGTGGCCGAGAACATGAAGGTGCTGACGGGCTGGCGGGGAAGATAGGATTGCACCCGGCGCATGTCCGGGTAGAAGCCCATCGAGAGCATCCGGTCGGCTTCGTCGAAAATCAGGAAGGAAAGATTATCCAGCACGAGGGACCGCCGCAGCAAATGATCCAGGATGCGGCCCGGGGTGCCGATCACCAGGTGCGCGCCGGCATGAAGGGCGTCCAGCTGCGGGCCGTACCCCACTCCGCCGTACACGGCGGCGGAGCGCACGCCCGTATCCCTCCCCAGCACTTCGGCTTCGACGGCCACCTGGCGGGCCAGCTCGCGCGTGGGCACGAGCACCAGCGCCTGGGTGAGAGGACGGGAAGGATCCACCTGCGAGAGGATCGGTAAAAGGTAGGCGCCGGTTTTCCCGCTCCCGG
>JBEKLP010000125.1:0-4662 GCA_050010135.1 Anaerolineales bacterium
TCGGTGGCTTCGATCTTCGGCCCCCGTTCGACGGGGTTAATCATTTTCGATATGCCCGCCGCCGGTAATGAGACGGTCGGGTGGGAGGCGGATCAATGAACCATGCGATCGGATTCGTCACGGATACAACGAGCGACATCCCGGCGGAAGAAGCCGCCAAGTACGAGATGGGCATCGTCCCGGCGAATATCATTTTCGGCGGGAAAAGCTTTCGCGACGGTGTGGATATTTCCCGTTCGGAGCTTTACCGCCGGATGGCAACCGAAAGGCTGCTCCCCACCACCTCTTCGCCCTCGGTCGGAGTGTTCGAGGAAACGTTTGAATCGATGTTGACCCGCGGGTTTCAAAACATCCTGTCCATCCACCCCGCCAGCAACTTGAGCGGAATTTTCAACGCCGCCAACATTGCCTCATCGCACTTCCCGGGCCGGGTGAAAGTCCTCGAAAGCGGCACGGTTTCGATGGGCACCGGGTTCCAAATCCTGGCGGCAGCCGAAGCGGCAAGGCAGGGAGCCACGCTGGAGGCCCTCTGCAACCTGGTCGCCGACACCCGAAAGCGGGTCCACCTGGTGGCTCTGCTCGAGAGTCTGACCAATCTGGCGCACAGCGGACGCGTTCCTATGGTCCTGGCCGGGATCGGCAATTTCCTGCAGATCAAGTTGCTCATTTCCATAATGGAGGGAACCGTTAACCGCGTAGCGCAGGTGCGCACGCACTCGCGCGGGGTCGCGGTGCTGCTCGAACAAGTCCGGTCCTGGGGCCCGATCGAGAGCCTGGCGGTTGCCCACGCCAACGCGCGAAGCGTCGCAGACGCGCTCGTCCCGCAGATCACGCAAAGCATCCAGGGGGTAAACCGGATGCTTCAGGAAAAGGTCTTCATGATCGAAATCTCGCCGGCAGTCGGAATTCACACCGGCCCGGGTGCGGTGGGAGTCATCGCGGTATCCGCCGCCGCCAAACAATAATTCCCGTCTCATTCCGGCTGCTCAATGGATCATCAAATCATTTCCCAATATATTTTGGACCGGCTCAGCGCAGCCGGTAACCGCGAGGACCTAATTCGCGATGTATGCCTGCGGGAAGGGATCCAGTGGCCCGAGGCGGAGGCATTGGTGAACCAAGTGGAGGCGGAAGACGAGAAGATCATCCTTCGCCGCCAAAGTCCGATCGACCTGACCAATGCCTTCATGTATGTGTTGGCCGGCATGCTGATCACCGCGTTTTCCGCATATGTCCTTTTTTGGCCAGCCGTGGAATCGGGGAATTTTTCCCTGCCGATTATTTTTTCTTTGTTCCGATATGGATACCAGATGGCGCTGCTGCTTCTGATAGGATTGACTCTGGCGATCGGGGGAATGATCGCGTTTTTCAATACGCTCTTCCAGTTATTCCGGAAATGACGATTGCCGGTGAAGGAAAACCGAATTTCATGACGACCATACTCGAAACGCTGGGCAAGATGCTCCGCAATGAAGCCGGAATGGGATATCTGGACCAGTGCGTCCAGGGCGGATTTCAGAATTTTTCCGCCGCCTGGAGCGGAACCGCCAGAAAAGAATCCGTTCCGGACGCGCTCGTGACGCGGGTGGAAAATTGGCTGATAGGATACCACGCCCTGGCGCCGGAAGAACGGGAACGCTCCCTTCAGGACCTTTTAAAAGAAGTGGAAGCGGCACACGGAGCCGAACCGACGGTAGGCGATGGGCAGAAGGAATCACCCATCAAAGCCCAACCGCCGGTCGCGCCTGATATATCGGGGGGATCCGGGCCCGTGCCTATTTCCCAGACGCAAGCCACGCACTCCGAACAACTTCTCCCCGTGACACCAACACATCCGCCCGCCTCCCCGGTGGCGGGAGGGTTGGCTACTCCGCCGATCGAGGCGACCCCGCTCACCTTGCGTGAGTTGCAGGCTCCGCTTCGCCGGTTGTTCGGTGTGGGTGATAAAAATACGGAATCATTTCAACGGTTGGGTCTGCAAACGATCGGCGACTTATTGTGGTTCTTCCCTCGCCGGTACGTGGATTATTCCATGACCAAACCGATCAACCGTCTGTGGTACGGGGAAACGGTAACCGTGCTGGCCGCCGTCCGGGAAGCCGCCACCCGCCGGACGAAAAGAGGCAGCATCACGGAAGTAACGGTCGCCGACGGAAGCGGCGAGTTGCTGATCAGTTTCTTCAACCAACCCTGGATCGCCGACCGGTTGCGCAAGGGGCAGCTCCTCGCGCTTTCGGGAAAAATCGGCCAATACCTCGGACGGTTGACGATGACGATGCCGGAATGGGAATTCCTCGAGCGGCAGCAGATCCGCACCGGGGGAATAGTTCCCGTCTATGCCCTGACCGCCGGTATCCACCAGAATTTCCTCCGGCGCCACATTCACAGCGCTGTCTCCCGGCTGGCCACCCGGCTGCCGGATCCGCTTCCGGCGCGCATCCTTGAAGAAGGGAAATGGATGCCGCTGGGACAGGCGCTTCAGCAAATCCACTTCCCGACTTCCTGGGAGTCGCTCAAGAACGCCAAGGACCGGTTGGGATTCGAGGAGCTGCTGTATTTGCAGCTGGGCATCCTGCAGCAAAAACGAAACTGGATCTCGGCTGAAGCGCGGAAATATCCGCAACCGGCCGCGCTGGACGCCTTTCTCGGCTCGCTGCCCTACCCGTTGACCTCCGCCCAGCAGAAAGCCGTCGCGGAAATCTTGTCCGACTTGGATTCCGGGAAACCGATGAACCGCCTGCTGGAGGGAGACGTCGGATCCGGGAAGACGGTGGTGGCATTGGCGGCCTGTCTGGCGGTGGCTTCCCAGGGTGGACAGGCGGCGTTCCTGGCGCCCACCGGAATACTCGCCGAACAGCATTTCGGATTGCTGCGCCGGTGGATGGTCGAGTCGGGAGAATTTCTGCGTGAGGATCAGGTCGGGTTGCTGCTGGGTTCCACGCCGGAATCGGAAAAACAGGAAATCCGCCATGGTCTGGCTTCCGGGCGGATCGCCATAGTCATCGGGACGCATGCCCTGCTGGAGAGTCCGGTGGATTTCGCCCGGCTGGATCTGGCGGTGATCGACGAGCAGCACCGGTTTGGCGTGGAGCAGCGGGCCGCATTGCGCGCCAAGGGTCGCAGTCCGCACCTTCTAGTGATGACCGCCACCCCGATCCCGCGTTCCCTGGCACTGACAATTTACGGCGACCTGGATCTCAGTCTATTGGACGAAATGCCCCCGGGGCGGAAGCCGGTCACTACGCGCATCCTGCTTCCCGGCGAGCGCGAGCGTGCATACGCTTTCATCACCGGCCAATTGCGCCAGGGACGGCAGGCGTTCGTCATCTGCCCGCGGATCGAAGAAAGCGAGATGAGCGAAGCGACAGCCGCCGTGGAGGAACATCGCCGCCTGCAGGAAAACATATTCCCCGAATGGAAGCTGGGGTTGTTGCACGGACGGATGCGGGCGGACGAGAAAGATGAAACCATGCACCGCTTCCGCGCCGGCGAATTGCATATCCTCGTCTCCACCTCGGTGGTCGAAGTGGGCGTGGACATCCCGAACGCGACGGTGATGATGGTCGAGGGAGCCAACCGGTTCGGCCTGGCGCAGCTGCACCAGTTCCGCGGACGGATCGGGCGCGGCCAGTACGAGTCGTATTGCATCCTGGTGGCCGACAGCGAAGACCAGGCTGAGAACGAGCGCCTGCGGGCGATGGAAGAGGTCCAGGACGGGTTTGTCCTGGCCGAACGGGATTTGCAGCAGCGTGGTCCGGGCGAGTTCTTCGGCACGCGGCAATCCGGATTCGCCGACGCCGACCTGGCCCGCCTTCTGGACGTCCGCCTGATCGAACAAGCACGCGCCACGGCGCAGCGGATTTTCGCACAGGACCCGGATTTACAGTTGCCGGAAAACCGGCTGATGGCCGAGCGGTTAGCTTCCCGCTGGAATTCCAATCCAGGAGAAATTTCCTGATCGGTGATGTCGGGGAATGAGACACGGCGCGTTTGGGCGGCTGATCCGTTGGGAGCGCTGGACAACCGCGAAGATTGCGAACAAACAGAGAAGGGATGACCATGGTACGAGCCGTCTTTCCAGGAACCTTCGATCCGATTCATTTCGGGCACATCGACATCGCCCAGCGCGCCGCTCGCGTGTTCGACGAAGTGGTAATCGCCGTATACGACCGGCCGCTCAAGACGCTGCTTTTCAGCCCGGAAGAACGGATCGACCTGACTCGCAGAGCCTTCGCCGACAAACCGCAATTCCGGGTGATCGGCTACCGCAGCTTGACGGTCGAACTGTGCCGGAAAATCGACGCGCAGGTCATCGTCCGCGGGCTGAGGGTATTCTCGGATTTTGAGCACGAGTTCCGCATGGCGCTGGCCAACCACCGCCTGGCGCCTGATATCGAGGTGGTAGCCTTGATCACCAGCGAGGAGCATTCGTTCCTCTCCTCCTCGACTGTGCGCGAGATCGCCTCGCTGGGAGGCGACGTGAGCAGCATGGTTCCCCCCTTCGTGTCGGAGGCCGTGATCCGCCGGTTCAAAGAGCTCGGCGACGATGGGCCGCGCCTGGTACCGCTTACCTCGCTCCGAGATTAGCACCTGCGGATGAATTGACGGGAATCGCGCTTCGGTGTACCCTACGGTATGGAAATTGCACCGTATCCCATAACC
>JBEKLP010000126.1:0-4612 GCA_050010135.1 Anaerolineales bacterium
CGAGAAGGGGTTGCCCTCGATCGAGATCTTCGAGGGCGGGGAACTCTCCGCGCCCACGATCCGCGAAATCAATCAGATCGCCGGCACGATCGAAAAAACCTTGGATGAATTCGGAATTCCCGCGCGGGTGATCTCCTTCCGCACCGGCCCGACCGTCACCCAGTTCGGCGTGGAGCCGGGCTTCGTGGAGAAGGCCGGATCCGACGGCGAGATCCGCCGCGCGAAGGTGCGCGTATCACAAATTTCCTCCCTGGCCAACGATCTGGCACTTGCGCTCTCCGCGCCCACGCTGCGGATCGAGGCGCCTGTGCCGGGGCAATCCTACGTCGGCATCGAGGTTCCCCACCGACGCTCATCGCTCGTGCGCCTGCGCATGGTGATGCAATCCGCCGCGTTCCAGAAGGTTCGATCGCCATTGGCTATCGCGCTCGGGCTCGACGTGGCCGGACAGCCGCAATGCGCAGATTTGGCCGCCATGCCCCACCTGCTCATCGGCGGAACAACCGGATCCGGAAAGTCGGTGTGCATCACCGCGATCACCGCCTGTCTGGTGGCGAACAACCCTCCCGAGCGGTTGCGCTTGGTGTTGATCGACCCGAAGATGGTGGAGCTCGTGCGCTTCAACGGCCTGCCGCACATTCTCGGCAAAGTGGAAACCGAGTTGGAACGGATCGTCTCGGTGCTGCGCTGGTGCACGCGCGAGATGGACCGGCGCTACAAACTGCTCGAGGAACTCCACGCCCGCCACATTGACGATTACAACCGTAAAGTGTCCTCTCGCGGCGACGGGGAAACGCTTCCGCGCATGGTCGTTCTGCTGGACGAGATGGCCGACCTGATGATGACCGCGCCGGATGAAACCGAACGGCAACTGATCCGCCTGGCGCAAATGTCGCGCGCCGTCGGAATTCATTTGATCGTGGCCACCCAACGCCCCAGCACCGACGTGGTGACCGGATTGATCAAGGCCAACTTCCCGGCCCGGATTGCCTTCGCCGTTCCTTCTTCGATCGAAAGCCGGGTGATCCTGGATACGCCCGGCGCCGAATCGCTCCTCGGGCGCGGGGATATGCTCTATCTCTCCCCGGAAGCCGGGGCGCCGGTCCGGCTCCAGGGATGCTTCGTCACCGACCGCGAAATTACGCGCCTGATCGACTTTTGGAAGGATCAAACCCCGGATGAAACGGAAGCGGTGCCGAAGCCGGGGAAGGAACGCGAACGGACTCCAGCTGAAAAAGCGGCGCCACGCCGCTCCGCAGGTGCGGAGGAGGAGGCCCCCTGGGAGGATCTGGTGAAGGGGCTGGGCGAAGGCGTCGACGAGGCGGAGGAAGCCGAGCTCGAAGAGGCTGCGCGCATCGTGCAGCAGTATGGAAGAGCCAGTGCCTCCCTCTTGCAGCGTAAAATGCGCCTGGGCTATCCAAAGGCAGCTCGGCTGATGGACGAATTGCACAAACGCGGGTTCATCGGACGGCAGCAGGTGGGGGGCAAGACCCGCGAAGTGCTGCGGCGGGGCGGGGAAGACGAGGAAGATGAATAGGGCTGACCTAATGGACCCCGCTTTTGCCGCCTGACGTGGACTCTGCGGCGAAGCGGAGAATAATCAATGAATTGCCCGTGAAGGAGAAACCGGAACATCCTTAAGTTTTTGTTTGACGATGGGGCAACCGAGTTTTTTCTGAAATGGTGAAAGCGGGGTTGACAGAACGCGTTCCCGCCGGTAGCATCACGTCGGAAAGGTGATCTTTTTGGGAAGGATGGGCATACAAAGCGTGAGTTCGTCCGTGCGGCAATCGGTCACCCTTACCGATAGGATGCGCACGCGATTTAAGGGCGCGCTCGATGGAATCGGAGGTTTTTGCCTCCGGCTGGGACTCTCGCCCAATGCAATGACGCTGCTGGGGTTCGTGGGCTCGCTCCTGGGCGCGGTTCTGCTCGGGCTGGGCGCCATTTCCCTCGGCGGCGCGGTGGTGCTTGTCAGCGGGGCGGCCGATGCGCTCGATGGAACCATGGCGCGGTTGCGGGGGGAGGCTACGCGCTTCGGCGCATTTCTGGATTCCTCCCTGGACCGCGTTTCGGAGTTGTGCCTCTTCAGC
Organism: Anaerolineales bacterium; assembly: GCA_050010135.1. Lineage (GTDB taxonomy): Bacteria > Chloroflexota > Anaerolineae > Anaerolineales > RBG-16-64-43 > FEN-1073. Next base: position 2,094 of record JBEKLP010000126.1, read on the forward strand.
GGTTTGGCGATCCATTTTGCCCTGGGAAGCAACATCTTGGGTGTGGCGCTGGCGCTGGCCGCCGCGATCGGATCGATCATGGTCTCGTATGAGAAGGCGCGGGCCGAGGCGCTGGGGTTCGATTGCAGGGTCGGATTGCTCACCCGCATGGAACGGTATTTGGTGCTGTGCCCAGCCCTGATCCTCAATCTGCCGTTCGTCGGATTGGGGGTTGTGGCGCTTCTGGGCAACTTCACCGCACTGCAACGCTTCGCGCACGTTTATCGCCAGAGCCGGGGCGGAAAGTAAGGAAAAAATCTCTTTGGGAGAAGAAGACTATGAGTTTTGACTCGCTGGGAATCCACATCGGCATTTTCTACATCCGCTATTACGGTCTCATCCTGATGACCGCCGCGCTCATCGCGGCGTTCACGGCCGAGACCCTCGCCCGCCGTCGCCATCTCGACACGGAAATCGTCTGGGACATGTTCCTGTGGGTTGTTATCGGCGCGGTCGTCGGCGCGAGGATCTGGCACATCCTGACCCCGCCGCTAAGCATGCAGGAGATGAACCCGCCCATCACCACCTTTTGGTATCTGACCCATCCTTTCGACGCCATCAATCTGACCAAGGGCGGGCTTGGTCTTCCCGGCGCGCTGATCGCCGGCGCGCTAACGATTTGGATCTACGTCCGCCGCAAGAAGCTTTCCTTTGGCGTGTGGGGAGACATCGCGGTGCCGGGCATCGCGCTGGGCCTGGCCTTCGGAAGACTCGGGAATTTCGTCAACCACGAGTTATACGGACTGCCTTCCAACCTACCTTGGGCGATCTACATCCCGCCCGAAGCGCGGCTCCCGCAATACACCACAGTGACCAGGTATCATCCCCTGTTCCTGTATGAATCCCTGCTGAACATCATCAATTTTGGAATTCTTCTCTGGCTGGGTGAAAAATACCGCGATCACTTAAAGGCTGGCGATTTGATCCTGTTGTTTTTCATGAACTACGGGATCATCCGCTTCGGGCTGGAATTCCTGCGGCTCGACCAGTCGCCGGTGTTCGGTTTCGATATCAATCAGGTGGTCGCCGCGGTAACGGCTCTCGCCGCCATCGGCGGTTTGCTCTGGCGCCATGGCATCGGGGATTGGGTAAAGAGCCGCCGGCCGACAAAAGCGATTTCCTAGAACAAAGGCCCGAGGGAGAGACGGACCGCTCGTCTCTCCCTTTTTTATTTTGGTAAAAAGCCGGGAAAGGAATCCATGATCGAGGCTCAGGGATTGACCAAGCGCTATGAGCGTGTGACCGCGGTCGACCGCTTGACGCTGCGGGTCGGGCGGGGGGAAATCCTCGCTCTGCTGGGGCCGAACGGCGCCGGGAAGACCACCACCACCCGCATGCTGGCGGGGATTCTCCGGCCGGATGCGGGAAGCGCCAAAGTAGCCGGGTTCGATATTCTCACCCAGACCGAATATGTGCGTTCAGTGGTGGGTGTGCTGACCGAACAGACCGGACTGTACAACCGAATGCGCTGCGGCGAATATCTGGATTTCTACGGCGCGCTGTACGGCATTCCGGCGGCCGAACGCCGGAAACGGGCGAATCAGTTGCTTCGGGATTTGGATCTCGAAGTGGATTCGGACGCATGGCTCGCGGAATTTTCCAAAGGCATGCGCCAGCGGCTTGCCCTGGTCCGGGCGCTCCTGCATTCCCCGAGCGTTCTGCTCCTGGACGAACCCACCTCCGCGTTGGATCCGGAATCTGCGCGCACGGTGCGCAACATGCTGCGGACTCTCCGTGACAACGGCGCCACCATCCTGGTATGCACCCACAACCTCTCGGAAGCCGAGGAACTCGCCGACCGGATCGCCATCATCCGCCGCGGGCGGCTGATCGCCGAAGGGACGGCCGCCGAGCTTCGCGCCCGGATGCTGGGACCGGCCGTGTTCGAATTGAAACTGGCCGAGGCGACGGACGATCTGACTTCGACGATGGGGAAACTGGTCGAAATAATCGAACGCCGGCCCGACTGCATCCGTTTCCGCGCGGCCGATCCCCTGACGGCCAATCCGGAAATTCTGCGCCGGGCGATCCGGCGCGGGATGAAGGTGGTTGAGCTGCGGGAAGTAACGCCCTCGCTCGAGACGATCTATCTCCAGGCGGTGGCCGAGGAAGAACCGGCGGCTCCGGAAGGAGCGCTGCGATGAACGCGGCCGTTCCGGCTTTCTCCTTCCGGTTCCGTGTCTCGCGCCTCGGCGCCCTGGTCCGCCGCGAAGTGCGGGATCAATTCCGCGATTGGCGGGTTGTGCTCCCGCTGGTCATCCTAACCCTGTTTTTCCCGGTGCTGATGAACTACGCCGCGCGCCTGGTGATCAACTACGTCAATCAATACGGCGGGAACGTCATCGCCCAGGCGATTTTCCCCTTCCTGTTAATGATCGTCGGGTTCTTCCCCACCTCGGTCTCGCTGGTCATCGCGCTCGAAAGCTTCGTGGGGGAAAAGGAACGCTACAGCCTGGAACCGCTGCTGGCCACACCGCTGA
>JBEKLP010000127.1:0-4452 GCA_050010135.1 Anaerolineales bacterium
ATTTCTATTACATGCTGACCGGCAACACGCCGGATAATTTCTATGCGCGGCTGATGGACGTGCTGCTGATTCTACACGCCGATCACGAATGCAACGCCAGCACATTTTCCATGGTGGTCGTCCGCTCTACGTTGAGCGACCTGTACTCCTGTGTCGTGGCTGGGATCGGGGCGCTCAAAGGGCCGTTGCACGGGGGCGCCAACGAAGAAGTGATGCGCATGCTCCAGGCGATCGGCTCTCTGGATAACGTCGAGAAGTTCCTCGATGACGCCATGTCGCAGCGGTTGCGCATCTCCGGGTTCGGCCACCGCGTGTACAGGACCATGGATCCGCGCGCGGCGATCCTGCGCGAGCACGCCCGTGAGGTCACGCGCCGCGCCGGTACCGAACATTGGCTGGAGACCGCCGAACGGATTGAGAGAATCATGGCTGAAAAATACGGCCAGCGGGGGATCTGGCCGAACGTGGATTTCTTCTCCGGCGTGGTGATGGCATCGATGGGGATTGAGCCGCCGATGTTCACACCGATGTTCGCCGTCGGCCGAAGCGCGGGCTGGGTGGCTCACATCATCGAACAGGGAATCGACAACCGGATATACCGGCCGCGCTTCATTTACATCGGGCCGGAAGACGAACCCTACCTGACCATCCGCGATCGGAAATAATTCGATCCCCGTCCCATCCAAAAGATTTCACCCGATCCGCCGCGTTTCGCGGCGGATTTTTTTGGGGCAATCCCGCCGCTATCCCCAGCCCTTCTCCCGACTTACGTTCGGAGAAGCTGGCCGGACCCTCGGAGATTTTCCGGGGGGGAAGGCCGGATACGAGCGGATGATCGCGGTGCGGCACTTGGTGGCGGAAAAAACCGATCCCCGTTATGATTGTCAAAATTTCCCCTGGAGATGGATATGGAAAAAGAAGATCTCGAACAGACCTTGGTGCTTATCAAACCCGACGCGCTCAAGAACTCGCTTACCGGATACATCCTCTCCCAGCTTTCGGAATTCCACACCGGTCTGCGGTTTGCCGGCGCCAAGATCGTGCACGTCAGCCGCATGCTGGCCGAGGAACACTACGCCGAACACCGCGGCAAGGTGTTCTTTCCCGGATTGATCGATTTCATCATGGGGATTATCCAATATCCGGACCAGCCCCATAGGCGCCGGGTGATCGCCCTGGTCTACCAGGGGCCGAATGCTGTTCAGAAGATCCGGGATATCGTCGGGCCGACCAATCCGCACGAAGCGCGAGAGAAGAAGCCGGGGAGCATCCGCTCGCTGGGCACGCTGGTTCCGATCCGGGACGTGCAGGGTAATGAAATCGGCCAGCGGATGGAAAACCTTATCCACGCTTCGGCCAATCAGACCGACGCCGAACGCGAAATCAAGCTGTGGTTCCAACCCTCCGACATTCCCCCGTTCATGCTCGCCTATCCCTCCGTGGTCAGCCAGGATCATTATTACTATCTCGACGGGAAGCTTTTCACCACATACGAACCGGGTAGCATCTGCCTGATCGCGCCGGGGAACGTCGTCTGGCAATCCGACAAGGAATCGCTGAACTTGCTGATCCAGGGAAAACCAGCCCCGGTCCCGCTCTTCTCCATCGCAGCCAAATATCTCATCAACGTCACGAAAGAAGTCGAATAAGGGCCCGTTGGGAAAAACAAACGGGGAAGGCGATTGCCTTCCCCGTTTTATTTCTTTAAAGGAAGAAACCTATCAGGCCAGTTGGGGCGCTTCCCGGTTGCTCTGCGAAATCGCCCAGACGGTGGCTGCCATCAACAGGACGATCAAAACCGCGACCACCCAATTGACCTTGCCATCCTGCAGCAGCGGATAGCGCACGATCAGCGGGGCGGCGATCAGGCTGACCAGATTGGCCACCTTGATCATCGGGTTCAGCGCGGGTCCGGCGGTATCCTTGAGCGGATCGCCGACGGTATCGCCCACCACGCTCGCCTTGTGGCGTTCGGACCCCTTGCCGGTGTTGGCCTTCAGGTCGCGGGGTTCATCTTCGATGGACTTCTTGGCGTTATCCCAGGCTCCGCCGGCGTTGGCCATGAACACTGCCAGCAGCTGTCCGGAGAGGATGATGCCCGCCAGGAACCCGCCGAGTGCCTCCACCTTCAAGAGCAGGCCGACGGCGAGCGGTATACAAACCGAGATTGCGGCCAGGGGGATCAACTCCTTCTGGGCCGAGGCGGTGGAGATGCTCACCACGCGGGCGTAATCCGGCGTCACCTTGCCTTCCATCACGCCGGGAACCCGGAACTGACGGCGGACTTCCTCCACGATTTGCGCGGCCGCGCGGCTGACGGCGCGGATGCAGAAGGAGGAGAACAGCCACGGCAGCGCGCCGCCCAGCAGCAAACCGACAAAGACCGTCGTCTCGGAGACGCGGATGGCCGAAAGGCCGGTGTCGGTGACGAACGAAGCGAACAGACTGACGGCGGCGATGACGGCGGAAGCAATCGCCACCCCCTTGGTGATCGCTTTGGTAGTGTTGCCCACCGCGTCGAGGTCCGCCATGATCTGGCGGGCCTTCTTGGTTTCCGTATCGTTCATGTCATGCCAGGCCATTTCGGCGATGCCGTTGGCGTTATCGGAAATCGGCCCGTAAGAATCCATGGCTACATTGTTGCCGGTGTGGCTGAGCATGCCGATGCCGACCATCGCCACCGCGTAGAGCACATAGGTCCCGCCGTCGCCCTGATACAGCAAGATGGCCAGGATGAATGCGACCACGATGACCAGTAACGCATAGACAGAGGATTCCATCCCGACCGACAGACCGGTGAGGATCGTTGTGGCGGCGCCGGTGCGGGTGGCCTTGACGATTTCCTTGACCGGAGGCCGCTTGGTGGAGGTGAAGTAGGACGTGAGCGGATTGTAGGCCACGGCCAATCCCACCCCGACCATCGTCAGGACCGCCAGTCGGAAATCATGCCAACCGCTGTAAGCCCCGGCGAGCATGAAGGCCCAGAAGATGGTATTAACGGAGGAGACTTCATAGGAACGGAACATGGATTCTTCGGCATCGTGCGCCCGCAGGAACGGGATGGGGAAGCGTTCCCAGATGGGAACGGTAAACGTGCCGAGGATGGAGGAAATCACTCCGATGGCGCGGATGATCAGCGGGTAGACGATCCACATCAGCTTTCCAGTCATCAGGTACAGGGCGATGCCCAAAATCAGACCGGAGACGATGGTGACTTCGTAGGATTCGAAAATATCCGCCGCCATGCCGGCGCAGTCGCCCACGTTATCGCCAACCAGATCGGCGACCACCGCGGCGTTGCGCGGATCATCCTCGGGGATATCTTTCTCCACCTTCCCCACCAGGTCCGCCCCGACATCCGCCGCCTTGGTATAGATACCGCCGCCGACGCGCATAAACAGAGCCAGGATGGTCCCGCCGAAGCCGAACCCCAGGAGCACATCCGGCGAGGCTTTGCCGAAGACGATGAAAATCAGCGTGCCGCCGAGGAGGCCGAGGCCGTCGGTGAGCATTCCGGTAACGGTTCCGGAATAGTAGGCGATCGAAAGCGCCTGATTAAACCCGCGCTTGGCGGCCGAGGCCGCGCGGACGTTGGCCTGAATGGCCATGCGCATGCCCAATTGGCCGACGGTCAGGGAGAAGGAGGCTCCCATGATGAAAGCGATGGTGCGGCCGATCGCCACGATTAGGGTGATGGCGGAAGAATCGAGCCCTTTAAATTCATCCAACGCTTCCTTGGTCGGGGGAACGATATACACGCTCAGGAACACTACCACGGTCAGGCAGATGACCACCGGCAGGATGGTCCGGAGTTGCCGGCCCAGGTAGGAATTCGCCCCGACGCGAATCGCATTCCACACCTCCTGCATCTTCTTGGTACCCGTATCCTCTTTGAGCACCTTGCCCCGCAGCAGCCAGGCGTACAACAAAGCCACCAGTGCGGTGAGCAGAACGCCCACGATGGCGACCTGCTCCAAATTACTTAATCCGTGTCTGCTTCCCATCCATAAAATATCCATGCGATCCTCCAAGGGAGAATGAATTTCCATACACACGACAAGCCGCGCCAATGCGCGGCATGGGGGTCTATACTATCGAACACTCTCAAGGGCGGTGGGATGCTTGCGGACCGGCCGTATAGAGCGTACGCATTTTAATTTGGGGGTAAAACATTGTCAAGCGCGGAGCGTTTTCCGACGGATGACCGGAGTCGCCCGCTTCCTCCCAGCTAAAGGTTTGATGAGAAGGAGCCTGCCATCCTTGATTTGAGGCAAAAACCAAGTATAAATAGACTGTACAACCCCCCGATCATCTGCTTCGGGTAAATCTCCTTGAACCAATCGAGGACAGGATGATACAAGTAACCAACCTGACCAAGTGGTACGGCCTGCGTAAGGCCATCGACGGTTTAAACTTCCATGCCAAAAAGGGGGAGATCGTCGGCTTCCTGGG
>JBEKLP010000128.1:0-4245 GCA_050010135.1 Anaerolineales bacterium
CGGGGGCGATTTTCCGGGAGGCGGAGGGGGCGGTGGTGGCGGGGGCGGTTTTCCAGCCGGCGGAGGGGGTGGTGGAGGCGGTGGAACCAGTCTGAACCAGAACCAGATCGCGACCCTGCGCGCGCAGCGAACAGGAGCACCAAGCGCCGGCGGCGGGACCGCGACTTTCCTGATCCCTCAGTTAATCCAAATGCTGGAGAAGAAAACACAAACCCTGACTCCTGCCGATAATCAGGCGTCGAAGGAAAACCTGACTCCGACCGAAAATCTGACTCCCACGGAGGCTTTGACTCCAACTTCATAGAATATTCCCATTGGAAAAAAATGCCGCCGAAGTCTGGCGGCATTTTTTTATTTACCTAATTAATCGGATCTCAATCCGGCATTGGCCGACGATCATTGCCGCTGTATTCCATTGATGAATTCGCCGATTTGTTGAATGGATTGATTGGCTTCCGGCAGGAAAGGCGCAAACACCTGGAAGACGTGCCACATGCCGGGCCAGATGACGACCTCCGCCTGCCCCCCCGCTTCGCGCACGCGTTCCGCCAGACGCACGGAATCATCCAGCAGAATCTCATCTTCACCCACATGCAGAAGGATCGGCGGCATACCGCGCCAGTCGCCGTAGAGAGGTGAAATCATCGGATTGCGGGGATCCTCGGAAACAATGTAACCGGATTGAATGGAGGATCCCAGGGGCGATGACGCTCCCTCGGGGAAAATGGGATCGATGCCGGCTTTCGTCCGCATCGAATCGCCGGTCCACGCCATGTCGGTCGCCGGCGAGAGACATACGGCGGCCGCCGGAAGTTGATCACCGGCCCGGCGCAGCGCCAGGAGCAGAACCAACGCCAAATTACCGCCGGCGGAATCTCCCCCGACGATGATTCGCCGCGGGGAGATTCCGGATTGCACCGTCCAGCGGTACGCTTCGAGGCAGTCATCGGGCGCAGCCGGAAAGGGATGCTCCGGGGCCAGGCGATAATCCACCGACACGGCGCGCGTTCCGCCCGCTTTGGCCAACCGGGAAACGAGCGCCCGGTGGCTCTTCAAAGAACAGAAGATGAATCCCCCGCCGTGAAAATATAAAAGCACACGGTCCTGCGGCGCACCTTGCGGAATCAACCACTCGGCCGGAACAGTCCCCGCCGAAAAACTCTGGATCGAGACCCCGCGCGGAGGCCGCAGAAGCCCGGCGGCGGAATCCGTCCTTCGGCGCATCTCGGGGAGGGAAACGTTTTTTCCGTTCAGGAAATTCATCCGGCGGATAAAAAATCGCAGGAATCGGCTTTGCAGACTTGGCATGGCTTCACCGGAAATTACAGCCTATGGCGGTCCCATCCGCCCGGGCGTTCACCAAGAATAATCCACCGCCTTGAGAAAAGCCCGCGCCAGGATCATATGGCCGACATCGTTCACATGCACGCGGTCGTCGGCGAGTTCCGCGGGCGAGTATTCGCGCAGCGCCAGATCCATCGCCGCCTGGGTGTCGACGAACTCGGCTTGGAATTTTGCCGCCAAACGGCGCACTTCCTCCCCGAACCGGTCCATCATCGCGCGCATCGGATCCGTCCGGTCGGGTTCGATGTAATACGGAGTCATCGGCACCAATCCCTGCAATCGCGGACGAATCGTTGCGATCAACCGTTCCAGTGTGCCGGAAAATTCCTCCACCGATATTTGCTGGTCTTTCGGCACGGCGGTATTGAATTGCCGCCATACGTCGTTGATCCCGATCATGATCGAGAGCCAATCGGGGGCCTGGGCCATCACGTCGTTTTCCCAGCGGGCGGCCAGCTCCCGAACCGTATTTCCTCCCACACCCATGTTCAGGATTTGCAGACGAAGGGAAGGGTCGGCGGCGGCGATCAGGCAGTGGATGAAATGGACGTACCCGCTGCCGAGGGACTCAAGTGTGTCCTCCCGGATGGGCGTCTCCCGTCCCCATTCGGTGATGGAATCGCCGATCATTATCAACGTGCTGTTGGGATGGATCTTCATTATCGCGTCCCGGTTATTTCCGCTCCACCCGGAAAGCCATATCCGCTTTGAAATCGGGAAGGGCAATCGTGCACGGCGTGCCATCCGCACAGTTCACATCGAAGGCATCAAGGTATTTTCCCTGCCAGGTGTCGTACGGGTGGATCGCGTAGGTTCCGCCCGCCAGCCCGCTGATCTCCAGCACAACGCCTTTGCGCACGGCTGGACTCTTGCGAACATCCTGGATCGATTTTCCTTGCATGGAGAAATCCTGCACCCAGAACAACCCGCCTTTCGTTCCCGACACGCCCCAACCGCGGACCTGCGGATCCTTGCTGGCAATCTGCAGCGCCGATGGATTCCATTCCGCCAGGGGAATATCCGAAACGAACCGGCCCAGGCGGGCGGTATCGGCGCTCATTTCCGGCGTCATCTCGCCCCACGCTCCGCTGTTCCATTCCGCCGGGGTCATCGCCGCACCCGCGCCCAGCGCGGCCCACAGCGCGTTGTGGAAAAGCTCAGGATAGTATTCGTTCCCCGCGACGCCGAACTCCCCCACCCAGTTTGGTTTGTCGGCCTGGTTCCACATCACCTGCGTCCAACCGGCGATGATCTGTGCGGTTTTTACCGCATCAACGGTCAGGGAGCCGTTGGAAAAGTTATACACGTGCACCTGGGGCGCATCCATCACTTTGTGGCCTTCCGGCCAATCCACGTCGCCCGACATGCTCGCTGTGGTCGGATGCCGGTACGGGTCGTTGGCCACAAAGTACGCATTGACTTTATCGTGCCAGGGGTTGGTCTGATCGTATGCGTTCGTCCCGTTGATCTCCGAAACCGTTTGCCACAAGCCGATCGCCGGGCTGTATCCCCAGCGGGCGATGATATAGCGGTAAAGATTCTCCTGCCAGGCCCACATTTCGTCCGAGGTAAAGAAGGAATTGATGTCACCCAGCTGGTTGAACCCGTTGCCGGCCCAATTGCCGTCGCCCCACGGATGGCCCGGGCCGCGCAATTCGGGATGATCCCAGATTGTGAAGACCAGGAACACGCCTTTCTTCTGCGCATCTTTCACGATCAGATCCATCAAGGCTGCGCTCGAAGAAGAATAATTATCATAGCTGTTGCCGATCAGCGAATTGGAATAGAGCGGCCACCACACCACGTAATTTTCGCCGGCTGCTTTCATCTGATCGAAAAGTGTCACCCCCTTCTCGGCGGAAAAGCCGGCGTTGAGAATGGTCCAGGCGTCGCAATGGCCGATTCCGTAAAAAGGCGCGCCGTCCTGGTAAACCAGGTAATGCCCGCCGTATTCCGGATTGATCCGATTGCCGGCTTGCAACCAGCCGTGCAGATTCGACGACGTTGCGGTGAAGCTCCCCGCAAACGGCGCGCCGGTTCCGCGACTGTCCTTGATGGTCAACTGGAACTTCCACTCGCCCTCCAGGGAAGGCGTGAAGCGGACCTTCCAGGCGGACACGCCGTCCCAAAATCCCGGCACTTTAAGCTCCACACCGCCGGGCCCGGTGAAGATCCCGTCCAGGCTCACCTGGCGCGCGTCGAACGGGTTGGCGTATGTTGCATCGAGCGTCACCGTCATTTCCAGCGACTCGTAGCGAGGCACCGCAGTTTGATCCAGCTTAACGGAGGAGATCGCGGGAAGGTTCCTGGCGGGGCGGTAGCGGTCACCTGCGACGTTGCAGGCGTTGTTTTCGCGGCGCAACCAGCGGACAGCGCCGCTATTCCGAACAGGGCGATTACAATTCTTCCAACCGATAGATGGGGCTCGGCCATATGCATTTCCTTTGAAGATAAATTTCGATTTTCGATCCATCCGCCTTCCCCCTCCTTTGCCCGCCCCCCGCTTGCCCTCGCGGAGCATCACCGCTCGGTTTTGCTCATCGAGCGGTGATGGTTACGAAGCAGGGGAGCGACCAGCATCGGTGACCTTCCGATGCGAAGAATTCGCGAGGGGGGCCCCCTGCGTAATTCATCACCACCCAAAAAACGGGTGGTGATTGCTCCGGGGGGCGGGGTCGCTTGGCCACTTTCGCATTGTAGTTACCATTATAGCGGGTAATCTAAAATCGCAATTCAGTGTTCTCTTTCTGAGTCTTGTCAACATTTCACGAACTAATTTGCTTAATGAACTGCCGCGCGGCAAGCCGCGCGGTATCAAGGCTGTAGGGAACCGCTATAGCAATCGGAGTTGCTCTGCGTATATGCGGACATACTCTTTCGTACGGCCCTGGCTTGCCACAT
>JBEKLP010000129.1:0-4217 GCA_050010135.1 Anaerolineales bacterium
TTCGCCGTGGCAGCCCATCTCACTCCCGAAATTCTCCTGGTGGATGAAGTCCTGGCGGTGGGAGATGAACGCTTCCAGAAGAAATGCATGGGCAAGATGGAGAGCGTGGGCAAAGAGGGACGCACGGTGCTGTTCGTCTCGCATAACATGAACGCCATTCAACGCCTCTGCCAGCGCGTGATCCTGCTCGAGGACGGCAAGGTCCGCGCCGATGGCGAGACGTCCGAAGTCATCTCCGAGTACCTGAACGCCGACCGCTCGGAAGCTGAATGCAAAGAGTGGAGCGATCCGGCGCTGGCTCCCGGCGACGAGACGGCGCGGCTGAAACGGGTGCGTTTGCTGGACCGCAACAACGCCCTTTGTTCTTCTTTTGAAATTCGCGAACCGGTGCAAATTGAAGTGGAATATTGGGCCTTTAATCCCGAATATCCATTCATGCCCATCCTCCTGATTCACAACGAGAACAGCGTCTGTGTGCTGGAGTCGGCCGCAAACCACGATCCGGCGTACAACGGAAAAGCCCGCCGCAGGGGGATTTACCGCAGCGTGTGTACGATTCCGGGGAATTTCCTCAACGAGGGCATGTACAATGTGGATGTTCTCGTGCGGGTGCTCGTCCCGCGCCAGTATTTCATCCGTGAATCGAATCTGCTCTCCTTCCGGGTTCAGGATAGCGGATCGGGCCTTTCGGTAAAGGGCGACTTCCCGAAGGCGTGGTCCGGTGTGGTGGCGCCGATGCTGCCGTGGGAGACCGAGATTCGCCCGCTGGGTTCCGGTGTATCGGCGCCGGGTTTGGCGCACGGCAAGGCCGTTCCCGCTTCAACTTCCGCGGAGGGAAAACCCCCGCGCAAGAGACAAAAGTAACGGGAGGACGCGGCGAGCATGGCGGACGACCGGACGGTTCTGGATTTTTACGCGGAGCGCTGGGAGCAATACGGTTACGATACCCGCTCGATCGGGATCGGCAGCCGCGAGTCCCAGGAGATACGGTTTACCGTCCTGACGCAGATCGCCGATCTGCAAGGCGCTTCGATCTTGGACGTGGGATGCGGGTTCGGCGATCTGCAGTCGTACTTGGAGGGAAAGGGGATCGCGGTGCGCTATTCCGGGTTGGATCTGCAGCCGGTTTTCATCGAAGAGGCGCGCCGGCGGCATCCGACGGGCGAATTTCACTGCACCGATATCGAACGCTTCGAACCCTCCGTGCACTTCGATTTCGTGTTCGTCAGCGGAACGTTCAACGTGAAGTTCCGCGACGATCAGGAAGCCTGGGTATTCCGCATGCTGCGGAAAATGTTCTCGATGGCGGAGCGCGGGGTGGGAATCAACCTGCTCAGCACGTATTACGATCCGGACCACTACCGCGCGGACATGTTCTATTGTTCGCCGGAGCGCGCGTTTACCGAAGCGCAGGACATCACACGCCGGGTCACCCTTCGCCATGATTATCTGCCCCACGATTTCACCCTCTATCTTTACCGGAAAGGATGAGCGATGAAACTCCTTGCGATCGGCGCGCATATTGACGATGTGGAGATCGGCTGTGGCGGCACTCTGGCCGAAGCCAATCGGCATGGATGGAATATCTATATCCTGGTTCTTTCACCTTCCGATTATTCCGGCCTAGGCGGCGATATGCTTCGGACTAGCGCGCAAGCCCTGCAGGAAGGCCGGCAAGCGGTCCAGAAATTGGGGGGAGCAGAATTGGAAATATTGGATTTTCCAACGTTAGACATCCCCTATAACCGCGCTTCTGTGGGGGCTATTGAATCATACCTGCGGCAAATTCAGCCGGATGTTATTCTGACCCACTGGCCGCACGACACACACCAGGACCACCGCGCCACGTCGCTGGCTTCGATCTCCGCGGCTCGATATTTCAACTCGATTCTTTTTTACGAGCCCATGACCCCGTCGGGACGGTCTTACGCTCCATTCCGCCCGCAAGTCTACGTGGCCGTTCCGCCCGAGGCCGTTCAGGCCAAGCGTGATTCCCTCTTGGCGCATGATTCGCAATACAAGAAATACGGCGATATCTGGCTGGACGCAGTCATCGCCCGCGGGGTGCACCGCGGGTACGAAATCGGCGTGGGCCACGCGGAGTGCTATGAGACCCTGCGCTGGCAATGGAGCCTCGATCTGCGATAGGACATGAAGCGGGTAGCCATCCACCAACCCGAGCACCTGCCCTGGCTCGGTTACCTCGATAAAGCGCGCCGCGCGGATTGCTTCGTTTTCCTTGATACGGTCGCCTTCAAGAAGAATTATTTTGAGAATCGCAACCGGATCCGCACTCCCCAGGGCTGGGCCTGGGTGACCGTGCCGATACTGACCAAGGGCAAATTCGGCCAGGCCTTTACCGAAGTGGAAATCAACAACGCGGCGCGGTGGCCGGAAGTGTATTTCCGAACGTTACGGCAAAATTATTCCAAAACGCCGTATTGGAAGACTTACGCGGGGAGACTGGAGGAAATTTTCCTACATCCCTGGACGCATCTGGTCGATCTGAACCTGGCCCTTATTGAATTCCTGTGGACCGCTTTTTCCATCCCCACTCCCGTCTTGCGTGCGTCGATGCTGCAGGTCCGCGGAAAGAAAAGCGAGCTGCTGCTGGATATTTGCCGGAAGACGGGCGCTTCGGAGTTTCTTTCCGGACCAAGGGGGAGGGATTATCTGGACGAATCGATTTTCGCCGCGGAAGGGATCGGCGTGAAGTATCATGAGTTCCACCATCCGGAATATTCCCAGACTTTTTCGCCGTTTGTCCCCGGGATGGCGAGCGTCGACCTGTTGTTCAATAAAGGCCCGGACGGAATCCGGCTGCTGGATTGATCCGCTATGAAGGTGACGACCCATGACTTCAACTGCTTTGAGAATCTTACAGATCCACCCGTTCTTAAAAGGAGAGGGATTGAATCCCCGGGCTGGGGGAAAATCGCGCCTCTCTCTTCAGCTTTCCCGGGAACTTGCGCTGCACGGACAGCAAGTGGCCATTTTCCCCTTTCCGGAGCCCATCCTGGAAAAAGCGTACACGATCGAAAACGGGGTGATGCCGCTTAGCTTGCTTCCCACTGCCCGGATACCGCCGCTAAAAAAAATAGGATGGTATTTCTGGACCGCATCCCGTTTACCCCTGGCCGACAGGTCGGGCCACGCGGCCCGTTTGTGGACGATGTATCTCACCGGTCTGGACGACGCGGTGAGGGATTTCCAGCCGGATATCATCCACACCCACACTTCGTTTTCGGATTTTCCGCTGCTTTATCACGCCCTGGGATTACAGGTTCCTCTTTTGTTGACTCATCATACCCATACGGCGGGCCAGCATCTGCATTCTTACTGTCGGTTGATCTTTCCATCCGATGCGTTGCGCAGGCTGGTCTGCGGCTCGGACGGTTCGCTCCTGGAGCGCACGCGTATGATCCGCCCGGCGGTGGACAAACTATATTCCGACCCGGCGGTTTCCGTTGCGACGCGGCGGAAAGGGATCCTCTTCGTCGGCGGATTGCGGCTGGATAAGGGGTTGCAGAATCTCCTTGCGGCGTACGTGCATTCCTCCGCGCTGCGCAAAGTGCCGCTGCGGATCTGCGGCATCGGTCCGGAACGGGAGCGATTCGAGAAGTTCGCCCGATCGTACCGGATCCCGGCGGCGTTTCTGGGAAAGGTTTCCCCCGAAGGCGTTCGGCGGGAAATGCTCGCCGCCGAACTACTGGTCAATCCGAGCCCGGCGGAAGGGTTCAGCCTGGCCTTGGCCGAAGCGATGTGCTGCGGGACGGCGGTGATCGGCTGGAAACCGCAGGTCGAGGAAACCGAGAAACTCCTGCATCTGGAATGTGGTGTGGGATTCGATCCGGCTTCGTCTTCGCCGGAAGCGCTGGCCGGATTAATCATGAAATGGCTTCATCGAAAAGACGTCCGTTCCCTTCGTTATCGGGAGCAGCTTTCTCTCAGCGCGCGTAAATTCTTTTCCATGGAGCGCTATACCGCTGAAAATCTCGTCGCGTACGAGGAAGTGGTGGAGGAAGGTTGATCTTCCGCGGTCGGCTCAGCGAATCCTTTGGCGAAGGTCTCCGCCCCAGGCCTTGAAGCGCATGCGCATTCTGCAAATTCAAACCTATCTTCGTTCCGAACGGGTGAACCCGAGAGCGGGGGGAAAATCAAGAATCTCCCTGATGCTCGCGCGCTATCTCGTGGAAGCGGGACACGAGGTGGCGATC
>JBEKLP010000130.1:0-4119 GCA_050010135.1 Anaerolineales bacterium
CTTCAGCAAATCCTTCGCCTCCCTCGGCGGGTTCATCGCCGGGGACGAACCGGTGATCCATTACATCAAGCACCACGCCCGGGCGCTGATGTTCTCCGCGAGCATCCCGCCGGCCAACGCCGCTGCGGCGCTGGCGGCGCTGCACATTATGCGCGACGAACCGGAGCACACCGCGCGTCTCAACGCCATCGCCGACAAGATGCGCGCCGGCTACCGCAGCCTCGGATTCAACATCGGCAATTCCACCACGCCGATCATCCCGATCGTCATCGGCGACGACCTTAAAACAATCTTCACCTGGAAAGCGCTGTTCGAAGACGGGGTGTTCGTCAACCCGGTGATTTCCCCCGGCGTTTCGCCGGGCCGGCAGATGCTGCGCACATCCTACATGGCCAGCCACACCGACGCGCAGATGGACCGGGTGCTGGAGGTATTCGGTAAAGTGGGGAAGAACATGGAGTTGATATAGGATAGTACACGGAATCCACGGAAAAAATCACACGGAAGACACGGAAAGAATAAAAAAATTTCCAAGGCCTTACCCGTGTTTTCCGGTTCTTTCGGTGAAATCCGTGTTCGCTTTGCCAGCATTTGCGAGCAGATACCATTTAGGATAAAGAACGGGCTTCCCAGTTGGGAAGCCCGTTTATATTCATATTTTCCACCGCACGATGGCGCAGCCGTAAGGCGGCGCATCCGCCGGATCGGGATTCTCTTCGGCGAGGAGCGCGCGCAACGCATTCTCCAGATACAATCGGGTGGGGGCGGGCTGGCGGAAGGTGGCATCGTCCAGCGCGCCGTGATACCGCGCCCGCCCCTCGGGGTCCAGAAGGAAAAATTCCGGCGTGAGTTGTGCGCCATATGCGTCGGTCACGTTGTGGTTGGAATCGAGGAGCACAATCCCCTGGAACCGCTTCGCCGCTTCCGCGCGGACAATGTCGATGGCCTCGTCGGCGTTCATCGCCAGGCGGAGGATGACGGCGGCCGAGGCGAGGCTCGCGGGCCACTTCGCGATCTCGCGGTCGGCCCGCTCCGACCACGGGCAGACGGCCGACCAAAAATACAGCAGCACCAATTGCCCGCGATATGCTTCCAGCTTGTGGATTCGCCCGGTAAGGTCGGGCAGGGAGAAAGAAGGCGCGGGCGCTGTCAGGGCAACCATTGAGGGAGGAAACCTCCCGTGACCAGTGAATGCGCATCCGAGCCGTCGGCGTTCATGATCCAGATCTCCGGCGGATCGGAAGGGTTCGTTTCGTGGAAGCGCATGTACACCAGCCGGGCTCCGTCGGAACTCCAATGGATCGAGGAAACGCCGTAATCGGGCGTTTGGGTCAGTTGCTGGAAGGAAGAATCTTTCCAATTCATGACCCACAGTTGTCGGCCGGGAGTCCAGCGCGTGTCGAAATAATCGCGCGCCAGCGCCAGCCATGCGCCGTCGGGCGAAACAGCCGGCGAATAATCCTCGATCTGCATTTCGCCGCTGAGATCCCGCCGGGCGTTGGTTTTCACCGTGACGAGAATCAGGTGGCTGAAAATGCGTGGAGACCGGCCGCCCAGCGTTTCACCCTGTTCGGGAAAAATTTCCGGAAAGACCACGCCGGTTCCGTCCGCAAGCCAGACCCAATTTTCGCCGGTCGCATTGGGGATGAGGGTCGCTCCGCCCAGCAGGTCGTCCACAACGATCGCTTGCCGGTCGGCGTCGAAGTAGGAAAGCCAGCCCGACGGAGCCCAGACGGGATTGCTCGCGATATGCCCGGACGGGGAAAAGATCCGCGATTGCATGTTGCCGAGGTCGATGAGCTCGATAAACGGGTTGCCCGGAGTGATGGATCCGCTCGGGTTGCTTTCCATGGCGGCGCGTTCATAGGCCACCATCGAGCCGTCGGGAGAGATCACCGGAGCGCGGCAGGCGTCCGGAGTGCAATCGGCCAGGAGGGAAGGCGTGCCCGCAGCGAGCACTTCGATCCAAATTTTCCCCGGGCCGCTCGCGGACTCGGTGGAATAGACCAGAAAATCGCCGCGCGGCGAGATTTGGAAATCCACAATCGGCTCACCGGCACGGACGAGTTCGGCGGGGTTGCCGCCATCGGAGAGCAAATCCATCAACCGGGTGGGATCGCCGGCGGAAATATACGCCACGCGGTAGGGAGAAGGGACGAAGCTCCAGGAATAATCTGAGATCAGCGGCAGGCGGTTCCGCCCGCAGGCGCCCGAGCGCACGATGAGCTTCACCGCCGCGCCGGCCGGCCACGGATTCTTGGGAACGAATCGCAGCACGTTGCCCTGCACGCTGAGGTCGCCCTCGGAGGCGGGCACGGTGCTGAAATGCGACGCCGTGCAGGCGGGATCCATCGGCGCGCTGAAATGCGCTTCGATTGCCGCATAGGATCCGGTCTGCCCGCCCGCCGCGGGCAGCACCGAAATCACCCGCGGCGCAAAATACGCTCCCACCGCCGCCAGGCCGATCAGGAATCCTAGTGCCGGAATTAAAAACCACCGGAGGGAAAAGGAGCGGCGTTTCGAAAATAGGGGGGCCATAGGTGGTGAACATTATAGCAGTGCGGGTTAAAGTGCCTGCTTTTAGGAATAGCTTACCCCTTGGGGGTGGACGCGCGGGGATGAATCCCCGCGCCAGGACACAAGGCCCCTTCGGGGCAAAATATTCAAGTTGAGTGGAAACTCCCCACTTTCCAAAAAGCGGTACAATCGCGCATCGAAAATTCCCGGGGGATGCCATGAACCGCAACCGACTGATTCCAATCGCATATATGATTTTTCTTTTCGCGGCCGGCTGCCGACCGGTCGTGAATGCGCGCATCGCGGCGGCGGAGATGCGGACCGCGACCGAAACACCTTCGCCGCGCGCGACGGGCACGGCGACCGCAAGGAGCGTTGGTTGCATACCGGATCACGCCCGGCGCGAGGAAGCGGCCGTTACCAATGTGATCGACGGTGATACGATCGAAGTCGACGAGGGCGGCGTTCCCTTCCGGGTGCGCTACGTCGGCATGGACGCGCCGGAACTGGCCGGCGAGCCGATGGCCGCGGAATCGCTCGCGGCCAACCGCAAACTGGTCGAAGGGAAACGGATCGTGATGATCCGCGATCAATCCGAGGCCGACCGCTACGGCAGACTCCTCCGCTTTGTGTTGGCCGGCGATACGTTCGTCAATGCCGAGCTCGTCCGGCTGGGAATGGCGCGCGCCACGCCGTTTCCGCCGGACCTCTCCTGCCAGGCGGAATTCGCCGCTGCGCAGGGCGAGGCGCTGCAAGCCGGGCGCGGATTGTGGGGCATCGTTTTAAGCTTGACCCCGCCGGGCGGCGGCGGAGCTTGCGCCGGAGGCTGCGTTACCCCGCCGGCCGGTTGCCGGATCAAAGGCAATATCAACTCCAGCGGAGAGAAAATCTACCACGTTCCGGGCGGAAAATTCTACGATAACACGCTGATCGAACCGGAAAAGGGCGAGCGCTGGTTTTGCACCGAAGCCGAGGCGGTTGAAGCAGGCTGGAGAAGGTCGAAGCAATGATACCGAAGTACATGGAAGTCACCGAAGAAGCCACGGATTATACGGAAAAACGTTGCCAAGATTATTTTCATTAACCATCCCATCCTCCCTCCCTCCTCCCCCCTTCCCGTGATACGGGAAGGAGGGAGGAGCCCGGAGGTGGGAGAAAAGGATGGCGAAGCCGAGGCGGTTGAAGCAGGCTGGAGAAGGTCGAAGCAATGATACCGAAGTACACGGAAGTTTATCCCGTGAGTCTGCTACAAAAAGGCATTTCTTACCGCTAAGACGCAAAGAACGCCAAGTTTTAAATAGATTTCTTTGCGCCCTTTGCGTCTTTGCGGTGAGGATCTTGATTTTGGCGATGGAACCCTATCCGCCGTCGCCACAGTAAAATTTTAAGCTAATTGGGACTTCCTTCTCGGAATTCCCTCTTCCCCGCTGTGCTATAATCATTGCAGTCACCTCTGCTCGAGCATCACGTTCTCATCTTCCTGTATCGAGCGTTCATGTCTTTCGTCCACCTTCACGTACATTCCGAATATTCCCTTCTCGACGGGCTGGGAAAAATTCCCCGCCTCGTGGCGCGAGCCAAGGAATTGGGCATGCCGGCGCT
>JBEKLP010000131.1:0-4061 GCA_050010135.1 Anaerolineales bacterium
GTCGCCAGAGTCCGGTCCGGCCGGCGCACGCGGATCCCACGGGCGCGCAACCCGGCGAAGGCTTGCGGCGAGGTGACTTCGTGGATCATATGCAGGTCGATATACAAAACCGTCGGATTGCCCGGCTCCTCGATAACCACATGATCTTCCCAAACCCGATTAAACAGCGTTTTTGCGCTCGTCATGCCTGTTTTCCGCCGAGAATTTATAGCCGCCGAAAATGGCGTAATTCATACGCTGCCAATGGCAGCCCACATCCACAAAACCCGCTCCCCGCAGCCACTCCAGCTGGTCTTCGACGCAGGCGGGGATATCCTCTGCGCGGGACCTTTCCAGGCAAGCTGCGGGGTCCTCGCCCATCGAACGCACGTATCCCAGCCAGAGATGCTCGTAGATCGCATTCAAACGATCCGTCGCCCCGCGGACCATGTCCCGGTTGAGGAAGAGCCCGCCCGGATTCAGCGCCTGATAAATGCGGCGGTACAAATCCTTTTTGGCTTGATCCTCCAAATGGTGGATGGACAGCCCGGAGAGGATCAGATCGTATCCGAAACCGAATTCATCCCTGGAAAAATCTCCGCGCTGAAAGGTCACGCGGTCTGCAAATGTTGCGAGCCGCTCGCGGGCCGCCGCCAGCATATTCTCCGCCAGGTCGAGCACCGTCACTTCGGCCATCGGATAGCGGCGCAGGATGAAATCAGCCAGCACGCCGGTTCCCGTCCCGAGATCGAGCGCCCGGATTCTCGCGTCTCCTTCGAAGGGAATCAGGTCTATCATGGCCTGATTCTGTTCACGATAGTAAGGGATGAACTTGATAATGTCGCGATCGTAATCCGATGCGTCCTGTTCGAAGTGATCCCTCACTCTTTCCATGTTCATGCGGATCCCGCCCGGTCTTCCTGTGCGACCGGATCCCTTCCCTGCGCCACGAGGATTTTATTGATTGCGCTCAGATATGCCTTGGCGCTGGCCACGATGATATCGGTGTCGGCGCCGTGCCCGCCGTACAAGCGCGGCTTGATGCGGCCGTTCTGCGCCATTTCCCGCGGAGGCTGGTTCTCCTCCGCAGATTCCAGCCGAACGGTCACTTCGCCGATCGCATCGATCCCGCCCGTGATCGCGCGGATGGAAAATTCCTCCAGCGCGTTGGGCGCCTGGATGATGCCGTCGATCGCCTTATATGTGGCGTCCACCGGCCCTGTCCCGACGGCCGCCTGCACGCGTAACACACCGTCAGGGCCGCGCAGCCGGACCGTGGCAGTCGGCATGCCCATCGTGCCGCAGGCGACCTGCAATCCTTCGAGCGAATAAATCTCGCGCACCTGATAGATCTGGTCGGCCACCAGCGCCTCCAGATCCGCATCGGTGATGGTCTTCTTCTTGTCGGCCAGTTCCTTGAACCGTTCAAACGCCCGGTCCAGCTCCTCGTTCGAAAGCTCGTGGCCCAGCTCGCTCAACCGGACCCGCAGGGCATGCCGCCCGGAGTGTTTGCCCAGCACCAAGTTGGACTGCGACAGGCCGATCATCTCGGGACGCATGATCTCGTAGGTTGTGTGGTGTTTGAGCATGCCATCCTGGTGGATCCCGGCTTCGTGCGCGAACGCGTTGGCTCCGACGATGGCTTTGTTCGGCTGGACCGGGATTCCGGTGTAGGTCGAGACCATATGGCTTACGCGGGCGATCTGCGTGGTGTCGATCCCCGTCGTCAGGTTAAACAGATTGCGGCGGGTGTGCAGCGCCATCACCACTTCCTCGATCGAGGCGTTTCCCGCGCGCTCGCCGATGCCGTTGATGGTTCCTTCCACTTGCCGCGCGCCCGCCCGCAATCCGGCCAGCGTGTTGGCGGTGGCTAGCCCTAGGTCGTTGTGGCAATGCAGCGAGACGATCGCTTTTTCGATGCCCTTGGTATTGTGGATGATCCCTTCGATCAGTTTGCCCCACTCTTCGGGTGTGGTATAGCCGACCGTGTCGGGGATGTTGAGCGTGGTGGCGCCGCATTCGACCGCAATCTGCAGAACCTTGTTGAGGAAATCCGGTTCGCTGCGGCCGGCATCCTCCGGCGAGAATTCGACGTCATCGCACAGCGAACGCGCGTAGGTGACCATCTCGCGGATGCGCAGCGCCACCTCTTCCGGCGACATTTTTAGTTTGTACTGCATATGGATCGGCGAAGTGGCCAGGAAGGTATGAATACGCGGCCGGGCGGCGAGGCGCACCCCTTCCCAGGCCGCGTCGATATCGCCCTTGGTGGTGCGCGCCAGCCCGCAGATAATCGGCGGCGGGCGTTGAATCGTCGCCTGTTCCGCACCCGGTTCGTCGGCATGCCCGGCCGGCGCGTTGCCCACTTCGACGGCGACCCGGCGCACGGCCTCGAGGTCGTCCGGCGAGGCGGAGGGAAACCCGGCTTCGATGATGTCGATCCCCATGCGGGCCAGAGCCCGGGCTATTTCCAGCTTCTCGCTCGAGGTCAGGCTGGCACCGGGCGATTGTTCGCCGTCGCGCAGCGTCGTGTCAAAAATTCTCACATAGTTATCCATGATTTCCTCCGCCAGCCGGGTTTTCTTCCCGTTTATTTCTTCTTCCAGTTTTCCGGACGCAGGGAACGGACCGCCGCACCCGCCTGCCACATTTCGGATTCGCGCATCGCCTGCAGCTCGGCGTCCAGCTTCTTCTTGTAATCCTTGGCGCTATTGGCTTCGATCACGATCCGGGTTTGCTCGCCCGAGACGACGCTCTCATAAAGCCAGTCGAACACCGGCTCGACCGCCTTGCGGAATTGGTGGCGCCAGTCGAGCGCGCCGCGCTGGGCGGTGGTCGAGCAGTTGGCGTACATCCAATCCATTCCGTTTTTATCCACCAGGCGGATCAAACTCTGGGTCAGCTCCTCGACCGTCTCGTTGAATGCTTCCGACGGGGAGTGGCCGTGCTTGCGCAGGAGGTTGTATTGCGCCTCCATGATGCCGGCGAGGGCCCCCATCAGCACGCCGCGCTCGCCGGTCAGATCGCTGTGCACCTCATTCGCAAATGTGGTCGGGAAGAGATATCCGGAGCCGATGGCGATCCCCAGCGCCAGAGTCCGCTCCTTGGCCCGGCCGGTGGCATCCTGGAACACCGCAAAACTGCTGTTGATGCCGGATCCAGCCAGGAAGTTGGTCCGCACGCTCGCCCCGGATCCCTTCGGGGCGACCATGATCACATCCACGTAATCCGGAGGGATGACGCCGGTCTGATCTTTATAGACGATTGAGAAACCGTGCGAGAAATACAACGCGTCGCCTTTTTTCAGGTTGGCCTTGACCTTCGACCAGAGGATTTTTTGCGCGGCATCCGATACAAGGTATTGGATGATCGTCCCGCGTTGGACCGCTTCCTCGATCGGGAAGAGCGTCTTGCCCGGCACCCAGCCGTCCTTGACGGCTTTGTCCCAATAGAATTTGTCCTCTTTGGCCTGGCCGATAATGACCCGGATGCCGTTATCCTTCATGTTCAAGGACTGTGCCGGCCCTTGCACTCCGTAGCCGAGCACCGCCATGGTTTCGTTCCGCAGCACTTCCTGCGCTTTTGCGAGCGGGAATTCATCGCGCATAACCACCTGTTCGACAACACCGCCAAAATTGATCTTTGCCATTTCGGTCTCTCCTTCTTTTTGGAATGTTATCCTCGCCTCTGCGAGGGGCGGATTTCCGACTGGGTTCCTGTTTGGTTGTCATTGCGAGGAGCGAAGCGACGAAGCAATCTGGTTTTTCCAGTGCGAAGAACAGATTGCTTCGCTCCCTTCGGTCGCTCGCAATGACATGGTATGACTTTTTCCGCAACCCGTTATGCGTCTTTTCCATTCGCTCCGGGCATGTGGCGCACTCCGGTCGCCGCACCGCGCAGCATCGCCACCTGACCGGTGCGAACCATCTCGAGCACGCCGAACGGGCGCAGCAGTTCGATCAGGCTCTCGATTTTATCCTCCGTGCCGGTGATCTCCAGGATGAGCGATTCCGGCGCCACATCGACCACCCGGGCGCGGAAGATTTCCGCCAGCGCCGAGACTTCGGCACGCTGTTTCGGCT
>JBEKLP010000132.1:0-3979 GCA_050010135.1 Anaerolineales bacterium
AATCGAACGGGGATCCCACCACCAGAGTATCCGCCTCGTCTGCGTTCAACCGCTCCCGCAGGTAGTCGAACTCGCCGGCGGTGGTCAGCGTGGCGGAGGTCAACACCACCGAATTCTTCGGATGCCAGAGGTAGCGCTCGATCAGCGGACCCACATGCAGGGGCGCGGAGAACAGCGTGCGAAATTCCCGGTCGCGGGGGATCTCCACCCAATGAATTATCTGCGGGTTCGGCTTGGCGACGATCTGGTGGATCGCCCCGATGGTTCCTTCCATCCGGTTCGCCCAGGATGTGAAAAGCAGGGAAAGCTCACCGCCGTCGTCCTCATCCTTGTCTTCGGCGTCCCGGATTTTCTCGCCCAGCGCCGCCGCGATGCGTGCCGCATCGGCCAGTGTCGAGCGCAGGTTCTCCCAGGTTTCCTCGACATCCTCCCACCCCGGTTGGGTGCGCACGGCGGGGACGATCCGAAATTGAAGCGTGTATTCTTTCGGCGGGCCGTCGATCTGGCTGTCGACAAATTGATCCAGCGCATGGAAGAAGGCCCGCCCGCTAAGCAGTGAGGACTCCACGGCGGAGGCGAGGTCGTCGGCTCGGGCGCGGATTCCTGCAGCCCAATCCTTGGATGCGCCTTTCTTTTTCGTCTGCGTCGCGAGCGTGCCCAGCCAGCCGCTGCGGGTGCCCCCCAACTCCCGCAGGGAACGCTCCATATCCGGCCAACTGCAACGGAAGGACAACCCGTCGGTCGCCGCCGCTTCCAGCTGGTGGCCTTCATCCACAATCAGATAGCGGTAATCCGGCAGGACCCGGTTCTCGGTCACCAGATCGGCAACGAGGAGCGCGTGATTGACGATCAGGACGTGCGCGTTTTCCGCCGCCTGCCGGGCGCGGAGGAACGGGCAGGCATGCCGGCGATAGAGGGAACATGCGTCGGGCGAGCATTGTTCGTCCTCGGCCGAGAGTTGCAACCAGACCGCGCGTTCCCCCGGCCCGTTTAGGTTGATCTCCGAACGATCGCCGGTGGTCGTATCGGCAAGCCATAGGAAGGTTTTGGCCAATACCCGCAGCTGCTCGGCGTTCTCGGGGCCGCGATGGCGGAGAGCCTCGAACTTCCTCGGGCAAATGTAATTGGACCGCCCTTTCAGCACGGCAGCCCGCGCCTCCAGACCGAGGACACGAACCAGATCGGGGAAATCCTTCTGCAGGAGCTGGTCCTGCAGGTTAATGGTATTGGTGGAGATCACAACGCGCTGCCCGTTGCGCAGCGCCCAATACACGGCCGGAACAAGGTACGCCAGGCTCTTGCCGGTGCCGGTGGCCGCCTCGACCATCAAATGGGTTCCGACGGAAAACGCGCGGGCCACCGCCGCGGCCATCTGTACCTGCTGCGGGCGGCATTCATACCCCGGAAACTGGGAGGCAAACGGCCCTCCCTGATCCAGCACGGCGGAGATTTCCTCCGTGTCCAGCGGCGTAACCTCCGCGCCCTCAACGCTCAGATCCACCACCGGAGCCGCCTTCGCAGCCGATCCGCCGCGCCCTTCCAGCCGGGGAGCAGGTTCAAAAACCGGAAAGCGGACGCCGGGAGTTTTCGCGATCGCCCCCTCCTCCTTGAGGCGCCGGGAATATATTTCCTCCAGCACGTTTCCGCCTCCCCACTCCACATTCTGCCCGTAACGCACGATCTCGGCCAGCGAGCCGATCGGCAAAGTCCCGGCGATTTCGATCAGGCTTCGATATAGCGCGTGCGCGGCCAAGGCATCATCCAGGGCGCGGTGGGTGGCCGAAAGGGGAATCTCCAGATGACGGCACAACGCCCCCAGGTTGTAGCGAGGCGCGCGCGGCAGAAGGACTGAGGCTAGCTCCAACGTATCGATCGCTTCCGAATCGGCCAGGAGCGAAAAGGACCGGAAAAACGAAATGTCGAAGGCGATGTTGTGCCCGAGGATCGCTGCGCCTTCGGTGAGTTCCCGGATTTGGGGGATCAGTTCCGGCAGGCGCGGGGCTCCGGAGACCATGGCGTCGTTGATCCCGGTCAATTGGGTGATAACCGCGGGGATCGGACGGCCGGGTTGGACGAACGATGACCAACGCTGTTCTTCCCGGCCACCGCGATACCGGACCAGACCGACTTCGATGACCGCGTCCCGTTCGGCATTCAAGCCCGTGGTTTCAATATCGAGGGATACGATGATTTTTTTTGACGGCATCTTGAGGGGCGTTTCCAAAACCCGCGCAGTGCGGAAGAGGAAAAGGCCCGGGGATTATACCACCCGGTTGTGCGGGAATATGGTAGACTATTTCCCTTAATCCCCCGAAGGTCGCATCGGAAACGGCACCTGGTCTTGCATGCGTCCTTCCCTATTCCTTGGAGGATACGATGCGTCCCAAAGTGACGATTATCGGGGCCGGTAATACCGGATCTGCCACCGCCCTTTGGCTCGCGGCGAAAAACCTCTGCGACATCGTCCTGCTCGACGTCATCCCCGGTCTGGCGGAAGGGAAAGCCATCGATCTCCAGGATGCGATGCCGATGCTGGGCTACCCGGCCACCGTGACCGGAACGGAAGATTACAAACTCACAGCAGATTCCGACGTTCTCGTCATCACTGCGGGGAACCCGCGCAAACCGGGGATGACCCGCGAGGATCTGGCTCAAGTGAACGCCGGGGTGGTCTCACAGGCGGTCATAGAGGCGGTGAAATATTCCCCCCAGGCGGTGATGATCATTCTGACCAACCCGGTGGACCCCCTGACGTATCTGGCGTTCCGTAAAAGCGGGTTGCCGAAAAACCAGGTCGTCGGGCAGGGCGGAATTCTTGATTCAGCTCGATTCCAAGTTCTCCTGGCGCAGGAGTTGGGCGTGAGCGTGGAAAGCGTCAACGCCTTCACGCTCGGCGGACACGGCGATGCCATGCTGCCGATGCTGCGCCAATCGAACGTTTGCGGGGTCCCGCTCCAGGACCTGATCCCGGTGGAAAGGCTCAAGGCGCTAGTGGAACGGGCCCGTAACCGGGGAACAGAAATCGTCAACCTATTGAAGACCGGCAGCGCCGCATTCGCCCCCGGTGCGGCGATCACAGCAATGATCGAAGCAATTTTACAGAATACGCACAGGGTGCTGCCCTGTTCGGCCTATTGCGAGGGGGAGTTCGGTTTGAGAGGGTTGTATTTCGGAGTGCCGGTTCAAATCGGGCGCAGCGGGGTGGAGCGGATCGTAGAACTTCCGTTAAACGCCGAGGAACGATCCGCTTTGGAAGCTTCCGCAGCCAAGGTTCGCGAGATTATCTCCGGATTATCCGCATTCCTGAAATAATGTCCGGGGAGAGCCCGTCCGGCGGAGGAGAGAGCCATGTTAAATAATACCTATTCCGAAGAAATTAAATTGGTGGCCAAACCGGGTGAAATTCCCTATGCCAAAGGGTTGGAAGGCGTTCCGGTCGGCGAGAGCACCAAGAGCTTCGTGGATGGATTGGGCGGGAAGCTCGTTTATCACGGGCATCCGATCGAAGAATTATGTGAAAAATCCACCTACGAAGAGGTGTTCTATCTGCTGTTGGACGATCGGCTGCCCAAAGAATCCGAGCTAAGGGATTTAACCCGCCTGATGCGCAGCTATCGGGAAATCCCCGGCGATATTTACGACCTGATCTCCAAACAAGCGCCGCGTTATGGCGTACACCCGATGTCGGTTCTGCGCACCGCCGTGTCGGCCCTGGCTTCCTATGACGAGACGACCGAAGAGGACTCTCCCTCCGAACAACGCCGCCAGGGTATCCGCATCGTATCCAAAATCGCCACCATCACCGCGGCGATCGCTCGCGCGCGGCAGGGCAAGCCGATCCTTTCCCCGCGCCCGGACCTTACGCATGCCGGAAATTTCTATTACATGCTGACCGGCAACACGCCGGATAATTTCTATGCGCGGCTGATGGACGTGCTGCTGATTCTACACGCCGATCACGAATGCAACGCCAGCACAT
>JBEKLP010000133.1:0-3931 GCA_050010135.1 Anaerolineales bacterium
CTGTATATGGGATACCATCCGCAAAGCAACGGGACGTTCCAGTTCGGGATTTCCTTGGATCTGCTCACGATTTTCGACGATATGCAGCGCGACCAGATCGGACTCCAAAAGGCCGAAGAATTCATCCGCAACGATCCGGGCCGGGTGCCGTATCTGATCGTGCGCAAAGCCGGATACTTTTTCGGTCTGGAGAAACGGGCGCTCGAATATTTCTATTCCAACGATTTTCTCGGATACATACCCGCACCCGCGCTTCTGACGCTGGCGATTGTTTTTTTACTTCCCTTTGTTTTTCTGGCTACAACCGCCGGCTTCGGCGCAGTGGCGTTGCCGCACACGGATGCGAAGATTCTCTGCCTGCTGTTTGGGCTGGCGTATATCACTCCGCATTTGTTGATCCTTGCCGAGGATCGATTCCACATGACGCTGATTCCGTTTTTGGCTGTGTTGGCTTCTGCAGCCTTCCTGCGCCAGCGTGAAATTCTCTCTTCCCTGCGCGCGCCGTACGGCGGATGGAAGTGGCTGCTCCCGGCCGTCGTGGCATTGTTCTTACTGGCCAACTGGGGCTTCGAGTTATGGTCGGACGCCCCGCGCCTGGCCGTTTTGTTCGGCCCGAACGGGAATACGGTTTATCCCCCGTATTAAAAAACCCTCATCAGGAGCCTGGAAATTATGCTTGCAAAGTGGTTGAAGACAGGGGAGTTGAAGTTCAATCGCGAGATCGTCGCCATCACCATCGCCTCCACGCTGCTTCTGATGGTGAATTATTATTATGCCATTACACCGGTGCGGGTGATCGACGGAGTAGTTCTGTATCTGATCATCCCCCTGGCGATGATTACGGTGGGATTCCGCAAGCCCGTGAAGGAGTACGGATTTACGCTGGGAGATTGGAAGGCGGGTCTGATCATCACCGCGGCGGCCATTCTGCTCATGGCGCCGGTGGTCTGGCTGGTGGCGCGCTCGGATCCTTCCATGCGCTCTTATTATTCCTCGCAGGCTACGCGCGTGCTTCCCCTGATGACCTTCCTGGACTTGATCGGCTGGGAATTTTTTTTCCGCGGGTTTCTGCTCTTCGGATATGAGCGCGAGTTCGGGGCGCACGCGCTTTGGCTGCAAGCCGTTCCCTTCGCCTTGGCGCACATCACCAAGCCCGCCGTGGAGACGTTCTCGACCATTTTCGGCGGATTTGCGTTTGGATGGGTGGCCTGGCGGACGCGATCGTTCGTCTATCCGTTCCTGATCCATTGGTTTATCGCAACCTTTACGATTCTGGTGGCGGCGGGCGTGCTGGGGTAATCCATGGCCCTCCCTCCCGCGGTGGAGAAGCGAATCCGGATGGAAAAAATGGAAATCCGACTGGAGAAGATCGTCCACGGCGGCGACGCTATGGGATTCGCCCCCGACGGCCGGCCGGTGTTTCTCCCGTTTGGCGCGCCGGGTGAACGCGTGCGCGTCGAGGTGCGGGAAGAGCACAAGGGATTCCTGCGCGCGCGGCTGCTCGAGACGATCGAACCTTCGCCGGATAGGGTTACGCCGCGCTGCCGCCACTTCGGGGAGTGCGGCGGATGCCAATTCCAGCATTTGGAGTATCCCTTCCAGCTTGCGGTCAAGGAAACAATCCTGCGCGAACAATTTCTGCGTCTGGGAGGGATTCTCGATGTGCCCATCCGTCCCGTCATCCCGTCACCCAGCCCGTGGAATTATCGCAACTCCGTTCAATTCACGCCGACCTCCGGCCGCCGGCTGGGATTCTATCGGGCCGATTCGCACACGGTGATGCCCGTCGAAGAGTGCCATCTGCCGGAATCCCGGCTGGTGGATTTATGGAAATCGTTGGATTGGGAACCCTTTCCGGGGCTGCAGCAGATCGGTTTTCGGGCCGGTGACAGGGAGGAGATGGTCGTGTTCGAAAGCGGCACCGGCGAGCCGCCGGAGACGACGGTGGAATCCCCGGTCTCCGTTGCGCTGCTTGGGCCGCAGGGGGAGGGTTCCTACCTGGCGGGCGGTTCGCTGCAATACGAGATCAGCGGAAGAAATTTTGCCGTATCGGCCGGCAGTTTTTTCCAGGTGAACACCGCGCAAATTCCGGCCATGGTGAATTTGGTGATGGAAATGGCCGAGCCCCGGGAGGATGAAACCGCGATGGACGTGTATTGCGGCGCCGGATTGTTCAGCGCGTTCCTGGCCGGCTGCTCGGCGCGCCTGATCGGGATCGAGGAGTCTCCGTCCGCAGTAAGGGATTTCGAGCTCAACTTGGATGCTTTCGATTCGGTCGAGTTGTATGCCGGCCCGGCGGAACAGGCGCTGGAAGAAATCCCCGTCCGGCCGTCGCTGGCCGTGGTCGACCCGCCGCGGAGCGGGATGACCCCGCGGGCGATGCGCGCGCTGATTCGGATGGCGCCCGCGCGGATCGTAATGGTCTCTTGCGAGATGTCCACCCTGGCGAGGGATTCGCGAGTGTTGGCGGAGGCGGGATACAAGCTGGAGAAGGTCGCGCCGATCGATATGTTCCCGCAGACGAGCCATTTGGAAACCGTCAGCCGCTGGCGGAAGGAGTGAAACCGTTTATGCGACAAAGCGAGGAATTGAAATTTGCCGTTTGCACCGCCAAAACCGCGGGGAGAATTCTCATGGAAGGTTTCGGCAAAGGAATTCCCGTCGAACACAAAGGCGAGATCGACCTGGTGACGGAGTTCGACCGCCGGGCGGATAAATACATCCTGGGTAGGATCCAAAAAACTTATCCCGGACACCGGATTCTTGCCGAGGAAAGCGGGAGCACAGGTGATGGAGACAGTCCGCTCTGGCTGGTCGACCCCCTGGACGGGACGACCAATTACGCGCATGGCGTACCGATCTTCGCCGTTTCGATCGCTCTATGGGAGTCGGGCCGCACGCGCCTGGGGGTGGTACACGATCCAACGCGGAGGGAATGCTTCTGGGCCGAGTGGGGCAGGGGCGCCTATTTGGGTGAACGCCGCCTGCGGGTGTCGGAGACTGCTGAGCTGCGTGACAGCCTGCTAGTGACGGGCTTTCCGTACGACGCATGGTCCAATCCGGACAACAACCTGGAAAATTTCGCGCGGTTTGCAGTACGTACCCAGGGAGTGCGGCGTCTGGGTTCGGCGGCGCTGGACCTGGCCTACCTCGCCGCAGGCCGGTTCGACGGATACTGGGAATTACGGCTGGGGCAGTGGGACGTGGCAGCCGGCGGATTGATTGCCGAAGAAGCCGGAGCGCGCGTAACCGGGATTGACGGCGAAAGTCCCTACCTGAGCGAAACCCCCTCCCTAATCGCGGCTAATCCGATATTGCACTCAAAAATGACGGCGGTGATCAGGGGAACGGCAGAATAAAGACCCATCCTTTTTTCCCTTGCCAATTCCGAGGAGGGGTTTGAATATTCGTCCAATAATCATGGATGAATAGCCACCAGCTTGATTTCAGTCGAATATCATATAATTGTAGCGTGCCCGTAATGGACGCCAACACGGTGGATTTCATCAGCAGCAGCCCCAGCCAGACACTGCGGGTTGGCGCGCGCATCGGGGAGCTGCTACGGCCCGGCGACCTGGTGTGCCTGCATGGAGACCTCGGTACCGGGAAGACGACCCTGGTGCAAGGGATGGCTCGCGGATGGGGTTCTTCGCGGGCGGCGCGCAGCCCCACTTTTCTGCTGGTTCACGAATACAAAAGGGCGGACGGGATGGTGCTGTTCCATCTCGACGCGTTCCGCTTGCGCAGCGGGGAGTTCCCGGGGTTGGAGGTGGAGGACGCGCTCGGGAACGGGGCGATCGTGGTGGAGTGGCCGGACCGGCTGGAAGGGATCCTGCCCGACGACAGACTGAAAGTGGAGATGTGGTGGATCGATGAAACCCGAAGGAACGTCCGCATCGAAAGCAAAGGCGCGCGGTCGGAAGAAATCCTC
>JBEKLP010000134.1:0-3931 GCA_050010135.1 Anaerolineales bacterium
GATCAGATTGGCCGGCAGCCAATCGCTGCGGAAACTGTCCAGATACCCCAGCGACGCCATCAAACCCGGCACGGGGATCCCCATTCCGACCGCCTCGCAAACCACGTCCTTCAAATCCCCGCGGTGCTTCGATACTTCGGCGCCGAGAACCGGATCGGTCAACAGGTTTTCCAGCGACGGCTGCCGTTCGAAAGCCTCGCGGATATTTTCCAAGACCGCTGCGCGGATGATGCATCCACCGCGCCAGATCCGGGCAACCGTTTCCAGCCCAAAGCCGTAGCCGCATGTGACGGAAGCCACCCGGAGCTGGGCCATCCCCTGGGCGTACGTGATAATCAGCGCGGCGTAGAGGGCGTTGCGCACCCGGTCGAGGAACGCGCTCCGATCGCCCGTAAATCCTTCCAGCGGAAGGTTCATCGCACGGTGGATCGCCAGGCGTTCTTCCTTATACATTGAGAGGTTGCGCATCGCCACAGCCGCGTCGATGGTCGGCATCGGAACCTGCAGCTCCATGGCGTCCTCCGACGCCCACTTTCCGGTGCCTTTTTGTTTGGCCTCGTCGAGGATTTCATCGATCAGCGGGCGGCCGGTTTTCGGATCCACCTCGCCGAAAATATTTACCGTGATTTCCAGGAGGAAGGAATTTAGCTCGGACCCATTCCAATCGCGAAACA
Source organism: Anaerolineales bacterium (assembly GCA_050010135.1). GTDB lineage: Bacteria > Chloroflexota > Anaerolineae > Anaerolineales > RBG-16-64-43 > FEN-1073. The sequence continues at coordinate 675 of JBEKLP010000134.1, forward strand.
CTTCGCGCAGTTCCGCGTCGTTCAATCCCAACCCGCGCTTCATCAGATCGTAGGTCTCCGCGATGAGCTGCAGAAACCCGTATTCGATTCCGTTATGGACCATTTTGACGTAATGCCCCGCGGAGCCCGGCCCGAGGTAGGCCACGCACGGCTCGCCCTCCACCCGGGCGGCAGTTGCTTCGAAGATATGACAGATCCTCTCATAGGCCTCCGGCGGTCCGCCGGGCATCAGACTGGGGCCGCTACGCGCGCCGCTCGCCCCGCCGGAAACGCCGACGCCCAAAAGGAAAAGCCCTTTTTCGGCGAGCGTCGTCTGGCGCAGTTCCGTATCACGATAATGCGAGTTCCCGCCGTCGATGATCAGATCGCCTGCTTCAAGCAAAGGCAGCAGCTCCCGGATCACCGCGTCCACCGGCGGACCGGCCGGAACGAGCATCATCACCGCCCGGGGTTTTCGCAGCAACCGGATCGCATCCTCCAGCTTTGCCGCGCCGAACACATTGCCGCGCCCCGCCTCGGCCATCCACAAAGCCAGCTGTTCCCCGTCGCGGTCGAATCCGGCCACCGAAAAGCCGTGATCGCGAATGTTCAGGGCAAAGTTCCGTCCCATCACTCCCAGACCGATCATACAGATATCGCAATGCGGATCTGCCATTGCTTTTGCTCCCCGGCTTCCGCCGTTTATTAAATACCCGTGTCGACCAATCCGTACGATGCCAGGCGATCGCGGGTGGATTCGAAACCGGAATGGTGGATTCCATGGAATCCGAGGCTGCGCGCCACTTCCACGAACATCGCCCGGTCGTCGATATACACGCCAAATTCCGGTTGGATCTGGGCGATGTCGGCCGCGATGCAGTAGATGTCGGAATCCGGTTTCCGGAAATGGACGAAGCACGAAGCGACGAAAAAATCCACGATCTCCCCCAACCGGTATTTCTCGATGCGGTGAACCGTCAACTCGCGCCCCTCGTTGGTGACAGCGGCGATTTTAAGCTTGTAGCGTGCCTTCAAGCGCCGGATCAGGTCGATCATATCCGGGAAGGGCTGCGACTGGGCGAATAAAAATTCGCGGAAATCCTCGTGGGAGAACGGGCGCGGTTCGTAGAAGATCGTCCGCTCCAGATAATCGTCCAGACAGAGTTTCCCTTCCTCGTAGATGTCGAACGTCAGATGGTGGCGTTCGTCCACTTCGTTGAAATCCAGCTGGAATCTTTCGCAAGCTTGGCGGCGCGCCTCGCGGTCCCAGCCGTTGGTGAGCAGCACCCCGCCGATATCCAGAAAGAGCGCCCGAATGAGCTGGTTAGGTTCCATAAGCGGCCTCCGGTCAGCGTTTCGATTTCCGAGTCATTTTTTACCGGCCGGTTTTTTCCGGAACCGGGCAGCGGGTTTCGGTTTCACTTTGGGTTTCTTGGCGGACGGTTTGGTGCGCCGGGCGGCAGATTTCGGCTTGGTCTTCCGTGCCGCCAGTTTAGCGCGGGAGGCCGCCGGTTTGGCAACTTCCTTTTTAGCGGACTGCCCTGCATTCAGCGGTTGGAGCGCTTCTGCGACAATCCGTTCCAGATCCGAAAGACCCGCGAGGACGTCCGAGCCCAGATGAACGCGCAGAACGGTGCGCCCATGTCCGGCCAGCGCCTGCAAATCTCCCAGCGCCTGCGCCTGCTCGAACACCCCGAAGGTATACGGCGCATCCGGGACGGGCGCGTCCTCCGGATTGTCCGCGGTCAATTGCAGGAAGAGCCCGTTGTTCGGTCCGCCCTTGTGGTATTGCCCGGTGGAATGCAGGAAGCGCGGGCCGTAACCGACGGTTGTCGCCACTTGGAGCCGGTTGCGCAGCCGCAGGCGAATCGACTGGAGCGCCCGTTCCACTTCAGGCGTCTCGGGCAGATACGCCTGGATCGCAATGTAATCGCCCGCCCGCGATCTCTGCAGGAAACTCCGGATGGTCTCCGGCACATTCAGGTCCACCTCGCCTGCATATAATTCCAACGGCGGTTCCGAGAGCGAGGGTTTTTCCACCGGCAGTTTTCCCGTCTGGCGAACCACTTCCAGGAGGCGGTTGGTGTTGCCCTTGCTTTCGCGGACGTTCGGCTGGTCGAAAGCATTGATTCCGATCCCGGCGCTGGCGACGGCGGTGGCCACCTCCCACCGGAAAAACTCCTGACCCACGTCCAGCAGGTCGTCGAGGAGGATCGTGACTACGGGGAACCCTGCCTTGCGCAATTCCTCCGCGCCGCGTTCGAGTGCCGGATCGGGTGAGCCCTTCAACTGGAAGACCGCGAAGCATCGGTCGTCGCCGTAGACCGACGGAGGGCCGAGCGGCTCGCCGACCACCGGCAACAGACCCTTGCCGTCCTTGCCCGTGCTTTCGGCCAATAACTGTTCCAACCATAAACCCAGGGAGGAGAGAGCGTCCGGCGCCAGCAGGGTGAGCTTGTCGCGTCCGGAGCGCGCCAGTTCTCCCAGCCCCGCGCCCAGGATCAAACCGGGGTTTTCATGCTCCGGCACATAGGCCGAGCAGGCGTTCGCCATGCGCAGGGAACGCTCGATCAGCTCAGCGACGTCCAAGCCCATCAGCGCCGCGGGGAGCAGGCCGAAATACGAAAGCGCGGAATATCTCCCGCCGATGTCGGCGTAATTTGAGAACACGCGCCGGAACCCGCGCTTCGCGGCCAGGCCCGCGAGCGGCGTGCCGGGATCGGTGATCGCGACGAAATTCTCGCCTGCCTTCGCGCCCTTTTTCTCCCGCACCTTGGCGTAAAAATAATCGTCATAGGCGAGGGGTTCGGCCGTTTTTCCCGATTTACTGGCAACGATGAATATTGTGGATTCCACGGGGTTCTCGCGTTCGATCCGATGAACGGCGGCCGGATCCGTGCTGTCCAGGACGTCGACCGGCAGACCATCCTTGGCGACCGGGAAAGTCCGCGCCAGCACGATCGGCGCCATGCTGCTGCCCCCCATGCCCATAAGAACCACCCGGCGGAATCCCGCCGCCTTCACCTCGGAGACGAAACGGGAAAGATCGTCGAGGTTCTCCGACATCTTCTCCGCCACATGCAGCCACCCGAGCGCGCCGCGGATGACCGTCTGCGCGGCGGGATCCTGCGCCCACAAAGACGGATCCTTGTTCCAAAGCCGGGAAGCGAAGTGTTCCTTCTCCAGGGTTTCAATGCGCCGGTGCACGCGGGATTCATAACCGATCCAATCGGCTGTCTGGCGGTCCACCCGCTCATGCAGCGCCGCCTCGCGCGCCG
>JBEKLP010000135.1:0-3696 GCA_050010135.1 Anaerolineales bacterium
ATCCACCCTTGCGGACCGTCTTCTGCAACGCACGGGAACCATCTCCGACCGGCAGATGACCGACCAGGTGCTGGATACCATGGATCTTGAACGCGAACGGGGGGTGACGATCAAGGCCTCCGCGGTGCGCATGAACTACACCGCGCTCAATGGATTTACCTACGAATTGAATCTGATCGACACGCCCGGACACGTGGACTTTGCCTACGAGGTGAGCCGGGCATTGGCCGCGTGCGAAGGGGCTCTGTTGGTGGTGGACGCCACTCAGGGCATCGAGGCCCAGACGCTGGCCAATCTGTACCTGGCGCTCGAAGCCGATTTGGAAGTGATCCCGGTGTTGAACAAGATCGATTTGCCCTCGGCCCGGACCGAAGAAGTGAGCCGCGATGTGGCGTCCCTGCTTGGGGTGGACCTCTCCGCCGTTATTCCGATCTCGGCCAAGACCGGCCAAAACGTGGAAGCCGTCCTGGAAGCGGCGATATCACACATTCCTCCTCCGGCGGGATCGGCCGATGCGCCGCCCCGTGCGCTCATTTTTGATTCCCATTACGACTCCTACCGCGGAGTAGTGGCGTACATGCGGGTCCGCGAAGGGATTCTTCGTTTCGGCGACATGCTCAAGGTCATGTCGTCCGATGCCAAATTCGAGCCGATCGAGATTGGCATCTTCGCACCCGATATGCGCTCGACAGGCGAACTTTCCTCCGGGGAGGTGGGGTACATCGCCACCGGCCTCAAGAGCGTGCGCGAATGCCGCGTGGGCGATACGATCACCGCTGCGCTGCGCCCGGCCGCCGAGCCGCTGCCTGGGTACAAGCAAATGAAACCAATGGTCTTTGCCGGATTCTATCCGGTGGAGGGCGAGGATTACGGCAACCTCAAGGACGCGCTGGAAAAGCTGCAACTCAACGACGCGTCGCTGGTATATCAACCGGAAACCTCCCAGGCGTTGAACTTCGGATTTCGTTGCGGGTTCCTCGGCCTGTTTCACATGGACATTATCCAGGAGCGGCTGGAACGCGAATACGACCTGGATGTAATCGCCACCGCTCCTTCGGTGGAATACGAAGTGGCGATGAACGATGGGACCGTGCGCAAGGTGGATTCGCCCGCCGCCCTCCCGCCCGAAGCCGAGATCGCCGAGATCCGTGAGCCGTGGATGGAGCTCCAGGTTTTCGCGCCGGACGAGTATTACGGGACGGTGGCGGATCTGGTGCGAGGCCGGCGCGGGGTCTTCCGCGAGCAGGCCTACACCTCGCCGGGCCGGGTGCAGCTGACCTTCGAACTGCCGCTGGCGGAACTGATTGTGGATTTCTACGACAAATTGAAATCGCGCACGCGCGGGTACGCTTCGCTCGACTACCGCTTCCTGGATTACCGACGGGAGAATCTGGTCCGCCTGGACATCTATCTCAACGATGAGCCGGTGGATGCGCTCGCTACGATTGTCCACCGCGACACGGCCTACCACCGCGGCCAGGTGCTGGTTACCAAATTGAAGGAACTCATTCCGCGCCAGCAGTTTGTCGTTCCGGTGCAAGCGGTGGCGGAAGGGCGGGTCATCTCGAGGGCGAACGTCAAGGCGGTGCGCAAGGATGTGCTGGCCAAATGCTACGGAGGCGACATCACCCGCAAACGCAAGCTTCTGGAAAAACAAAAGCGCGGGAAGCGGCGGCTGAAGATGATCGGAAGTGTGGAAGTTCCCCAGGAAGCGTTCCTGGCGGTGCTGGGAGCCGGAGGCGATGAATGACTCCCAACGTCCGGAGGAATCGCTTCCTCCGCCTCCTTCCCGGGATTGTCTTGAGCGCGATCGCCATCATCGCTTTAATCTTGGAGGTGAATTGGCGGCAGACTTTGCAGGCTTGGGCCGAAGCCCAACTCTGGGTGATCGCGCCGGCAGCTGCTTTGATCACGGGCGCAATGCTCACTCGGGCCATCGCCTGGCGCTGCCTGATGCGGAACTCTGTGCCGCTGCGAAAGGCTTTCTGGAACCTGAACATCAGCTACATGCTTAATTCGTTCCTGCCCTTCCGGCTGGGTGATCTCGCCCGGGCCTACCTGGTCAGCCGCCGGGACATCGACGACAATTCCATTGCCTATGGAAACAGCGCGGGGGCTGAACAACCGCCGGTCGACGTCGGGACGGCATTTTCAGCGGTCGCGTTGGAACGGGTATTCGATCTGATCCTATCCGCCCTGCTTATTCTCCTGATCTTCCCGATGGTTTCCGGCAAGGTGGGAAACGATTGGATCCTGATCTCATCCTTGGGGCTGGCAGCGGCCGGATTTTTTACGCTATTGCTGCTGAGGGTTTTGAGCGCCCGCATAATGCAAGCGGCGGAAGGGATATCGGAAAAGGTTCCCCTCATCCGTCCCTTGCTGAAACCGCTGGAACATTTCCTAAAAGGCTTGAGCCTGATGCGCGATCTTCGCTATTCCCTGCCGGGGTTCCTGTTGATCATCGTGACCATGCTCCTTTGGGCTGCGGATTATTGGGTGGTGATGCGGGGCTTTGTCCCGTCGGCGCCCGTCGCATGGGGTCTCTTGGCGCTGGTCGGCGGGTTGATCGGGGTGGCGTTGCCATCTTCGCCCGCCGCGCTGGGCATTTTCGAAATTTCTCTGACGGTTGTGCTGACCGCGGGCGGAATGGCGCGCGATGTCGCCGTTGCGTACGCGATTTCGCTGCATATGCTGAACACTCTCACGAACGGTCTGCTGGGATTGCTCGGATTACTCGCCGAGCGACGATCCTTGGGGTCGATCCTCTCCGTGGCGCAAGGTTCGGAGAACCCCTGACCGGAAGGGCCTGGCGCGAATGCGCGTTCTGATCGCATTGACGTATTATCGGCCGCACGTATCGGGTCTTACCATTTACACCGAACGTCTGGGCCGCGCGCTGGTGCGGCGCGGGCACCGGGTGACCGTGCTCACCTCCCGCTTCGACCGGTCGCTACCGGCGCATGAATCCCTCGACGGTGTGGATATTGTCCGGCCGTGGGTGGCGCTGCGCATCAGCAAGGGTGTGATCATGCCGACCTTCGGGTACTGGGCCAACCGGTTGGCGCTTTCCCACGACGTGCTTTCGATCCACTTGCCGCAATTCGACGCGCCGGGCATCGCGTTGCGCGGGCGGCTGCTGGGCAAACCCGCCGTCCTGACCTATCATTCCGACCTCAGTCTTCCCCCGACAATGTTCAACCGGCTGGCCAACCAGGTGGTCAACGTTTCCAACCGCGCCGCGGGAAATTGGGCCGACGCCATCGTCGCCTACACCCGCGATTTCGCGGAACACTCCCCGTATCTCTCCCATTATCTTTCCAAAGTGTGCGTCATCCCGCCGCCGGTGGAGGTGGGCAAGGCCGATCCGGAAGACGTCCGGGCGTTCCGCCGCAAGCACAACCTTGAAGGCCATAAGGTCATCGGCATGGCCGCCCGGCTGGCGACGGAAAAAGGAGTCGAGTACCTGCTGGAAGCGGCGCCCAGCATTCTGGAAAAGCATCCGGGCACGCGTTTCCTGTTCGCCGGCCAGTACCAGAACGTGCTCGGCGAGGACGCTTACGCGCGCAGGCTGGCGCCGCTCCTGACCGCGCTCGGCGACCGCTGGACGTTTTTGGGCGTGCTGCAACCGGATGCCATGGCGGCGTTTTTTAAATCCTGCGATCTCACCGTGCTCCCCAGCATCAACAGCACGGAGAC
>JBEKLP010000136.1:0-3539 GCA_050010135.1 Anaerolineales bacterium
TCGTGCTCCCCCTTGCGTTCCTGCCGCAGTTTGCGGATGGCTAGGTATTCCAGGATCCGCTTTTTCACGTCTTCGAGCGCGTAATGGTCTTCGTTGAGGACTTTCCGCGCGTCGCTGATGTCGAGATGATCTTCGGTGGTCTTGCTCCACGGCAGTTCGATCAGCCAATCGAGGTAGCTCCGGATCACGCCGTATTCGGCGCTGGAAGAGGGAAGCTTGGAAAGCCGGTCCAGTTCGCGTTTGGCTTGCTCGGCCGCCTCTTCGGACATCCGGGCGGCTTCGATCTTCTTGCGCAGGTCGTCGATCTCGGCAGTCTGTTCATCGGTTTCGCCAAGCTCTTTCTGGATTGCCTTCATCTGTTCGCGCAAAAAATATGAACGTTGCACCTTCTCGATTTCGGAGCGCGCTTCTTCCTGGATTTTCGCCCCGAGTTGGAGCACATCGAGTTCCTTGGTGAGCAATCCCAGCAGCAGCTTGAGTTTCGCGTTGACCGAATCCAGCTCCAGGATTTTCTGCCCCGCCTCGAGCTCCATGCGCTGGTAATTGGAAATGGTGTAGGCCACCTGAAGGGGATCTTCCAGGCTGACGATCGTAGTCACTAGCTCGCGCGGCACGGAGGGGATCAGTTCGGCGATCTTGGCAAACTGGTCGCGCACGTTGCGCGAGAGGGCCTCCGCTTCGAGCCCTTCCTCGACCGTCTCCGGCGCAATCTCCACCCGCGCCTTCAGGTAAGGTTCTTCTTCCGTATACTCCCGGATGCGGATGCGGGAGAGGCCCTGCACGACGATCCGGATCGTCCCATCCGGGGCGCGGAAGAGGCGGTGGACGATCGCCGCGGTGCCGAGGGAGAAGAGGTCTGCCGGTCCGGGCGTGGCCAGTTCCGGATCCTTGGCGGTCACCAGGCCGATTATTTTCTCGCCGGTCGTAGCATCGTCCACCAGCCGGATCGAGCGTGGCTGGCCCACCGTCAGCGGCACGACTGTCTGCGGGTACACCACCACGCCGCGCAGCGGGAGGATGGGCAGCGAATCCGGAATGTGGAATTCCCCCTCCTCCGATTCCGGTTTTCCGGAGGGAAGCAGCACGGGATTTTCCTGAACCTGCGTGGTGATCGAAGGCAAGGCGATCTCGATCGGAGAGCGCGTCCGATCCGCGCCCTGCGATGGGCCGAGCAGATCCATTAATTCTTCCGCGGAGTTCAACCACCGGGATGCCGGCATGGGAATGTTTACCCCTCGGCCTGAGGATTAACCTTCAGGCGACGCCTTCCTGAGTATTTTGCGATTTGTGAAGCTCGATGGCCAGAAATCCATCGTGGTAATGGGCGCGGATAAAATCCGAATCCACCTTGGCGGGGAGGTCCACTTCCGACAGGAATTCCCCGGTATGGATTTCCATCTGGTGATAGACCCTTCGCTCCGAATGGTCCTTGCGCGTTCCGGAAATTCTCAATACATTCCCGTCCAACACAACGGCAAAATCCGAATTTTCCATTCCCGCCACTTCCACCTGCACCCGGATGGACCCGTCGGTTTCGAAGACGTCCGTCGGCGGGCGCCAAACGTGGGTATGGTGAATCCAAATGTAACGGCTGGTGATGAATGCATGCCGGTGATGCGGAATGGTGCCCCGGCTGTCGGATTCGCAACGATATTCCTGGAGGTCGACGGAGGAAGGACCCATAAAAACCGCCTTTCTTGCCGCAAAGGCTATTGTATCACGCGGTGAATCCGCACCCCCCTTGGACGGACGCTTCACGATCCGAATTTTTCCTCACCATTCGACCCGCATCCGGTCGGCGGCGATTTCGACCTCTCCGGAAAACACCGAACGCGCCTGCTTCAACAGGGCCCTGCGATCGGCATACGGATCGGTATGAATAAGCAGAAGCTTCCCCACCTTCGCATCGCGGGCGATGGACGCCGCCTGGGCGGCGCTGCTGTGGCCCGTGCCCTTTCCCGTCGCCTCGTGAATCAACAGTCCGGCGCCCCCGGCAAGTTCTACCAGATTGGCTGACGGTTCGGTATCCGAGGAATAAACGAAGCTCTTGCCGACCTCGAGGATGTCCACACGCACACCCATCGCGGGCACCACGTGGCGGACGGGGCTGGAGTGCACGCGGAACTCGTCATTGGATAGTACCCTGGCCCGCCTCCGATATTCCACCGCGCGGTAAGCGATCGGAAATTGCGCGGGCAGCTTCCGCCACCGGTACAATTCCATCATCTTCCGGATTCGCAAGATCACACCATTCCCGGCGTGGATTCGGACGGGTTTGCTCCGTTTCCTCAGCCATAATTCCATGAGGAAGAGCGGCAATCCCGCGACATGATCCGGATGAAAATGGGTGATGAAAACATCGTCGATCGCGTCCCGGCCGACGCCGAGATCTTCCAGCCGGCCCCGCGGAGAAACCCCGCAATCGATCAACAGCCCGTGTTCGCGTCCCAGGCAGACGAGTTGCGTCGGCCGGCTTTTTTCCGTCGACACCAGGCACGACGATCCCAGAACCAGCAGTTTCACCATCCCATCACCCAGGAGGCGGCGAGCGGGGTGACCCACGTTTCCAGAATGGCCGACACGAGCAGCATCGGCACCACCACGCCTACCAGGACGGTCAACCAGTCGGCAAGCGCCTGCAGCCACAGTTGGCCCAGAGAGCGGCCCTCCGGCTTGGCCAGCAGACAGTTGCCGCAACGCAGGATCGCGGCGCCCGCCAATACCATCGCCGGGATCTCGACGATCCCGTGCGGAAGCACCAGCCCAAGGAGAAACAATCCCGGTGCGAAACCGCCGCGGGCCAGGATCACCGTGGCATAGGCGATGATCCCGATCGGAAGCATCATGACCACCAGCCCCATGATCCCGAGGGAGATTGCCCCCAGCAGGGACGCCAGGAAGATTGCCTGCGCGTTATGGTAGAAAATCTGCAGGGTCCCGCCCGGGGTGAAGAAACCGAGCGCCCCGAGCGAATCAAAGAAATTCTGGCGATAGTTCTGCAACTTCAGCAAATCGGCCGGGAAGGGAAAGCGGTCTGCGAGGAAGACGCCGGCGATCGCGCCGAAGCCGAGTGCGACCGCAGTCCAGGGAACCGCCGGAAGGGTGCGCCGCAGCGCGGGGTCGACGGCTTTGCGGTACCACTCCGCGGGGGTGCGGGCGCCTCCGGTGAGCGACCGCCAAAAGAAAGAACCCATCCGGTCGAAGCGGATTTCCTCCACCTCGCGCGAAAGCAGTTCGTCGCGCCGGAATTGGCGCAGCCCGATGCGCAGGAAGATCACCGTCAGGATGAGCACCCCGGCGATGATCCACCATAATTCGCGGTACATGCGGTAGAACATGACGATGCTTTCACCCTGCAAGAGCAGCGCGGCCGGAACGATGACAAACGACGCGAGCAGGTTGGCGGCGCGCACCGAATTGGTCTGGGCCGAGATCACCACCGCCGCCGACACCATGCACGCGGCGTGGGCAACGGTCAGCACGAGGATCTCAATCAATAGAGGCAGCGGAGGAAACCATCCCGCCAGGAAATACATCCC
>JBEKLP010000137.1:0-3300 GCA_050010135.1 Anaerolineales bacterium
GAACGGAATCAGCCCGGCGGAAATCCCGACAATCTGCCGCGGCGCCACGTCCATGTAATCGATCTGCTCCGGGGTGGCGAACATGAAGCGCGAATGATGGCGGCAGGAGGCGCGGCCGCGCACAAATTCCGCGTGTTCGTTGAGCGGCGCGTTGGCCTGAGCGATGATGAATTTGTCTTCCGTGTCGGCGGTAATGTAGAGGGTCTCCGCGGAGACATGCGGGATGATGGGGACATCCCCGCTGGTGGCGGGTATCTTGGAGGCGATGTCCTTGGTGACCAGTTCGCCTTTCTTGGCGATAATATCCTTCCCGTTGGGTTTGAGCAGATCCTCGGCGAGATGACGGCCGATCAGCCGGGGATCGCCGGCCGGGTAGGATTTGTAAACTTTGCGGTAGGGGGTTTCGATGAACCCGAACGGATTGACCTTGGCATAGCACGCCAAGCGGCCGATGAGGCCGATGTTCGGGCCTTCCGGCGTTTCAATCGGGCAGATCCGCCCGTAGTGGGATTGGTGGACATCGCGCACGTCGAACCCCGCGCGCTCGCGCCGCAGGCCGCCGGGCCCGAGGGCCGATAGCGTGCGCTTATGGCGAAGCTCTGCCAGCGGGTTGGTCTGATCCATGAATTGCGAGAGCTGGCTGGAGCCGAAGAATTCGCGCACGGCGGCGACGATCGGGCGGATGTTGATGAGGTTCATCGGCGAGAAGGATTCCTGATCCCGGATGGACATGCGCTCGCGCACCACGCGCTCCGTCCGGCGCAGGCCGATGCGCATCTTGTTCTGGATCAGCTCGCCGACGGTCTTGACCCTGCGGTTGCCGAGATGGTCGATGTCGTCCGGGTTTTCCAGACCGTTGTCGATCAGAATCAGCCGCTCGATCAGCTTGATGATGTCCCAGGGGGTCACGGTGCGGTGGCTGAGCGGGACGCGCGAGTGGAGGTCCAGCTTCTGGTTCAGTTTGTACCGTCCGACGCGTTCCAGATCATACCGGCGCTGGTCGAAGAGCTGCTCCTGCAGATATTGGCGCGCGTTGTCCAGGGTCGAAGGATCGCCCGGGCGCATCCGTTTGTAGAATTCGATCAGCGCTTCCTGCGCCAGCGTCCGCTTGTCACGGGGTTCCCAGGCGGGTTCCTGTTTGATGGTGTTGGCGATGAACGTGCGGGCGGGGTTGGTGTCCGACTCCTGGAACAAAGCGAGGATTTCCTCGTCGCTGCCTGTGGTCAGAGGCGAATCGGGCATCCCGGCGGAGACCGCGGCCAGCGCCCGGAGCAGCATGGTGACCGGCACCGTGCGTTTGCGGTTGAACCGGATGATCAGATAGTCGCTCTTGCGGGTTTCGAATTCCATCCAGGCGCCGCGGTCGGGGATGAGTTTGGCCGACGCCAGAAGCCGCCCCGTTGCGCGGTCTTCTTCAGCTTCGAAATACACACCCGGCGACCGGATGAGCTGCGAGACCACGACCCGCTCGCTCCCGTTGATGATGAACGTGCCTTTTTCCGTCATCAGCGGCATGTCGCCGAGGAAGATATCCTGCTTAATGGGTTCCGGAACTTCGGTCCCGATCAAGAGCACGGAAACGTACAGCGGCGCGGCATAGGTGATATCCCGTTCGAGACAGTCCTCGATGGAATACTTGGGCTCTTCGAACCAATATTTCAGATTCCACTGGTGTGCTTCGGGGCTGTTGCCGGGGAAATATAAGCGCATGCCTTTGTTGAACGATTCGATCGGGGAGATCTCGTCGAACAGTTCGGCCAGTCCTTCTTTTATAAACCACTGGAAGGAGTCCAACTGGACTTCGATAAGGTTCGGGAGGATTTGAATCTCGGGGATACGAGCGTAGGATTTGCGTCCGCTTAAGGCCATAGCGCTCTCCTAATTAACGGTCGGACAAGCAGCTTCCCTCTAGCTGAGGGAAGCCGTTCCTGTCGTCTCAGACCGAAAAGGTATCCAAAAAGTCATTTGGGCGAACGAGTATTATAAGGCCCGATTGTCAATAAGTCAAGAGAATGGTTTTATCAGGTCAATTCTTATCGGAAATGTAGGCCAATCCAGCTGCTTAAAAAAGGCCGGTTTATCGAGTTTCCTCTGCCAGGAATGGAAATTAAGCTTGACTCCCATTTTTACCCATGGTAAAATTGCCGCCCATTGCCCTGATTCTCACCGGAGCGGCCGGGAAAATTCCGACGCTCGAATTTCATAGTCGTCGTGTGGGGCGAGGCCATCATGCATGTTGGATGGCCTCCCCTACTGCAAGGGGTGGGTGTTAGCAGGGGATTTTTTCGCGCGAGGATAGTCTTTGGGAGGTAGATCGTGCCGACAATCAATCAATTGGTCCGCAAGGGCCGGCACTGGAAGAAGGCCAAAAGCAAGGCTCCGGCGCTCTTGTACACCTTGAACGCTCGGAAGCAGCGCAGAATCCGCCAACCGCGCGGCGCACCGCAAAAACGCGGCGTATGCACGGTCGTCCGGACGATGACCCCGAAGAAACCAAATTCCGCTTTGCGCAAGATCGCGCGCGTGCGGCTGACCAACGGCATCGAGGTCACGGCGTACATCCCGGGCGAGGGACATTCGTTGCAGGAGCACTCGGTCGTTCTGGTCCGGGGCGGGCGCGTGAAGGATCTCCCGGGCGTGCGTTATCACATCGTGCGCGGGACGCTCGACACCACCGGCGTGGAGGCCCGCCGGCAGGGTCGCTCCAAGTACGGCAACAAGCGTCCGAAGGAAACCAAGAAGGAATAATCGCGGTCCGTCGCGCATCCGACGGGCGTTGCATTCAGGGAGTTTGGATCATGGCGAGAAGAGAGCGCAAGACGTCCCGGGGAGTTCCTCCGGACGTCCGCTATAACAGCGTAAAGGTCAACCGCTTCATCCATCAGGTCATGCGCCGGGGGAAGAAAAGCGTCGCCACCACGATCGTCTACCACGCCTTCGAGCTGATCCAGGAACGCAGCCAGAAGGAACCGCTGGAAATCTTCGAACAGGCCTTGCGCAACGTCGGCCCGCAGATCGAGGTTAAACCCCGGCGGGTGGGTGGAGCGACGTACCAGGTGCCGGTGGAAGTGGAAGCCGATCGCAGGGATTCGCTCGCGGTTCGTTGGATTCTCGCCGCCAGCCGCGCCCGCGGCGGAAAGTCCATGATCGAGCGCTTGGCCGGGGAACTTCTGGATGCGTCAAACAACACCGGCGCAGCTGTGAAGAAACGCGAGGAAGTGCACAAGATGGCCGAGGCCAACCGCGCCTTCGCCCATTACCGATGGTAGATGCGGCTTTAACAAGCAGACGATGAGGTTC
>JBEKLP010000138.1:0-3067 GCA_050010135.1 Anaerolineales bacterium
CACTCATCGAAAAAAGATGCGACACCACCTTCGCACCCGGCCGGAGGGTTTTCTCCAGTCTGTCTTTCAGCGTTTGGTTGGTGCCCTGCATCAAAAACAACGTAACCACATCGGCCCCGCTGAAATCGAACCTGTGTAAATTTCCCCATCGAACAGATGCTTTTCCCCCTAAACCGAACAAACGGATGCTTAGCTTGGCCGCCAGGACCCGCAGCGGGTCGATTTCCACGCCCTTTCCCCTGGCCTTGTACTTCCTCGACGCGAGAATAACCATGCGCCCGTCGCCGGCACCGAGATCGACAACTGTCTGCCCGGGTTGGACCTCCGCCATGCGCAGCATCCTGTCCGCCGTGCGTAATCCGACCGGAATCCACGGCGCTCCCCAAAACATCGGAAGATAAATCCAAAGAATAAGAAGAAACGAGGCGATGAGAAAAGACTGAAACACGATCACCCAATTGGCAACCGTAAATCCACCAACCCAATTCATCTTGCGCCTATTCCTTTTCTTCCCGGCCCAAGGAATCCATCAGCCGCTCCAGACTTTCGATTTCCCGGTCCGGGGCATCGGCTGGCGAAGCCGGTTCATCCCGCGCATGCAATCCCTCGGGGCGCCGGATTCGGATCGTCGCCATCCCGGCTTCGCGCGCGCCGCGAAAATCCTTGCGCGGATTGTCGCCCACATACACAGCTTCTTCGCCCGCCACCGACAGCATCCCCAGCATCCAGTCGAAGGGCTTGCGGCTGGGTTTCCATTCGGTGCGTTCTTCTTCCCCCAAGATTACGACCGCCGAAAACCAGCGTTCCAACCCCAAAGCGCGGATTTTGGCTTGCTGGTTTTCCCGCCGCCCTTCGGTGACCAAGCCAAGGCGGTATCCCGGCTTCAGTTCGTACAGCACTCGTTCCGCATCGGGAGACAGCACGATCCGCGGAGTGTGCGTTCGGAAAATCCGCACCATTTCCCCCAGCAGTGATTCCGGCAATCCCCGCTCGGAAAGCCACCATTGGAAGGTATCCCCGCGAAACTCGGCGTCGAACAAGGCTTGCAGCTCCGCCCGGACAATCGCCTGGGAAAGACCCAGACGTTGCTCGGCCCATTCGCCCACGGCTCGAAACCCGCTCCGGATATATTCCCGTTCGGGATAGAGCGTGTCGTCCAGGTCGAACACAACGGCCTTAAGATTTTTCATGGTGGTAGATGCCGCCCTTTATCGCCGTCCAAGGAAAATGGATCCCGGTACCCCGTACCCGGTTTTGGGGATTAGCTTGTGGCCCGTTCCCGCCGCCTCAACCGCCGGTTGATGTAATCCGAAAACCTCGCATCCGATTTTCTGAACCAGCACAATTTCCTTCCCTTCTATAGAATCATGATCCCATTATACTTCCCGGAAAATAAATCTGTTTCAAAGACCGAATTGTTGAGAGAGAATTTTGATTTAATCCTATATGTTAGAATCGAGAGAATGCCCGGATAATTGGTCCACACTTGAGGAAATTTATGCCGGTGAATCGTCCTTCATCAATAAATGAAGGTATATCTTTTCGTGGGTGGTGCGAATACGAGCCCGCGAACAATGTTCTATATTGCCTATGGAATGAGGGTTTTTTTTCCAATTGCACGGTCACGCTCTTCGGATTGATCCATCTATTCAATGATTATCGGATCATCCCGGACCGCATCGATTTCTCGCGCGCTTTCTCGCTCTACCGAGATGCGATACAGGTGGAGCGAAAAACGGATTTATATCCTCAATATTTCCAGACACATCCGGAAGTGCCCCTGGGTGAGCGATTTTCCTTCAAGGCTCTCGGTTACCACGATTCCTATCGGTTCCAGAATATTCTCCCTATCGCTCCTTTCATCAACAGATTTTTCCAATTGGCCCCCTCGATCGAGAGCATAGAATCCGGATTGATCTCGAAATATCAGATCGATTATTCGAATACATTGGGAGTTTGTTATCGGGGGTCCGAAAAGAAAACGGAGGTCGTATTGGCGGATCCTCGTCGACTGATTGAGTTGACGGAGCGGTTGCTCGATTCAAATTCCGGGCTGCGCGTCTGGATCCAAACGGAAGTGCGTCAAATATCCGATCTTTTCCTGAAGCATTTTGGTCAGCGGTGTTTTGCAGTAGAAGAGCTGCCCTTGATCGACGAGAATCAATCAACAAAGGCCATGTTCTCCGACGACGAAGGGGCCACCCGACGGTTTGCCTTTGGACAAAATCTGCTAGCCGTGACGCATATGCTTTCGCAGTGCGGTTGGTTGGTCAATCACACGGGAAATATGGCGTATTGGATTTGGTTGTTCCGGGGTAATTCGGATCGGATGTGGCAATTCGACCGGCGGGGAAAAATAGTCTCATGGAGGACACCGATCCGGGAATTATGGGACAGAAGTCGAAGTTTTTATTATTATCGCATTGCTGGAAATAAATAAATATCGAATAATCAGGACGAGAAAATTTTTCAGAAAAAAGTGGGGTGGGGCAACCATGGGCAGTCTATCGCTTAGCGTCAAGAGGACAATCCGATCTTACGGATTTTGTCTTCCGGCAGGAAGAAGGATTCATCGTATCGCGTCATGGACAAACCTTGTTTGTACTTTCCCATCGCGGGAATCTTCAACGGTATTTCCGCGGCCTCGGCCAGGTACCACTTGGGTGAATTTGCGCCGGCCGCGATTCCCAGCGGACAGCCTCCCCCGAAGCGCGCGTTGATTTCGGTGAAGAACGGCTCGCCGTCCCGCAAAATGCACTGCACGGTGATCGGACCGGCAGCCTGTATACCCTTCGCCGCTTCGACGCATCCGCGGGCAATGCGTTCATCCCAAACCGTTACCCCCTTGGCCACTTCTCCAGCGCGGATTTCAATCCGCCTGCGGGAAACAACGGCCCACACTTCGCCGCCGGCGCTGCATATAGTGTCGCTGGTAATCTCCGGACCGGGGAGACACTCCTGGATGATTGGATCTTCCACGTAGGTTAGGAAAAACTCCAATTGGCGTTCGTTCTCCACCCGGAACGCGCCCTGCCCTGCGCTTCCCCGCCGAGGTTTGATGAACAGA
>JBEKLP010000139.1:0-2920 GCA_050010135.1 Anaerolineales bacterium
CCGGCCGCAGTTCTACATTCGGACGATGGACGTGACGGGGGTGCTGACGCTGCCGGAAGGGGTGGAGATGGTGATGCCGGGGGACACGGTGAACCTGACGGTGGAGTTGATCGTGCCGGTGGCGCTGGAGAAGGGTTCGAAATTCGCGATACGCGAAGGCGGTCTGACCGTGGGCGCCGGCGTGATCACTGAGATAATCGACTAGGCGACAATCATGGCGCGACAAAAAATCCGCATCCGTCTCAAAGCATACGACCACCGCATCCTGGATCAGTCGGCCAAACGCATCGTGGAAGCTGCGGAGCGGAACGGAGCCCACGTGGTGGGCCCGGTTCCCCTGCCGACCGAGCGCGAACTGTTCACGGTTCGCCGCGGCGCCTACATCGACAAGGATTCGCACGAGCATTTTGAGATTCGCACGCACAAGCGGCTGATCGAAGTGCTCGAACCCGATGCCAAGACGCTCGATGCCCTGATGCGGTTGAATTTGCCGGCGGGCGTTGATGTGGAGATGAAGATCTAATTCGTTCGGAAAGTGCCGCCCGGAAAGAACCCGGCCGAACCTGCGCGCAAGCACAGACGGCGGGTTGACTGACGGGCTCAAGGATGATGCAGCCCTTCCCAGGCTGACAGTCCTATATCAGCAGAGGAGACAAAGGATGAAGGGATTAATTGGGAAAAAATTGGGCATGGCCCAGGTCTTTGACGATGCCGGGCGGTTGATCCCGGTGACGATCATTGAAGCCGGGCCGTGTTTTGTTGCCCAGGTCCGCACCGTTGAGAAGGAAGGCTATTCCGCCGTGCAACTGGGATTCGGGGAAGTAAAAAGCAAGCGGCTGACCACGGGCGAGTTGGGACATCTGCAAAAAGCCTCCCTGGCACCGCTGAAATACCTGCGGGAATTCCGGGTGGATGCCGGCGAGACGCCGAAAGCGGGAGACCGCGTCGGTGTCGATATCTTTAAGGCCGGCGAAAAGGTGGACGTCGTCGGCACTTCGAAAGGCAAGGGGTTCCAGGGCGGAGTGAAGCGGCACGGTTTTCATGGCGGCCCCAAAACGCACGGAGCATCCGACCGGCAGCGCGCTCCGGGCTCCATCGGATCCACAACCACGCCGGGACGGGTCTACCGAGGCAAGCGCATGGCCGGCCACATGGGCACCGCCCGGGTAACCTCTTCCGGGCTGCGGGTTGCGCTGGTCGATTCGGAACGCAACCTCTTGGGCTTGGCCGGCAGCGTGCCGGGACCCAAAGGCGCGATCGTCGTCATTCGCGAAGCGCGCAAACAGTAAACGGAATTCCACCGGCAAAAGAAGGGAAGCGACAACGATGGAAGTCGACGTGATCAACATGAAGGGCAAGGTGGTGCGTACGGTGGAATTGCCGGCCGCGATCTTCGAGGCGCCCGTCCGCAAGGACCTCATGCATCAGGCGCTGGTCTATCAACAGGCGAACGCGCACCTGGGCACCCATAAAACCAAGGGGCGTGGGGAAGTGAGCGGCGGTGGCCGCAAACCGTGGAAACAGAAGGGGACCGGACGCGCCCGCCAGGGTTCCACCCGCGCGCCCCAATGGCGCGGCGGTGGCAAAGTCCATACGCCCATTCCCCGAAGCTACACGCTGCAGATGCCCAAGCAGATGCGCCGGGCGGCGTTGTGCTCGGCCCTCTCGGTCAAGAATTCGGAAAAGTCGATCGTAATCGTGGACCGGATCGCCCTGCCGCGGGTGAGCACCCAGGCGATGGCCAAGGCGTTGCAGGCGGTGGTCGGGACGGAAGACGCGCTCGTGCTCCTTCCGGAACGCAACGAGGCCGTCGAGCGCTCCACACGCAACTTGGTCAAGGCAAAGACTCTGCGCGCCGGATATTTGAACATCCGGGATTTATTCAAGTACGAAAAAGTGGTTCTGGCGCTGGAGTCGCTGGAGCAAATTCGGAAATGGCTGGATCCGGGGAGGGCCGAATGACGGAACATCTGGAAAATATTCTGCGCCGTCCGATCATTTCGGAAAAATCGATCCGCCTGGCCAAGGAAAGCCAGTACACCTTCGAAGTCCTTTCCAATGCCAACAAGATTCAGGTCAAACACGCGGTGGAAAAGATGTTCGAAAACGTCAAGGTCGCCCACGTGGAAATCGTGGTGGCCACGCCGAAAACCACCCGCTCGCTGCGGACCCGCCGCCAGCGCAGCCGCCGGGGTGGCTATAAAAAAGCGATCGTTAAACTCTCGAAGGGGACCATCCCCATCTTTGAAGGGGTGAAGGGATAACGCCATGCCGGTGAAAACGTACAAACCCACCTCGCCGGGGCGGCGCGGGATGACCAGTTCCAGCTTCGAAGAGGTGACCAAGCACACCCCGGAAAAATCGCTGCTCGTCCACAAGCAGAAGCGCGGCGGACGGGATGCCTACGGCCGCATCAGCGTGCGCCATCGCGGCGGCGGCAGCCGCCGGCACCAGCGCCTGATCGATTACAAGCGGGACAAGTTCGACATTCCCGCCAAAGTGGCGGCGATCGAATACGACCCGAACCGCTCGGCGCGAATCGCGCTCCTGAACTACGTCGACGGGGAAAAGCGCTACATCATCGCCCCGCTCGAGCTGAAAGTGGGCGATACGATCGTCTCCGGCACGAAGGCGGAAATCCGGCCGGGAAACGCGATGCCGATTTCACAGATCCCTGTTGGCACGCTCGTCCATAACGTCGAGCTCCAGGAAGGCAAGGGCGGGCAACTCGCCCGCTCGGCGGGGACCGGCGCGCAACTGCTGGCCAAGGAAGGCGAGTACGCCCAGCTGCGCCTGCCGTCCGGCGAAATGCGCCTGATCCGGCAAACGTGCTACGCCACGATCGGCGTGGTGGGCAACGTGGACCGGCGCAACATCAAACTGGGCAAGGCCGGGCGCAAACGCCACATGGGCATCCGGC
>JBEKLP010000140.1:0-2858 GCA_050010135.1 Anaerolineales bacterium
TGGGCGTGATGTTGAGGATCGCCGCCACCTGCGGACTGCACTCGACCAATTCCAATTGGAACGAGGAAAGCTCGAGCACGGCCAAGTCGCCTTTGCGCATCTTTTCCATATCGCCCAGAAGCGGGTTCCCGATGTTGCCGCCAACCCACGCCCGCCCGCCCTGCCCCTGTTCGGCGGCGGCTTCGGCCATCATTCCCACGAGGGTCGTGGTGGTGGTTTTCCCCGAGGATCCGGTAATGCCGATCACCTTGGCCGGCGTCTCCTCCAAGAAAAGCTGGGTGTCGTTGGTAACCGGAATGTTCCTGTGCCTGGCTTCGGTGACGATCGGCAGATCGGAAGGCACGCCGCCGGATAGGCACAGCAGGTCTGCCCCCTCCAGTATCTCGAGCGGGTGCCCGCCCAGCCGGTAATCGATCTGCATGCCGCCAAGTTCCCGAATTTCCACCTGCAATGCCTCCGTCGGTTTGATGTCGGATACGGTCACCCGAGCGCCCTTGCCGGAAAGATACCGAACCAGAGCCACCCCTTGCCGGGCCAAACCGAGCACCGCGACCTTCTTGCCGGCCAACTCCCGCATCATCCCGTCTCTACGCAACCGCCAACGCGATGCCGATCATGGCGGCCAGCAAAGCGATCAGCCAGAATCGTTGTACCACCTGGGTCTCGCTCCATCCCAGCAATTCGAAATGATGGTGCAGCGGCGCCATTTTGAACAAACGCTTGCCCTTGGTCCATTTGAAATACACCACCTGAAGGATCACACTGGCGGTCTCCGCAACCGGGATGATGGCGATCAGCGGGAGGAGCGCCCATTGTGCGGTCATCAGAGCTACCACCCCGAGTACCGCGCCCATCGCCAGGGATCCGGTGTCGCCCATGAACAATTCCGCGGGGTGCGCGTTGTACCAAAGAAACGCGAAGAGGACGCCAACCAGGGTAAAGCAGAATTGCATCAGGTAGACTTGCCTCTGCAGGGCGGCGATCATGCCGTAGGCGACGAACGCCGTCGCGGCGATGATCCCCGCTAGACCGTCGAGCCCGTCGGTAATGTTGACGGCGTTGGTGGAGCAGATGATGATGAACGCGGCGATCGGGACGTACCAAACCCCCAGGTCGAACGCGACCTTCATGCCCGGGAGAAACATGTTGGGAACATGAAGCACGTATCGCAAACCCACCGCCACCACAACGGCCACCAGTATTTGAAGCGGAAATTTCACCCGCGCCCGCATCGGGCGGCCCCTCATTCCCAGGATGTCGTCGGCCGCCCCGAGAGTGGCAAAAGCCATCATCACCGCCAGGGGCAGGAGCACCGACCGACCGAGCAGGTTCCGGCCCAGGATCGGGACGGTGTTGAGAAGCAGCGTCATGACCAGAACGGGGATGACAATCAGCAATCCGCCCATGGTCGGCGTTCCGAGTTTCGTCTGGTGGCTGCGCGGCCCCTCGACCCGGATTTGTTTCCCCACCCCCAGGTAGCGCAAGACCCGCAGGAAAGGTGCGCCCCAGATCACGGTCAACGCGAACGCGATGGCTCCCAGGCTGAGGGCCAGCGGCACCTGGTTGTTCATTCCGGCACCTCGAGTGCTAAGACAATCTCATCCAGCTTCAAGGCGCGCGATCCCTTCACCAAAACCACGTCTCCTTCGCCAATCTTGTTGGTCAAGAACTCCAGCGCATCCGCTGCGGTTCCGAAGCATGCGATCTGGGCCGAAGACAGACCCTGGGAGTGTGCCTCTTCGGCGATCCAGCGGGCCTTTTCCCCGACCGCCACCAGTAGATCCACCACACCCACGGCCCGCGCCCCCACCATCCGGTGCCCGGTTTCTGCGAATTCCCCCAGCTCCAGCATGTCGCCGAGCACAGCCACTTTGCGGCCGTCCAGTTCCGCGAGTAAATTCAACGCGGCGATCATCGAATCCGGCGAGGCGTTATAGGTGTCGTCGATCAGAAGCGAATTCCCCGGTCCGGTGACTGCGACCAGGCGCAACTGGGTGGCGGGTGTGAGCAATCCGTCGATAATCTCCTGCCAATTCAACCCCTCGGTCAATCCCACGGCGGAAGCGCGCATGGCCGTATGGACCGAGTGCTGGCCGAGCAAGGGGAGATGAATGTGCAGGGTTTCCCCCGCATAGTGCATATCGAAGCTCACCCCTTCCAGCCCCAATCCCTCGATCCGGTCGGCCCATAAATCCGATTCCGGGTCCAAGCCGTAGGTAAACACTTTGGCTTTGGTCCGCGACGCCAGGGAGCGAACGCGGGCGTCGTCGTTGTTGAGAATCGCTGTACCGTCCGCAGGCAGGGCTTCCACCAGTTCGGCTTTTCCGTTGACAATCGCCTCCAAACTTCCGGCGCGCTCGAGATGCACAGGCCCGATCATTGTCAGGACACCCACCTGGGGCTTGGCAATCTCGCACAGGAAAGCGATATCTCCGGGTACGTAGAACCCCATTTCCAGGACGACGCGCCGGTGGGCTTCGGTCACCTTGAGCAGAGTCAGCGGCAACCCGATTTCGTTGTTCAGGTTGCTCTCGTTGGCCAGGGTCGTATACCGGACGGCCAGCACATTGGCGGTCAGCTCCTTGGTTGTGGATTTGCCGACCGATCCGGTAATGCCGATCACGCGCACATTGGAGAGCCGCGCGCGCCAGACGCCGGCGATATGTTGCATCGCCTTCAGCGAATTCTTCACCCGCAGGCAGAGGTGCAACGGCGATCGCGGATCCGCCGGCGGAAGAAATTCCGGGGCAAGCGATTCCCCGCGCACATCGACGGTTGTCCATCCCGGAATTTCCTTTTCGATCAGCGCCACCGCGGCGCCCCGCCGGAACGCGTCCTCGACGAACTGGTGGCCGTCG
>JBEKLP010000141.1:0-2684 GCA_050010135.1 Anaerolineales bacterium
GGCGGTGGCGATCGTCGCGGCGGTGCTGGCGCTCACCGGATTCCTCACGCTGGCCGGATCGCGCGAGAAGGACAGCCGCATCGGATCGTCCGACGCGCCGCGCCGCGAGGGGCTGAGGGAAATGTTCCAGGTGCACTGGAACACGGCCCCCGGCTTCGCCTGGCTGATCGTTTCGCGGTTCGTTTTTCTGGCCGGGGTGTACGGCGTGCAGGCCTTCGCGCAATATTTCATCCGCGATACGCTGGGCGTGGCCGATCCGGTTAAGCTGACCGGGGATTTGATGGCGGCGATTGCGCTTTCGCTGACGGCGTTCGCCTTCGGCAGCGGTTGGCTGTGCGACCGCTTCGGACGCAAACCGCTGCATGTGGCCGCGGCGATCCTGGTGGCGGGCGGAAGCCTGCTGATGATCCTAGCCCATTCCTCGACCGCGGTTCTCCTGTGCGGGAGTGTCATCGGCGCCGGGGCCGGGATCTTCATCACCTCCAACTGGGCGCTGGCCACCGACCTTGCGCCGCAGGCGGAAGCCGGAAAGTTCCTGGGGCTCACCAACCTCGCCACCGCAGGCGCCGGGGCCCTCAGCCGGTTCACCGGCCCGGTGATCGATTATCTGAACAATGCCCGGCCGGGACTATTCTTCGGATACACCGCGTTGTTCCTGAGCAGCGCGTTCTTCGCGCTCCTGGCATTGGTGGTTCTGTTGCGCGTTCCGGAAGGATTCAAGAAGCGCTGTTGATTCATCGGAAAAAACATCGATCAACGATCTTCCCTACCTAACGCTTGCTATGTATTGATGAGAGCGATCCATCCTCTGCGCGATACCGATTCCTCGTCGCCCCGAAAACCACCAGGGCTCCTCGGAATGACATGCTGTATATGTCATTCCGAGAGCCGCTTAGCGGCTCGAGGAATCGGTAACGCACGGGATTAAATACGCCGCCGCATAGTAATGTCAGAGAAAAAACCGAATCTGCCGCAGAAAATAAATCCCCCGGGATCCCGAACCCATTCTGATAAAATTACTTTTCTACGGTGTATTCCAAATGCAAGGAGGAACAATGCGCAAATTACCTCTCATTGTCATGGCGCTGGCCCTAGTCGGGATGGCTTGTGCCTGTCCCAACCTCGCCGGCATCCAAAGCACGCTCGGCGTCGTACAGCAAACCGTCGTGAAGGGCATAACGGAAATTCCCCAAACCGTCGAGTCGGCGGCCACATCAATCGGAACCCTCGAAGCCGGCGGGACGAAACCGGCCGGCACGGGTAACGGAACCATCCGCGGGCATTTGATTTATCCGGCCTCGGTGATCGTCGCGCAACGGATCATCGCCTTTAAAACCGGCACCATGAGCAAGGCGGCGGAGGTATCGACGGTGCAGGGCCAAGCAACGTACGAGCTGAGCGTGCCGGCCGGTGAGTATTACGTCGTTGCGTACACGCTCGACGGCAAGCTCGCCGCCGGATATTCCAAGGCGGTGCCGTGCGGATTGGCGGCCGGTTGCAAAGATCACACCCTGATCGCGATAAAGGTAAAGGCCGGCGAGGTGGTGGAGAATATCAATCCGCAGGATTGGTACGCTCCGGCCGGCGCCTTCCCGCCCATGCCCTGAGATGGAATTTCGTCTGCATTCCCTGTACCAGCCGACCGGCGACCAGCCGCAGGCGATCGAGAGCCTCGTGGCCGGACTGCAAGGGGGCGAGAAACACCAGGTTCTGCTGGGCGCGACCGGCACGGGGAAAACCTTTACCATCGCCAACGTGGTGGCGCGGACGCAAAGGCCCACGCTGGTGATCGCCCACAATAAAACCCTCGCCGCGCAGGACTACGCCGAGTTCCGGGATTTCTTTCCCGAGAACGCGGTGGAGTATTTCGTTTCCTATTACGATTACTACCAGCCCGAGGCGTACGTCCCGCGGCACGACCTCTACATCGAAAAGGAAACCGAAACCAACGACGAAATCGAGCGGCTGCGCTTGGCGGCCACCGCGGCGCTGGTTTCGCGGCGCGACGTGCTCATCGTCGCCTCGGTCTCGTGCATCTACGGGCTCGGCTCTCCCGAAGCCTACGGCAAAGTGGTGATCAACCTCGAGCGCGGGAAGTCCTACCGCCGCACCGCGCTGCTCCGCCAGCTGGTGGAAATACACTATGAACGCAACGACACCGAGCTCAAACTGGGCACCTTCCGCGTCCGCGGCGATACGGTCGAAGTGATGCCCGCCTACGGGGAATCGATCTACCGGATGTCGTTCTTCGGCGACGAACTGGAGCGGCTGAGCGAACTGCATCCGGTGACCGGGGAGATCCTGGGCGAGCCGGAGCAGATCGCCATTTATCCGGCGCGGCACTACATCGCGGAAGGCGAAAAACTGCGCGCGGCGATCGTCGACATTGAAGCCGAACTGGACGAACGGATCAAGTATTACCAAATGCTGGGCAAACCGCTCGAGGCGGAACGGATCGAACAGCGCACGCGCTACGACCTGGAGATGCTGCGCGAGGTGGGCTACTGCGCCGGGATCGAGAATTATTCCCGCCATCTCGACCGGCGCGCGGCAGGCAGCCCGCCGTGGGTGCTCCTGGATTATTTCCCGCCCGATTTCCTGCTGGTGATCGACGAGAGCCACATGACCGTTCCGCAGATTCGCGGGATGTCGAGCGGCGACCGCTCGCGCAAACAAACGCTGGT
>JBEKLP010000142.1:0-2647 GCA_050010135.1 Anaerolineales bacterium
AGCGGACCTTCGTTATGTGCGCGAGGCGGCCGAGTCCATCGCCGGAGCGATGCAGCAGCCGCTGGTGGTGATCAACAAATCCACCGTCCCGGTCGGCACGGGGGACTGGGTGGCGGAGATCATCCGCTCCCGCCTTACCAAACCGCTCCCGTTCTCGGTCGTTTCGTGTCCGGAATTTCTCCGCGAAGGATCGGCGCTAGCGGATTTTCTCAACCCGTCCCGGACGGTGCTTGGATCAATGGACCGGGAGGCGGCCGACAAGGTGGCTCAGTTGCATCTGCCGCTGCGCGCGCCGATCGTGATCACTGATCTGCGCACGGCGGAGATGATCAAATACGCCTCGAACGCCTTCCTGGCGACGAAGATCTCCTTCATCAATGAAATCGCCAACATCTGCGAGGCGCTGGGCGCTGATGTAAAGGAAGTGGCCAGCGGGATGGGATACGATCCGCGCATCGGCCGCCAATTCCTGGAGGCCGGGATCGGTTACGGCGGTTCGTGCTTCCCTAAGGACGTGAAGGCGCTGGCCTATATGGCGTCGGTACAGGGGCGCAACCCGCAACTGCTGCAGGCCGTGATGGATATCAACGAGGACCGCCGCCGGATGGTGATCGAGCACGTCGAATCGCTGGTGGGGAAACTAGAGCAATCGGAAATCGGGCTGTTGGGGCTTGCTTTTAAATCCAACACGGATGATATCCGCGAAACACCGGCACTGCGGATCGCGGCGATGCTGAGGGAACGCGGCGCGAAAGTCCGCGCCTACGATCCGGTGGCCATGGAAAACGCCGCCCGGATCATGCCCGAGATCCGCATGTGCAAGGATCCCTACGAACTCGCCGACGGGATCGATGCCTTGGTGGTGGTCAACGACTGGAACGAATTTAAACAGCTGGATCTTTCGAGGATCCAAAAGCTTATGCGCAATCCCAACCTAATCGACGGGCGGAACATCTACGAACCGGAGGAGATGAAGCGGCTCGGATTCCACTACCGTGGAATCGGCCGCGGATACAACGGGGGCAACGCGGGTGCGCAGGCGTCCGCCGGAAAAAAGGACCGTGCGCGATGACTGCGGGCCGCGTCCACCGCGCCCGGTTGCGCAACGGGCTGCTGGTGTTGCTCAAAGAAATTCATGCCGCACCGCTGGTCAGCTTGTGGGTGTGGTACCGCGTCGGTTCGCGCAATGAGCGCGCCGGCCTGACCGGCATTTCGCACTGGGTGGAGCATATGCAGTTCAAGGGCACGCCCACCTTCCCGGCCGGCAGCCTCGACCGCGCGGTTTCGCGCGAAGGCGGCCTGTGGAACGCCATGACCTGGCTGGATTGGACCGCGTATTACGAGACCCTGCCCGCCGACCGGATCGATCTCGGCTTGCGCCTGGAAGCCGACCGCATGACCGAGAGCAACTTCGCTCCCAAGGAAGTCACCTCCGAGCGGACGGTGATCGTCGCCGAACGCCAGGGATACGAGAACGAACCCACCTTCCGGCTCTCCGAGGAAGTGCAGGCCGCCGCTTTCCGGGTGCATTCGTACCATCATGAAGTGATCGGCGACGTGGCGGATCTTTCCTCGATGACGCGTGACGACCTCTACCGCCATTACCATTCCTATTACACTCCCAACAACGCCCTGGTGGCGGTGGCCGGCGATTTCCAAACCCGAGCCATGCTGGGACAGATCCGTGACCTTTTCGGCACGGTCTCCGCCGGTCCCCCTCCGCCGCAGTCCGCCCGCGCGGAGCCGGCCCAAAAGGGGGAGCGCCGGGTGACAGTGGAAGGACCGGGCGAAACCGCCTTCGTCGAAGTGGCCTTTCACGGGCCTGCGGCGAACGATCCGGATTTTTTCCCGATGATCGTGCTCGACAGCGTGCTTGCCGGACCGAGCAATTTTAATATGTTCAGCGGCGGAATTTCCAACAAGACCTCGCGCTTGTACCGAGCCCTTGTGGAAACCGAACTGGCCGCGGGCGTGAGCGGCGGGCTATCCGCGACGCTCGACCCGTATCTCTATTCGATCACCGCTACGGTCCGCAACGGGAAAACCCTGGACCAGGTGCTGGCCGCGCTGGACGGGGAATTGCGGAAGATCGTGGAGAATCCGCTGCGCCGCGAGGAGATGGAACGCGCCGTCAAGCAGGCGCGGGCGATCTTCGCCTACGGCAGCGAAACGGTCACCAACCAGGCTTTCTGGATGGGCTACGCCGAAATGTTCGCCTCGATCGACTGGTTCGATAATTATCTTGCCTCGCTCGCGGCCGTGACGGCCGACGACGTACAGCGGGTGGCGCATAAGGTCCTTTCGAAGCGCAACCGGACGGTCGGTTTCTATTTGCCGACCGGGGCGGAAAGTAAATCCTCCCCGGCATCCGGCCATTGAAGTACGGAGAATCGGAATGGCTGCCGTTGCGAAACGTAGAAAAATTGGATCCCGCGGAAAGCCCATCCCGGCGCGCCGGAAGGTGAGGCGGGTTGCCAAGCGCCGGCCGCCGATCGAACCTCTGGATCTGCGCGCGGTTCCGGGCCCCGAGACCGTCGTGCGGCGGGTTCTGCCGAACGGGATCATCACGCTGGTGCGCGAGAATTTCCTCAGCCCGTCGGTTGTCGTCCTCGGATCCCTGTGGGCGGGGGGTTTGGATGAAAGCGAC
>JBEKLP010000143.1:0-2511 GCA_050010135.1 Anaerolineales bacterium
TGGATTCTCGCGGAAACAAAACGCGTCGTCATCGTCGACACCTCCAATGAAATCGGCGGCGATGGGGACGTGCCGCATCCGGCGGTCGGGCGGGCGCGTCGAATGCAGGTGCGTACCCCCTCACTGCAGCACGAAGTGATGATCGAGGCCGTGGAAAATCACAACCCGGAAGTCATCGTCATCGACGAGATCGGGCGGGAACTGGAGGCGGCCGCGGCGCGGACGATCGCGGAACGCGGCGTTCAGCTCATCGGCACCGCCCACGGCAATACCATCGACAACATCCTCCTCAACCCCACGCTGGCCGACCTGGTCGGCGGCATCGAATCCGTCACCCTCTCCGACGAGGAAGCCCGTCGGCGGGGCACGCAAAAAACTGTCTTGGAACGGCGCGCTCCTCCGACATTTGAAATCCTGGTGGAAATCCAGGACCGGGAACGCCTCGCGGTCCATTACGATGTGGCCGCGTCGGTGGACGCCATCCTGCGCGGCCGCCCCCTGCCCCCGCAATTGCGATATTGCGATGAGAAGGGCGAAGTCCACAAAGAGACCGCCGCCTCCGCGGCCGCCGCGGTCCAAGGTGCCCGCGAGCGCCCCCGGCGGGGTGCCGCCGCGGAAGCCTCTATGCCGTGGAACGGAGCGTCCCGGCAATATGAGGCTGGTCCATCGCCCGACAGTCTGCCGTATTCGCCGACCCCGCCGCATATCCCGCCCTCCCGATCCCAGCCGATCCGTGTGTATCCCTACGGCGTTGCCCGCAACCGCCTGGAGCAGGCGGCGCGGTATCTCCAAGTGCCGGTGATGGTGGCAAGCGAACCGGGGGAGGCCGAAGCGGTGGTGACGATAAAATCGTATTACCGTCGCAGGGCGCAGTTGATCGAAGACGCCGAACGCGCCGGAAGGCCGATCTACGTGTTGCGCTCGAATACCGTCAACCAGATGGAGCAATTCCTTTCGGAACTGTTCGACCTCGGACATACCTCGGCTTCCGGCAATTCCATGGATCGCGCCATGCAGGAGACGCAGGAGGCGATTAACGGCATTCTCAACGGGGGACGCTCGATCGACCTGAATCCCGCGTCCGCGTATATCCGCCGCCTGCAGCACCAGATGGCCCGCCAGTCGAATCTGCTATCGCAGTCCTTTGGAAAGGAGCCGCGCCGCCGCGTGCGGATTTATCGCAGCTAAATGACGCCGCCCAATGCTCCGGGTTTGTTTATCACCCTCGAAGGCCCCGAGGGAAGCGGAAAATCCACCCATGCCCCGCGCCTGGCGGAATACCTGCGCAGCCTCGGACGCGACGTGCTGCTGACGCGCGAACCGGGCGGGACGTCCATTGGGGATCAGATCCGATCCGTCCTGAACGACCATGCCAACGCGGCGATCAAGCCGAGCGCGGAGACCCTGCTGTTTTGCGCGTCGCGGGCGCAGCTGGTCAGCCAGATGATCCGTCCCCATCTGGAACGCGGCGGGGTAGTGGTATGCGACCGGTTCTCCGACTCGACGATAGCGTATCAGGGATACGGACATGGTTTGGATCGCAGTGTGTTGCTTTCCATCTGCGATTTCGCCTCAGGGCAGTTAAAACCCGACGTGACGCTGCTGCTGGATCTGCCGGTGGAAATCGGCCTGGCCCGCCGCCGGCATGGAAAGGGCGATTGGAATCGCTTGGATGCGTTGGAAGTGGATTTCCATCAGAGGGTACGTCAGGGGTATCTGGAACTGGCGCGCCAGGAACCTTCTCGTTGGATTCGGATTGACGCGGAAAGAGAGGAGGAGGACGTCTGGTCGCAAATTCTTAAGGCAGTGACGTCCCGGATCGGATCCGGGAAACACAATTGCTAGTCTTCTAAATCTTCCGAACCGTTGGAGTCGGGATCGCCCCCCAAGCCCGGCATCGATTGGTCGATCTCTTCCGGGCTTTCTCCGGCTTCGAGTCGGTCGACGGCTTCGCCGAATTCCGGCCCCATCTCCTCGCCGAGCTCGCCACCCATGCGGCGCATCATTTTCGCCATCGAGCGAGGATCTTTTTCATCGACGTCTCCCCAGGCGGAAGGATCCGAAAGTGTTTCCAGACGGCTTTCTTCGGAACGGGCGAAACGGGTGCGCGAAATCAACCGCTGAAGCCGCGTCCCGGCGCATTCCGGACAGGCGGGTTGAATTTTTCCATAGTCCGAGTAGGATTGGACCACCGTAACCCGGTGCCGGCAATCCAAACAACGATAATCGTATGCGGGCATGAAACGCCTCCACTTTCAGTCGATCGGTTGCGGATATTATAGCAAGAGGAAACCATGGTCAACGATTTTTTTAACCCGACATTTTCCCCTCTTTTGATAGTGCTCTCCGGAACGGCCGGAGCCGGCAAGGATAGCGTCATCCGCCGGATGCGGGAACGGGGTGTCTCCTTCGAAATCATCGTCACCGCCACCTCGCGGCCGCCCCGCCCGGGGGAACAAAACGGACGGGATTATCTTTTCCTTTCGGCCGCGGAATTCCAGACGATGATCC